>CAZIQR010000170.1:0-3323 GCA_964541055.1 uncultured Eubacteriales bacterium
CCCCGATGATGTCGTAGGCGAAATAGCTGCCGAACGACAGCGAGGAGATGAAGAGGAGGTTCGTGAAGCGGTAGATCGGCCGGGTCGGATGGAAGAACCCGGCCGCCGGGGCGGTCGTGGCGTCGGTCATGGGCAGGCCCTCCGGGTGCGGCGTGGGAGACTTCGCAAGGCCCTATCTTCCGGAATCCGCCGGAAATAATCAAGCCCGACCATTCATAAAAACGCCCTCGTCTTGGTCGTTCCCGGGCGTTGCTGCTATAATTCGGGTACAGAAAGAAAAAGGAAGCCGCTATGAGCCGACCAATTCCCGAGTTCTCCCTCGTCAATCCGGTAGGGCTCGAGCCTGGTCTGGGCCAGGCGTTGGCCCTCCTCGAGAAAGATGCCGTCGTCCGCCGCATCTGGCAGCGGGACCCCTCCGTCTGGAAGCCCCTGGATGTCGAGATCTCCAACCGGCTGGGCTGGCTCGACGCGCCCGACACGGCCGTCGGGAGCATCCCCGATCTCGAGGCCTTCGCCGCCTCCGTCCGGGGCCTGGGATTGACCCGCGCGGTCGTCCTGGGCATGGGCGGCTCGAGCCTGGCCCCCGAGGTCTTCGGCCGCCTCTTCCCGACCGGACCCGACGGTCTCGAGCTCGAGGTCCTCGACACGACCGGGCCGGAGGACGTGGCCGCGGCGGCGGCCCTGTTCCCCTCCGACAAGACGCTGTTCGTCGTGTCGTCAAAGTCGGGGACGACCTCCGAGATGGCTGCCCTGTTCTCCTTCTTCTATGCGCGCGCCGTCGCCGAGCTCGGCGAGGACCATGCCGGACGGCGGTTCGTCGCCGTCACCGACCCGGGAGCGCCGCTCGAAAAGCTCGCCAAGGAATGCCACTTCCGGCGCGTCTTTCACGGCCGGCCCGATATCGGCGGCCGTTTCTCGGCCCTGTCGGCGTTCGGCCTTCTGCCGGCAGCGCTCAAGGGCCTCGACCTGCACCGCCTGCTGGCCCCGGCCGCGGCCATGGCCGAGGCCTGCCGTTCGGAGCGGCCGGCCGACAATCCCGGCGCCCGGCTGGGCGCGACGATCGGCGCCGCCGCCATGGCCGGCCGGGACAAGCTGACGTTCCTCATGTCCCGGCCTCTGCGGCCGCTCGGCGCCTGGCTCGAGCAGCTCATCGCCGAGAGCACCGGGAAGGAGGGCCGGGGCATTGTGCCCGTCGTCGAGGACAGGCCGGGGCCGGCCGAAGGCTACGGCCGGGACCGTCTCTTCGTCGAGATCGGCCGGTTCGAAACGCCGTCCAAGGCGGGGGGTCGGGGGCCCGAAGGGCCCGATTCGCCGCTCGCGCGGCTGCCGTTCAAGGATCCGTACGATCTCGCCGGCGAGTTTTTCCTCTGGGAGTTCGCCACGGCCGTGGCCGGGCGCATCCTGGAGATCAATCCGTTCGACCAGCCGGATGTCGAATCGGCCAAGCGGCGGACGCGCCAGGTGCTTTCCGCGGCCTCGGGACAAGGTCTCGTCGAGGGGGCCGCCGTCCGGCCGTGCGCCGGCGGACTGAGAGCCGCATCGGACGACCGTCCGCGGGATCCCCGCGATGCCTTCCGGGATCTCCTCGCCGGATACCGCGAGGGCGACTACCTGGCCCTCCTGGCCTTCCTGCCGCGGAGCGGACACGTCGAGGAAATGCTCTCGGCCCTGGCCGCCTCCCTTCGCCTCAAGACAAAACTGCCGGTGACGGTCGGCTTGGGACCGCGCTATCTCCATTCGACCGGCCAGCTCCATAAAGGCGACAGCAACCGCGGGCTCTTCCTGATGCTCGTGGCCGGCGATGTCCCGAAGCTTGCCATCCCGGAGATCGCCGGGGTCAAGCGGCCGGCGGCGGATTTCGGGACGCTTTTCAAGGCCCAGGCGAAAGGCGACGCCCTCGCCCTGGCCGCCAAAGGACGGCGGGTCCTGACGCTCGAGCTCTCGAGGCCCTTCGAGGAGGGGCTGGCTTCGCTTTCGTCCTTCCTGGAATAAAAAAAGGGACGGCCGGCGGGCCGTCCCCGAGTGCTCAGGATCGAAACGGATCAGTAAAGGCCGGCGCCGAAGACGACCGCGTGGAAGAGCTCCTTCGTCCGCGGGCGGTCCTTCTTGTCGACGCTGTCCTTGACCTTCAGGTAGAACCAGAATTTGTCGAAGAGGCGCAGCTTCTGGATGTAATAGTTTGAGTAGATGCTGATCGAATCGACGAGGATGTAAGCCATGGGCTTGCCCTTGTCGTCGGAGAGGACGATGCGGTTGACATCGCCCTTTTCGAGCTTGCCGTAGACTTTGCCTTCGGTCTTCCCCTCCCACTCCTCGGGCTTGGCGATGCCGGTGATCGCCAGCGCGGGCACGGCTTCCCGGGCCTTCATCTCGACGAAATCCTCGGCCTGGAACTCCTGGGACCGCGTGTAGGTCGTCTGGCCGCCGCTCGTGACGCTGTCGGCAAGGAAGACGGGCGGGTGATCGACAAGCAGATTGCCCTTGACGGTGATCGTCTTGCCGGCGAGCGTCGTGGCGTCGAAACCGGGCAGAACGATGTCGAAGCCCTGGGCCGACGAGAGATACATGTAGCGCCCGAGGGCCGCCCGGACGGTCCCCTGGAACTCGTTGACGGTTTTGACCTCTTCGGCGGCCGTCTTCTCGGCCTTCTTGGCGCAGGCCGTTGTGCCGGCGAACGCGACGAGGAGGGCCAAGCTTAAGATGAGGATGGATGTTTTCTTGGTGCAACGCATCGGAACTACCTCCATAGAAAAACAGGCCCCGGGAATTCCTCCCCGGACAAGAAGAAGGTTATACCATCCCGGGTGCGAAAAGTAAAGAAAAAATAGGGGCCCCCGAAGGAGCCCCATGGGACTTCGAACAGGAAGCGTCTATCTCCGCCGGGCGCCGCCGGAGCGCGAGGACGATCCCGAGGACCTCGAGGAGGAGCCGGAGGAACGGGAGGACGAGCTGGAGCGGCCCGAAGAGGACGACCGGACGGAGACCGAGGAGGATCGGCCGGACGAGCGGGGGGCGCTGTAGGAGCGGCCCGCGGACGAGCCGTTTGAACGCGGCGAGCTATACGAGCGCCCGGAGGACGAGCCGCTCGACCGCGGAGAGCTGTAGGAGCGGCCGGAGGATGAGCCGGACGACCTCGGCGCCGAATAGGACCGGCTCGAGGACCCGTATGAACGCGAAGGCGACGAGTAGGAGCTTCCCGGCCTGGAAGAACCGGAGAAAGAGCCGGACCGGGAAGGAGCCGAATAAGAGCTGCGCGGTTGGACGGAAGAGGGCGTCCGGGACGATGTCGAGCGGCCATAGGATCCGGAGGCCGGGCGGCCGGA
>CAZIQR010000170.1:3423-5875 GCA_964541055.1 uncultured Eubacteriales bacterium
CCTGGCCCTGAGGCCGGATCGAGCGGGCTTCGCCCGCCCGGCTTCCGCCCGCGTCGTTGCGGTTGGCGGGCGCGGCGACGGCCCCGCGCCGATCCGGGGAGACCGCGCTGCGCTCGCCGCCGGCGTCCCGCCGGCTGGGATAGGAGCGGATCGAGCGCACGCCCGCGCCAATGGCATTGTCATTGCGGATGGTCGGGCGCGCCACGGCGTCGCGGCCGCCGCCGACGACCGAGCCGGAACGGTCCCGCGACCGGATCGATCCGTTCGCCGGGCCTTGCCGCAAGGAGGACGAGGACACGGAACGCGACGGCGCCAGGGCCCGGACCTCGGTCCGGCTGCCGGGGCGGTCCTGCAGGGCCCGCCGCGCGGCGATGGCCTGCGGCCGGGCGTTGTCCACGGTCGGGCGGATGCCCGGCTGCTGATGCCTCAGCTCGACCCGGCCGATGCGGTCGAGGTCGGCCGTGCCGAGATGGCGGCGGCCGACGTCGGGGTCTTGGAGGTGCTCGCGTCGGACAACGGTCATGGCCCGGTTGTGGGCGGAGAAATAACGGTCGTTCCAGCGGTCATAGAACCGGTCCCGGAAGAGATAGGCCGGGCGGTCGTACCAGGTCAGCGGGCACCAGCCGAAATAGTCACCGTCCCACCACCAATCGACCCAAGCCGGGCCCCAATGGGACCGGGGGATCCAGTACCAGCCGAGGCCGAAGCGCCAGTTCCAACGGCCGTAGTGGTAGACGGACCAGCCCCAGGGCTCGGACGGGATCCAGGTCCAGCCGATGAGATTGTACCAAGACCAACGCCCGTAAGAGTAGGGGCGCCAATCGTCGTAATAGGACACGTCGGGCACCCAGACGTTGCCGTAGGGCTGCTCGTAGACCCAGTGCCCGTTATCATCGAGCTCCTCTTCATATTCCGACATTTCGGACGGCAGGTATTGGCGGTCGCTCCGGGCCATGAGCAGGGAATCCCGGTTGCCGTTCCACTGGTCGAACGCGTCGGCGCCGGAAGACGCATACTCGGGATCGCCGAGGAGCCGGCCGTCGGAAGCCGTCACGGCCTCATGGGTCTCGACGACGACCGAGCCCGCTTCGGCTGCGGCTTCGAGGCTGCCCTCAGAGGCATAGGCCCGGGTCGTTCCGTCGGGCCTGACGTCAAACCGGTAAAGCCCGGCTTCGAGCACGTAGAACGAGGCGTCGGGAGTATGGATCTCGAAGCCCTTGTCCTTGAGGAGGGCGCTGACCCGCACGTAGACGGTGCCTTCCGTCAGGTGGATGCCGATACGCTGATCGCCCTCTGTGGGCAGGGTCGCGAACTCGACCTTGGTGTTTTCGCCGAGGCGCAGGTAATTGCGCTGGCCGAAGTGGATCTCGGCCTGGCCTCTTTGGGTCCCGAGCGTGTCGCCCTGGACGAGGGCCAGGTTGATCTCGCCCTTTTCAAGGCCCTGGTCCGCCGAGCGCTGGACAAAGACGTCGCCGTTGACGTAGCTCAAGCGGGCATAACTGTAGGGATAGTACCCCTGGTCCGGGACGGCCGCGGGCTCTTGGGCGGCCAAGCCCAGGGGGATCGAAACGATGAATGCGGCCGCCACAAGCGCCGCTCGGATCATCATCTTGTTCATCGTCTTTCTCCTTCCGACCCCCTCTTAAGCAACTAATGTGCCAGCCTGTCCCCCAGGGGAAAACCGGAATCTCTGTCCTGATCAGAGGACATCCGCCCGAAGACATGTCCTATAGATCCCCGCTCGTCGGGTCCGCGGGCCGCAGGGCGCCTCAGGCGGAAGCAGAACAGGCCGCTACCAGCGCCACCCGCGGAGAGCCATTCGATGGCGGAAGGCTTGCCGGCGCAGCATCGGCCGCAGGTAGGCTCGGGGCCCGACAAACCCCCCACCAAAGCCGTGGCCCATCCAGGCCCCATCCCTCCCGCCTCGGACCGCCAGCCGCGATTTTATAGTTTTGAGCTTCTCGAGCTGCTCTGGGGTAAAGATCTTATTCCTCTCGGCCCGGAGCTTGGCCATGTCCTCGCGGAAGGCCCGCGCTTTTTCCCTCCCGGCCTCGCGGAAGGCCGCCAAGGCCTTGAGCTGGGCGGGCGTCAGATCGAGCTTCGCGAACGGCCGCTGCCTTTCCATCCGAGGCTGGGCCGGGGGAACCGGCTGCCCCTGATCCTGGGCGGCGGCGATAGGGATCAAAGCCCCGGCGAGAAGGGCGCCGGCGGCGAGCAGGACCGGGAGCTTTCGTTTCAGCTGTTTCATGATCATCCTCCTGAAGGTCATTGAGATCATTTAGACCTCGCCGGGAGGGAAACCTTTGCGCGGGAAGGTGCCCGAGCGTCAAGCCGTGCGGTGGCGCAGGCGGTCGAGGGTCACGGCGACGATGATGATGGCCCCGATGATGATCTCCTGGATGTAGTTCGGCCAGCCCATCATCGTGCAGCCGTTGCGGAGGAAGGACATGAT
>CAZIQR010000171.1:0-5862 GCA_964541055.1 uncultured Eubacteriales bacterium
AGGCCGGCGTCCGTGCCGCGGTCAGCGGACGACCGGGCTTTTGTAGGGACGGCGGGGCCGTTTGGCCAGGAGCAGGTTGTCGATCTGCGTCCGCCAGTGATAGCCGAAATGGAACGGCAGGGCCGGGATCGACTTGGCGTCCTCCTCGTAGGCCCGCTTCATGTCGGGCTGCTCGACGTTCGTGAAATCCTTGACGGGCTGTGTGTAGCGGCCAAAGAGCTGGATCTGCCACTTGCCCTTCTTGAAGTAGCGGTAGGGCACGGCGGTGTCGTCCTGGAGGACGAACTCGCTCCGGCTCAGGATGAGATCCCTGAGGGTCGAGAAGTCGCCGTAGTGGAGGAGGTAGGACCCCGATTTGACGAACGTTGACATCCGCTCGAGGCCGGCGAAGTAGCGATAGAGCGGCGACCCCGCGGGGAAGGCCTTGTTCTCGATGTCACAGGAAAAATAGACGACGGTCCGGGGCTCGGGATCGCCAGGTTTCAGGTAGACGATCTTGACGCCGTAGGGCCGCCGGGGCCTCTGGGCCAGGCGTTCGTAAGGCTTTTCGACCCAGACGCCGGCCGCATCCGGGGCCAGGCGGGTCATCTCGACGACCGAGCAATTGCGCCGGGCCAGGAAAAAGGCGATGACGGGCAGGGCCCCGTCAACTTTGCCCCGGCCGTAGATGTCGTTCATGTCACCGGTGATGAAATAGCCCCGCTCGAGGAAGCCCTTGATGAGCTCGCCGATATCGGTGAAAAAGGCTTCCCTCCAGGCCGGCGAAACCCGGTCGAACGCGGGCAGGTTGCCGGCCGGCTCGAGGCCGATGAGGACCGTCTCCCGGGCTTCCGGGAAGAGCGCGTCTGAGGTGGCGAAATCAGGACCGCCGAAAGCGTAGAGAAGGGACCGGGTGGCCTTGCGGGCTTCTTTCAGCTCGACCGCGGCCCACGACGACATCGGCTCGAGGACGGAGGAGTCGAAATGGCCCCATTCCTCGCTGACGAACTTGGCGTAGGCCGTCCAAACGGCGTCATCCGGCTTGACGGCCCGGTCGGCTTGGGGCTCCGCAATGCCGGCGATCCCGGCAAAAAGGCTGTTGAGGGCGGGATCGGGATTCCGGGGCTCGCGGGCCGGCTCGGGAGGGATGGCGGCGGGCGAAGACGCCGGCTGGGTCCCGGTTCGCCCGGATTCGTTGCGGCAACCCGGAAGCGCGACGGACAGGAATAAAACAAGAAGGAGGAGGGTGGCCGCCCTCCCCTTCGATGCCGCTCTGTTGTTTCGAGTGCCCATGGGATAATGGGCTATTATCCCCGATTCCCGGCCAAAAGGAAAGAGCCCGCGGCCGTCACACCGAAGGCGCAAGGGCCTGCCGGATGGCCGCCGCGATCTCCCGCACGGAGAACGGCTTCCAGAGGAAGGCCCGGATCCCCAGCGCCGCCGCCTGGCCCTCGGTCAGGCCCTCGCTGAAGCCGGTGCAGAGGATGATCGGGAGCGATGGTCTCAGCTCGAGGAGCTCTGTCGCCAGCTCGCCTCCGGTCATGCGGGGCATGGTCTGATCGAGGATGACCAGGTCGAAAGCGGCCGGATCCCCGCGGAAGGTCCGCAGGGCCTCGACGGGATCGGTCATGGCCCTGACCTCGTAGCCGAGATACTCGAGGAGCCGGCTCATGGCCTTCGTTTGGAGGATCTCGTCGTCGACGAAGAGGACACGGCTCAATTCCAACCCCCGGACACAACTTTGTCCTCCGGGACAAGATGAAGGACCGCTCTCAGGAACGAGCCTGCCCCGTCCGAGTCGTCCGTGACCAAGAAAGACAGGTTCATCACACGCTTGAAGGCCTTTACGGCCGATTTCCGTCAATAGTGAACCAAGATTCGTGCCAAAACCGGAGGGCCTGGGGGGCGGACCGTGAAGTCCCGGCTCAGCCGGAGGTCTTGAGCCCGTACTTCTTGAGCAGCGTGTAAAGACGCGATCGGGACAGGCCGGAGACGCGGCAGGCCTCGCCCACGTCGCCGTTCGTCCGGCGCATCAGGGACGCGAGATAGGCCTTTTCGATCCGGACCATCTCGGACTCGCGGAAATCCTTGAGGTTCAGGTTCGAATCGGCGGCGGCCTGACCGGCCACGGGGGCCGGCGCGGGGGCCCGCTTCTGAAGGACGGCGGCCCGGGCGAGATGGATGCGGATGTGGTCCGGAAGGTGCTTGGGGAAGAGGACGGGCTCATCCTTGGCCGTGATGATGGCCTTTTCCAGGGCCTGGATGAGCTCGCGGATGTTGCCGGGCCAGTCATAGGCCAGAAGGACATCAAGGAAGTCGGGGGAATAGCCCTTGACCGGGAGTTCATAATGCTCGCAGAACCGGACCAGGTAGTGGAGCATGAGCTCCTTGATGTCCTCCTTCATGTCCCGCAGGGGCGGCAGCTCCAGGACGAGCGTCCGGAGGCGGAAGAGCAGGTCTTCGCGGAAGCCGCCGGAGCGGGCCAGGCTCTCGAGGTCCCTGTTGGTCGCCGCGACCAGCCGGAAATCGCTGGTGACCTCCGAGCCGCCGCCGACAGGGCGGAAACGCTTCTCCTGGAGGACGCGCAGGAAGGCCTTCTGGATGGAGACGGAGAGCTCGCCGATCTCGTCGAGGAACAGGGTGCCGCCGTCGGCCTGCCGGACGAGCCCGTCGCGCGGCTTGTCGGCCCCGGTAAAGGCGCCGCGAACGTGGCCGAAGAGGGTGCTTTCGACGAGCGTCTCGGGTAGCGCGGCGCAATCCACGACGACGAAGCTGCGGTTCGACCGGCCGCTGTTCCTGTGGATGGCCTGGGCGAACAGCTCCTTGCCGGTCCCGGTCTCGCCGGTGATGAGGATGTTGGCTTCGCTCGCGGCGGCCTGGGCCAGGAGGTCGAGGCAGGCCCGGAGCTTGGGGCTGGCGCCGACGATGCCCTCGACGTTGAGGGCCACGGGTTGGAACGAGGACTTCTTCTTCTCGCGGTATTGGAGGGCCCGCTCGATGCAGAGCATGACGGCCTTGACCGAGAGGGGCTTCTCGATGTAGTCCCAGGCGCCCTGCTTGATGGCCAGCTCGGCGCCGTCGGGGTCGCCGAATCCGGTGACGATGATGACCTCGGGCGACGCGGCGGCCGCCCGGATCTCGGGCAGGAGGTCCAGGCCGGAGCCGTCCGGCATCCGGACGTCGCAGAAAACGAGGTCGTAGGCGTTCGAGGGGATCATCTCCCGGGCGGAGCCGAGGGAGCCGGCTTCGGCCGCTTCGTGGCCCATCTTCTTGACGATGCGGGCCAGAGAATCCCTGGCGAGAGGATCATCGTCCACGATCAGGATGCTGGCCATGCTGCCCTTAATCGACGGAAAAGTATTTCGGGGCCCGCCCCGGCCTGTCAAACAACGTGGGTCCCGGCCTCGATCCGGACGACGTGGATCTTGGGGGCCTTGCCCATCTGGGCTTCATAATCGCGGCCGACCCGGGCTTCGAAATCCGGCACGGCGCCGGCCTCGACCAGGCTGATCGTGCAGCCGCCGAATCCGGCCCCCATCATCCGCGCCCCAAGGACGCCGGGGACGCGGCGGGCCGCGTCAACGAGGGCGTTGAGCTCGGGCGAAGAGACCTCGTAGTCGTCCCGCAGGCCGGCGTGGGACAGGTTCATCAGGCCCCCGAAAACGGCGAAGTCGTTCCGGGCCAGGGCTGCGCACGCCTCGGCGACGCGGATGTTCTCGCGGACGACGTACTCGCAACGCCGGTAGACGACGGGGTCGAACTCGGCGCGGTGGTCGCGGAGCATGTCCAGGGTGACGTCCCGGAGGGACCGGATGGCGGGATCGTGGACGCGGAGGGCGTTGACGCCCGCTTCGCACTGGCCGCGGCGGACGTTGTATTCCGAGGAGGCCAGCTCGCGCCGGACGAGGCTGTCGGCGATGACGACGCGGAGGTCCTCCCGCTCGAACGGGACGGGCTCGAAGGTGAGCGAGCGGCAGTCGATCTTCAGGACCGTCTTGGCCCGGCCGAAAATGTTGATGTATTGGTCCATGATGCCGCAGCGGACGCCGACGAACTCGTTCTCGGCTTTCTGGGCCAGCTTGACCAGGGTCAGGCCGTCGAGCCCGAGTCCGAACATCGTGTTGAGAGCGAAGGCCAACCCGCCTTCGATGGCCGCCGAGGACGACATGCCGGCCCCGATCGGGACGTCGCCGCCGAAAACGCAGTTGATGCCCGGGAGACGGTGCCCGGCCTTGACGAACTGATCGAGGACGCCCTGGAGGTAATCGGGCCAGCGCAGCGGCGAGCGGTGGAACTGCCCGATCTCGAAACGGAATTCCTGATCGAGATCGCGGGCGACGAAATGGCAAAGCCCGTCGGTCCGGGGAGCGACGGCGAAGACCACGACCTTGTCCGTGGCGCCGGGCAGGACGAATCCCTCGTTGTAGTCGGTGTGCTCGCCGATGAGGTTGACCCGGCCGGGCGAAACGACGAGGAGCGGCTGGCCGCGGAAATGCCGGCTGAACCGTTCGGCGACGAGGGGAACGAGCGGATTCATGGTCTGTCCTCCAGGCCGGAGTCTATCACGAGACCGGGGCGGAAAAAAGGGTTCAGGCGCCGAAGCTCATCTTCTGGCGGATCTCGGCGGCCTTCCGCTCGGCCGGGTCGACGACCTCCGGTCCGAACCGCGCGGCGAGGTCGGCGGGATCGCGGAAACCCCAGAACGGCAGGACCCAGCGGTATTTGCGGTAATGGCTTTCGATCGCGAGCTCTTCGCGGCCCGTCTGGCCGATGGGCTGGATGGGGACGGACGGCAGGAAATGGACGACGGCGTCGAGCGTCTCGGCGACGCGCCGGTCCTCCGAAAGGTCGGCCACGATGAACCGCGACATCCGGCCGAGGGCCTTGACGATCTCGGCCTGGTCCCCCGGCCCGGGCCGGTGGAAGTCGAGGACGATCGGGGCGAAGCCGCCGCGCCGGAGCGCCTCTTTGACCGCGTCGAGGACGTCCTGGCGGCCGCCGGCGAAGCGGCCGATGACAAGGACGGTGTTGAGGGTGATGGAGAACACGTCGGCGCGGGCCCGCTCGTGGTGGAGGAGCAGCCCAACGAGCTGGGCCGTCGGCAGGCTGTCGACGGACAGGACCGGCTGCTGGGGCGGCATGATGTCGAGGTCGCGCTGCGCGGCGTCGGCGAGCTCGGTCTCCCAGAGCGAGATGCCGTGAACGGCGCAGTTGTCGAGGACCGCGCCGCGGAGGTTCGTCCGGAGGAGCGTCGCGAAGCACAGGTTGGCGTTGGCGAGCCGGGCGGAATGGAGGTCGGTCCGCTCGAGCACGGCTTCCTGAAGGTTCGCCCCCTCGAGGTCGGCTTCGGACAGGTCGGACTCGGTCAGGTCCGACTTGAAGAGGGACGCTTCACGCAGCACGGCTCGGGCCAGGCGGGCCCGGAAGAGCGAGGCTTGGCCGAGGTTGGCGCCCTTGAGGCAGGCCCCGATCAGGGTGGCCCCGCTCAGGTTCGCCTTGATCAGGAGGGCGGCGCTAAGGTCGGTTCCGTTAAGGTTGGCGCCGGCGAGGTCGGCCTGGCTGAGGTTCGCCTTGAAAAGCGAAGCCCGGCTGAGATCGGCCTGGCTCAGGTCGGCGCGGAAGAGCTTGGCCCGGGCGAGATTGGCGCCCGAGAGGTTGGCGCCGCCGAGAGAGGCTCCGGAGAGGTCCGCTTTGGCCAGGTTGGCTCCGGCCAGATTGAGCTCGGAGAGATCCGCCCCGGCGAAATCGGGCAGGATGCGGGTGTTCTTGCGCCGCCAATCGTTCCAGCGTTCGACCCTGTCCCGGACAAGATCGAGGTGCCCCGCATCCGCCATGCGCTGCCATTCTAGGAGGATTCGCGGCCGGGTGTCAATGCGCTAGCGG
>CAZIQR010000172.1:0-5774 GCA_964541055.1 uncultured Eubacteriales bacterium
AAGGTCCTGGAGATGAACCTCGAGTACGTCCGGTCAGCCGCCGGAACGCCGCGCTAGGCCCCTTCCCGCGGCCCATCGCCTCTGCCTGACCTATCCCCTGACTTCACCCTCGAGCACGGCCGGGTCCTGCATCAGGACGGCCTTGTCGCCGTCCCGTGTCTGACGTAGGATAGGCTCACAGGAGGTCCCCCATGACCCGCACCCGCCGCGTTGTCATCCTCTCGATCTTTGTCCTGGCCACCCTGGCCTTTGTTCTTGATCTCCAGATGCCGGCGGCCGGCAGCGGTCCCGCTAAGCGCGTCCCTACGGTCGAGGACCTGATGACCCTGAAGTCGGCCGGCAGCCCGGCCATCTCCCCCGACGGGAGCCGGGTCGCCTACACTGTGACGGAGACCGACTTTGACCAAGATGCCTACGTCACCCAGATCTGGCTGGCGGATGTCGCGTCCGGCCGGTCGATCCAGTTGACAAGGGGCAAGAAATCGTCGTCCGGTCCGGCCTGGTCGCCCGACGGGCATTGGATCGCTTTCACCTCGAGCCGCGCCGATGACAAATCGCAGATCTTCGTCATCAGCCCGGACGGCGGCGAAGCCGTTCAGCTGACGAAAGTGGCCACAAGCGTCAATGGCTATGACTGGTCCCCGGACGGCCGGACGATCGCCTTCGCGGCAGGCGATCCGGTTTCTGACGAAGCCAAGGCACGCAAGGACTATTATGACGATTTTGACGTCGTCCGCCGCGAGTACACGCCAGCGCACCTTTGGACGATAGATGTGGACGAAGCGCTCAAGGCGCCTCAGCCGGGCCGGAGACGGACGAGCGGCCAGAGCTTTACCGTCCAAGGCTTCGACTGGTCCCCGGACGGCAGTAAGATCGCCTTCAGCGGACCGATCAACCCGGACTTGATCAACGGCGGGACGTCCGATATCTACGTCCTCGACCTGGCGGGCGATACGGTCAAGAAGATCGTCGACCAGCCCGGCCCCGACTCCTCCCCTCTTTGGTCTCCGGACGGCCGATCGATCCTGTTCTCGAGCGCCCTCGGCCGGACGGATTATTTTGCCGCCAACTCGGTCCTGGCCGTGGTGCCAGCCGCGGGGGGACCGATCCGTCCCCTGACCAAGTCCTTCGACGAGAATCCGGGCGCCATCGCCTGGAGCCCGGCGGGGATCTACTTTTCGGCCATGCAGAAGACGGCCGCCCATCTGTTCCGGCTCGATCCGGACACCCTCGCCATCGAGCGTCTGAGCGGGCCCGACGAGGCCATGGTCTCGGGCTTTTCTTTCACGGCGGATGGCTGTCGCATGGCCTTCATGACGGCGACGCCGGCGTCGCTCGCCGAGATCGGCGTCAGCGACGTCGTTTGGAGCCCCCGTGTCCTGACCCGGATGACCGATCAGGTCCAGGCCTGGACGCTTGGCTCGCGGGAAGTCGTTTCCTGGAGGAGCAAGGACGGGACGATGATCGAAGGCGTGCTCATCAAACCGGCCGATTTCGACCCGGCCAAGAAATACGCCCTGCTCTGCGTCATCCACGGCGGACCGACGGGCGTCGACCGGCCGGCCCTGCTCTCGGGCGACTCGCGCTATTATCCGTCGGACATCTGGGCGGCGCGAGGCGCGCTCATCCTCAAGGTCAACTACCGGGGCAGCGCCGGCTACGGCGAGAAGTTCCGCCGGCTCAACTACCGCAACCTCGGCGTCGGCGACGCCTGGGACGTTCTCTCGGGCGTCGAGTCGCTGGTCAAGAAGGGTTGGGTCGATCCGGCCAGGGTCGGCTGCATGGGCTGGAGCCAGGGCGGCTACATCTCGGCCTTCCTGACGACGTCCTCGAAGGCCTTCAAGGCCATCTCGGTCGGGGCCGGGATCTCCAATTGGGCCACGTATTACTACAACACGGACATCACCCCGTTCACGATCAACTACCTCGGCGCCAACCCGGCCGACGACCCGGCGATCTATGCCAAGACGTCGCCGATGACCTACATCAGACAGGCCTCGACCCCGACCCTCATCCAGCACGGCGAGCTCGACCGGCGCGTGCCCATCCCCAACGCCTACGAGCTGCGACAGGGGCTCGAGGACCGGGGCGTGCCGGTCGAGATGGTCGTCTACAAGGGCTACGGCCACGGCATCACCAAGCCGAAGTCGATGCGGGCCGTGATGGAGCACAACCTGGCCTGGTTCGGCCACTACATCTTCGGCGATCCGAAGCCCGATCTTGCCGCCCCGCCGGTGCCGAAGAAGGCCGATCCGAAGAACACCGCTGCCGGCGAAAAGAAAGAGGGGGACCGATGAGGTGCAAAGTCTGCGGCAAGGACTATCCGTCGCTCTATCATTTCAAGACGGCCGACACCTGCCTCGCCTGCTATGAAAGCATGGGCGATGAGGAGCGTGCCAAGACCGCCCGGCCGTCGCCGATCTTCCAGATGACGACGACGGCCTTCACCCTGGACGGCTACAAGATCGTCAAGTCGTTCGGCGTCGTCCGCGGCATCACTGTGAGATCGCGGTCGGTCTTCGGCACGATCGGGGCGTCGCTCCAGACGATCGTCGGCGGCAACATCACCCTCTTCTCGGAGCTCTGCGAGCAGACCCGGGCCGAGGCCTTCGAGATGATGGTCAACCACGCCGTCGAGCGCGGCGCCAACGCCGTCATCGGCGTGCGCTACGACGCGACCGAGATCATCCAGGGGGCGACGGAGGTGCTGTGCTACGGCACCGCCGTCCTCGTCGAGCCTTTAGGAGGGGGTCAGACCTAGACCTTTTTACTTTTTCTTGCGGCCAAGTGATCCCCCGACAGGGAAGGGCATGAAAAAGTAAAAAGGTCTAGGTCTGACCCCGTCTTCTTTAAATCTTGATCAGGATCTTCCTCTTATACAGCCAATAGCACATGTACCAGAGGCAGGCCCAGGCGGCGACGCTGGTCAGGATCTCGGCCGGGAGCTCGCCGATCCAGCCCCGGAAGGCCATCGTAAACGGCCAGACGAGCTTGCGGATCCAGACCGTCCCGCCGCTCTCCTGGAAGAGATAGATGAAGAGGGAGTTCATGCCGACGATGTTGAAGAAGACCGCCCACCGGTTCCATTTCTTGACGTCGATGAGCCAGTAGCTGAAAGCCAGCGTCAGCAGGCAGAAGCCGCCGCTGGCCAGGATGAACGGGGCGGTGCAGATGCGCTTGATCATCGGCTCGACGGCCGTCAGGGCGAAGCCGGCGGCCACGCCGATGGCGCCGAGCCTGGCCAGCCAGGCGATCTTCTTCTTCGGCGCGGCCTCCTTCATCAGCCATTGACCGGCGAGAACACCCCAGACGGTGTGGGCAGCGGTGGGCAAGGCGTTGAACGCGACCCAATGGCCGGCCGAGAGCTCGCCGCCGAGGAGCATGTCGAACCACGAGCCAAAGTTGTGGTCCGGGACAAAGGGCTGGTTGTAGCCGGCGACCCAGAAGACGCGGTAGATGACCTCCGTGGCCAAGATGAAAGCGAAGCTCCAGGCGATCTGCGTCCCCCGCTTTCGCCGCATCAGGAAATAGGCGATGGGATAGGTCACGCCGAGCTGGGCTAGGACGTTCTGGAAGCGGAAAGTGATGCGGCCGGGGCCGATGCAGTAGAGGGCCCAGCCGAGCGCGAGCAGGGCGATCGAACGGATAATGACATGTTTCGTGATCGCCTTTCGGCTCTCCCCTTTCGCCTCGCGCTTGGCCACGGAAAAGGCCAGGGCGGCGCCGACGATGAACATGAAAAACGGCTGGACGAGGTCCCAGGCCCGCAGGCCGTTCCAGGGATGATGGTCGAGCTGGGTGCCGATGAAGCCGAGGACGGTGCCGGCGAGCCGAGGGTCGCGCAGGTGCTCGTAGAGGAGGGTGCTCTCGCCGATGAGCATGAACATCGTGAAGCCGCGGAAGAAGTCGAGAGAGAGGAGCCGCTCCTTGACCGATGGGGGCGCCGTCGAAACGGGCTGGGATTCGCTCATGGTCTATCTCCTGACATCGCTTCGGACTTCGAGATCGACGTCATAATACAGGGCGCTCATCGGCTTTCCAGAGACCGGCTCGACGTTGTCGGCCCGGACCTGGGCATGGTAGGCGCCCTTTTTCAGGCCGGCCGTTAAGACCGTATTGACGAAGGTCTGGACCCGGCCGCCGCCCTGGACTTCGATGCGCAGCCACGGCGGCAGGGAGTTCGGATCGATCCGCCAGGGCGGGAGGTCGGAAGTGCCCTTGTTGGTGAGAGTGACAGCGCCCTTAAGCGTCTCCCGCCGCACGCCGGCCGAACGAAATGACAAGAGATAGGTATCGGCGACCATGATCGGCGGGATCGGGAACTCGTTTCTTTTCGACAAGCGCAGGAAGGCGACGTCGTTCGCTCCGACCGAGACCGTGACCCCGCCGGCGAGGAGCCCGGTCGTCGTGTGCTTCCAAAGGTCGCGGACATAAAGCTCGTCGGTGGCCTTGAGCCCCAGCTCTTCCCAGGTGATCGTCTGCCGGGTCTTGTACGGGCTGAGGACGAGGACGGCCAGGCTGCCGTCGAAAAGGGGCTTGCCGGCCCAGATCTGGAGGTCGCCGTCGTTCCAGATGATATGGCCCTGGGCGCCGAGCGGGTCCTGGTCGACGGCGATGGCCTCGAGATTGGTCAGGATGCCGGCCGTGGCCTTGTCCATGGTGCGGAGATCGTTCCCGGCCATGAGCGGCGAGGCCATCATGCACCAGAGGCTGAAGAGAGTACGGTTCTGGGTCTCGCTCAGCCCCGGCATGCCGACGATCATCATATCGGGATCGTTCCAGTGGCCGGGGCCGGCGAAGGCGGCCAGGGCCTGGTTGGCGACGGCAATGCGCAGGGCCCGGCTCCAGTCGGCTTCGCCGGGTCCGCAGATGTCGGTCGTGGTCCGCCACATGTGGCCGATCGCCCCGGCCCAGGCCCACGGGTAGCCTTCGCCCCACGAGCAAAGGCTGTGGACGACAGGACGACCTGCGGCGCGCTGCGCCAGGCCGAGAGCGGCGTAGCTCTGGACGATGTCCTGGCCTTCGCTGTTGCACCAGTCGATCTTGATGTAGTCCGCGCGCCAGCCGGCGAAGGCCTGCATGTCCTCGATCTCATGGCCCTTCGTCCCGGGCATGGCCGTCGAGCAGGTCTTGGTCCCGGCATCGGTGTAAAGCGCGTACTTGAGGCCCTTGGCATGGATTTGATCGCCGAGGCCTTTGAGGCCGGAGGGATAGCGGGCGAGGTTCGAGGTCAGCCGGCCGTCCGGCCCCCGCGAAAAACAGATGCCCTCGTCCGGGCCGACGTAGGCATAGCCGGCGTCCTTCATGCCGCTCGCGACGAGGGCGGCGGCGATCTCCTTGATGAGGGCCTCGTTCTGCGGCTCCTGGCCGAACATGTTCCAGGGATACCAGCCCATGGGCGGGGTCAGGGCCAGGCCGTCGACGTCGGCGTGGAGGCCCGTTGGCATGTCCTTAGGCAGCGGGACCTGGGTCGCTCCCGCGACCGCAAGGACAAGGATCACCGGGGCGGCAAGAAGATGGCGGCTCAAGCGTGTCATCGCTCCTCCTCCGATCCGTCCGCTCTGGCCGGGGGCGGCGGGGCGCACGGCTCAAATTGGCCGCATGATAGCACGGCCCCGCCGGCGGCGACAACCGGCTCCAAAAGAAAGGCCTCGCCGGGGTCGGATTGTCTGGGGAGGGGGTCTATCGTATAATCGGGTCCGCTTTCGACGCCTCGATGGGCCCGGGTGGCGGAATAGGTATACGCACGACACTTAAAATGTCGCGGCCGCAAG
>CAZIQR010000173.1:0-5708 GCA_964541055.1 uncultured Eubacteriales bacterium
GCCTGCTCCGCGAACAGCTCGACCAGATCAACGCGAAGATCGCGGAACTCGAGAAGCGGGATCGCAAGGAGCCGAAATGAGGATCGCCATATCCACGGACGGCGGGTCCGTATCCGCCCATTTCGGGCGTTGCCCGTCCTACACGCTCATCGACATCGAGGACGGAAAGGTTGTCGGACGCCGGGAGATCCCGAATCCCGGGCACTCGCCGGGCTTCCTGCCGGGCTATCTCGGCGAGAGGGGCGTCACGGTGATCATCGCCGGCGGCATGGGACCGCGGGCCCAGGATCTGTTCGCCGAGAACGGCATCGAGACGATCATCGGCGTCGAGGGCCACGTGGACGAGGTCGTCGACCGCTTTCTCCGGGGGACCCTCGAAGCGGGCCGGGACCTCTGCGACCACGGCCATCGTCACGAAGGGCCCTGCGGGCACGAGCACGAGGCGGCACCCGCCCCCGGGGCCCGCCCTCTCAGCCCGGGCGTCGTCGCGGTCTCGGCCAAAGGCGGGGACCTCGACGCCGATCTCGACCCCCACTTCGGCCGGGCCCCGTATTTCCTGTTCGTCGATCTTCCGACGGGAGCGTTCGAGGCGGTCGTGAACCAACAGTCCGACGCCGCCCACGGCGCGGGCATCCAGTCCGCCCAGCTCGTCGCCGCGAGGCGGCCCGCGGCGCTCCTGACGGGCCAAGTCGGCCCGAACGCCGCACGGGTGCTCGATGCGGCGGGCGTCCGGGTGATCGGCGTCGACGGCGGAACCGTCCGCGAGGCCCTCGAGGCCTTGAAACAGAGCTGATCCGTGGCGCTCTTTCAAGAGAACCCGAAGATCGGGGAAAGGCTGGCCCGGATCAAGAACCGCCTTCTCGTCTTCAGCGGCAAAGGCGGCGTCGGCAAGAGCACCGTCGCGGCGAACCTGGCCCTGGCCCTGGCCCAGAAAGGCCTGCGTGTCGGGGCCCTCGACGTCGACATCCACGGCCCGAACCTGGCCAAGATGCTCGGCGTCGAAGGCCGCAAGCTCGAGGGCTCCGACGACGGCATCCGGCCTGTCCAGGTCCGGGAGAACCTGAGCCTCGTCTCCATGTCCTTTCTCACCGAGGGGCCGGACCGTCCCGTCATCTGGCGCGGTCCCATGAAGATGAAGGTCATCGAGCAGTTCCTGGGCGATGTCGACTGGGGCGACCTCGACTGGCTGGTCATCGACTCCCCGCCGGGGACGGGGGACGAGCCGCTGTCCGTGGCCCAGCTGATCCCGGCGACGGGGGCGGTCATCGTCACGACCCCTCAGGAGGTATCCGTCCTCGATTCGCGGAAGGCCGTGACCTTTGCGCGGCAGCTCGGCCTCAAGGTCTTGGGGATCATCGAGAACATGAGCGGGTTCGTCTGCCCCCATTGCGGTAAAAGCTACGACCTCTTCAAGACCGGCGGCGGCGAACGGGCCGCCCTCGAGATGGGCATCCCCTTCCTTGGCCGGATCCCCATGGACCCGCGGATCGTCGTCTCGGGCGACGCGGGCCGCCCCTTCGTCGCGGACGGAGAGGCGTCGGAGGCGGGACGGGCCTTTGCGGAAATTGTGGACAAGATCGTCGCAAGCGCGATATCCTGACCGGGAGTCTCAGGAGGTACACATGAAGAAGATCGGCATCATCATCTGCGGTCGGTATCAGACCTGCGGCGGCGGCAAGTGCCTCCGGTCGGTCCGGGAGCGCGTCGGGGCCTTCGCCCGCTACTCGAAGGACGAGCCGCTCGAGGTCGTCGGATATTCGTACTGCGGCGGCTGCCCGGGCGGCAACATCGAGTACGTCCCCGAAGAGATGAAGAAGAACGGAGCCGAGGTCATCCACCTGGCCACCGGGCTCGTCGTCGGTTACCCGCCCTGTCCCAACATCCGCCGGTTCAAGGCGTTCATCGAGTCGCGCTATGGCATCCCGGTCGTGGTCGGGACCCATCCGATCCCCTTGAAATACCTGGAGGTCCACCGCAAGCTGCCCTTCTGGGACGAGATGAAGATGATGGAGCTGGCCGGCGACCTCATGGCCGAGGACCGCTCGATCATGGAGGCCTACAACTGAGATGCGGTCCCGGCTGACCGTTGCGGTCGCTTCGGGCAAGGGCGGCACGGGCAAGACGACCGTCGCCGTCAACCTGGCCCTGGCGCTCGCCGCTTCCGGCCCCGTCCAGTTCCTGGACTGCGACGTTGAAGCGCCCAACGCCCATTTATTCCTGAAGCCCCGGATCGAGACCGGCGAGGAGGTGGCGGTCCTCGTCCCCGAGGTCGACGAGGCGTCCTGCGACCATTGCGGGCTCTGCGCCCGCGTCTGCGAGTACAATGCCCTGGCCGTGGTGCCTCAGGCCGTCCTTGTCTTCAATGAGCTCTGTCACGGCTGCGGCGCCTGCGCGCGGCTCTGTCCCCGACAGGCGATCCGGGAAGTGCCGCGGCGGGTCGGCGTCGTCGAATCAGGGAGGGCCGGGACGATCGACGTCCTGCAGGGCCGGCTCGACATCGGTCAGGCCATGTCTCCGCCTGTGATCCGGGCCCTGAAAAAAAGGCGGGCCGCGGACCTGACCGTGATCATCGACGCCCCGCCCGGCACGAGCTGCCCGGTCGTGGAGTCGATGCGGGGGAGCGACTTCGCCCTGCTCGTCACCGAGCCGACCCCGTTCGGCCTCCACGACCTCGAGCTGGCGGCCGGGGCCGCCAAGGTGCTCGGCCTGCCCCGCGGCATCGTGATCAACCGCGCGGACGGAGGGGATGGGGACGCGCGCGTCCGGGCCTTCGCCGCCGGAGAGAAGATCCCTGTCCTGATGACCATTCCGTTCGACCGGCGGATCGCGGAGGCGTACTCCCGCGGCGGAACCCTGCTCGAACTCGACCCGGCCTGGAAAGGGCGGTTCCTGGACCTGTTCGAGGCCGTGAGGTCGGCCCGGCCATGAAACAGCTGGTCGTCGTCAGCGGCAAGGGCGGGACCGGGAAGACGGTCTTCTCGGCCTCCTTGGCCGCGTTGGCGGGCCGGGCCGCGCTGGCCGACGTCGACGTCGACGCCTCGAACCTCCATCTGCTCCTCGGGCCCGAGATCCTCGAGCGGCACGAGTTCATCGGAGGAAAGAAGGCCCGCATCGACGAGCGCAGATGCTCGGCCTGCGGGCGCTGCCGGCCGGTCTGCCGGTTCGAGGCCATTTCCGAGGACCTGGACGGCCGGGCCCTCGTCGATCCCCTGGCCTGCGAAGGGTGCGGCCTTTGCGCCCGCGTCTGCGACGTCCCGGCCATCACCATGGAGCCGAGCGTTTCGGGAGAGTGGTTCGTCTCCCGGACGCGGTACGGCCCGTTCGTCCACGCCCGGCTGGGCATCGCCCAGGAGAACTCCGGCAAGCTGGTCACGATCGTCCGGAAGCGGGCCCGCGAAATCGGCGAGAGCGAGGGCCGCGAGATCCTGATCATGGACGGATCACCGGGCATCGGCTGTCCGGTGATCGCGTCCCTCTCGGGGGCCGACCTGGTCCTGATCGTGACCGAGCCGACGCCCGCCGGCGTCCACGACATGGAGCGGATCGCCGGCCTGGCCGAGCACTTCAAGATCCGCGCGGTCTGCGCCGTCAACAAGTTCGACCTCAACCCGGCCAACGCGGAGAGGCTCGCGTCCTGGTGCGGCGGCCGGGGGATCCCCCTCGTCGGCCGGGTCCCCTTTGACGAGGCCGTCGTCGAGTCCGTGAGGCGGGGACGGCCTTTGGTGGAGGCGTCCGACGGGCCGGCGGCCCGGGCCGTCCGGACGATGTGGGACCGCATCCGGGAGCATTTGGCATGAGCGACCGGGAACGCGAGGATCGTCTGGGCGAAGCGGCCCGCAAGCTCCAGGAGGAGATGGAACGGCAGATCCTCCAGATCTACGGACCGACCGTGCTGGACCACTGGAAACATCCCCGCAACGTCGGTCTCCTCGAGAATCCGGACGGCTACGCCCGTGTCACGGGGACGTGCGGGGACACGATGGAGATGACCGTCCGCATGGACGGGGACGTCGTCGCGGCCTGCGGCTTCCGAACGGACGGCTGCGCGACGACCCTGGTCTGCGGCAGCGCGGCCACCTGGCTGGCCAAGGACCGGACTTTCGTCGAGGCCTTGGGCGCGGTGTCGTCGCGGGGCATCCTCGAGCTGCTCGGCGGCCTGCCCGAACAGGATGCCCACTGCGCCGAGCTCGCCGCGGAGACCCTGCGCCGGGCCCTGGCCGACCATCTGTCGAACAAGGGCTCGCCATGGAAGAAAAGCTATCGCAAACCTTGAGATCCGATAAGGAGTGACTTATGAGAGCGATTCGGAATGCGGCGATCGGATTCCCGGCCGCGATCATCCTGGCCGCTCTGCTGGCGGCCCCCGCGGCCGCCCAGCCTTCGCGCCCCTGGAGGGCGCCTGCCGGGTCCCTGGACTTGACCGACGAGCAGCTCGAGCGGATCGAAGGACTCCGCCTGGCCTTCCGGGAGGAGATCCTGCCTTTGGAGATGAAATGGATGAAGCTCGATCTCGAGCTCGAATCCATGGACCGGAAGGGGCAGGACCCGGAGGCCAAGCTCAAGGAACTCGATGCTCTCGAGCTCGAGCTCGACAAGCTGTGGGACGCCCATCAGGGCAAGGTCCGGTCCGTCCTGACCGACGACCAGAAGATCCTGTTCGACCGCTACGGCGGGCTCGGCCTCGGGCCGGGTTGGGGGGCCGGACGGGGGAGGCGTCTGGCGCCGCGTCTGAGCTTGAGGGCGGCCGCGGGCCCCGGCATGGGCTACGGCCGCGGGGCTGCGGAGGGCCGGCACTATCGTGGCTACGGCCGGTCTCCCCGGTACGGCCGCGGCTATGGTCCAGGGCTGGGCCGGGGCTACTTCTGCCCCTGGCGCCGCTGGTGACCGGTCAGGGGATCGCGGGCCACTTCGAGAGGACCTGCGCGTCCTACGACGCGTGGTACGACGAGCACCCCGCCCTCTACCGGACGGAGCTGGCCGCTCTGCGGAAAGCCGTTCCCGCCCGCGGCCGGGGCCTCGAGATCGGGGTCGGGACGGGGCGGTTCGCCGGGCCTCTCTCGGTCCGCTACGGTCTGGACCCCGCCCCGGGCATGCTCGAAATGGCCAGGGGCCGGGGGATCAGGGTGGTCCGCGGCGTCGGAGAAGCGCTGCCCTTCCGGTCCGGGTGCTTCGATCTCGTTCTGATCGTCTTCGTCATCGAGTTCGTCGACGACCTCGAAGGCTTTCTCTCCGAGGCCGCGAGGGTCCTCAAGCCCCGCGGCCGTCTCGTCATCGGCCTCATCGACAAGGACAGCGCCTGGGGCCGCCACTTCCACAGGACCTCCCGGGCCCGGCGCTTTTTCCATCCGCCGTCGCCCCGGGAGCTCTTCGCTGGCCTGGGCCGCGTCGGCCTGAGGGCCGAGACAACCTGGCAGACGCTGTTCAGTGCGCCTCCCGATCTCGAGCGGGTCGAGTGTCCCCGGCCGGGTTTTGGACGGGGCGGCTTCTTCGTCGTCAGGGCCGTGAAGGGGCGTGGCGCCGCGGCCGCCTCCGCCACGGCGGTTGTCAAGCGCGGCCGAAAAACGTAGAATCCCGTCTTCGGAAAAGGAGAACGACGATGACCCGTGACGAGGCCCTGGCCCTGCTCAAGAGCCACATGACCAATCGGAACCTCATCAAGCACTGCCTGTCGGTCGAGGCCTGCATGCGGGCCCTGGCCGTCCGTCTCG
>CAZIQR010000174.1:0-5690 GCA_964541055.1 uncultured Eubacteriales bacterium
GGGCGGAGGGGGCGGCGGCGGCGGCGCCAGGAACGCGCTGTACACCTCGACCGTCGGCAGGGCGCCGGTCGAGAGAAGGGGAAGAACGATGGCCGTAACGATAAGAACGACGTGGAGGATCAGCGCGATGGGAAAGACGAGGGCTTTCCGCGTCGTGCCCTTCTCACCCACGAAGAACGAGTCCTTGAACATGGGGGGCACGGGGGGTGCGCTGAGGGGCTTTTTAGCTTCCGCCATGATGCTTACCTCATCCTCGGAAAATTACACCAACACACAGCAATCAGTATAAAGCATTAATGCATCTTTGACAAGGAATTATTTTTGGAAAAATCATCTCCGGGCCGTCTTCTTGGAGCCGAACCACTTCTGCCAGAACAGGACCACCGGGCAGGAGAGATAGATGGTCGAATAGATGCCTTCGATCGTGCCGATGAGCATCAGGAAGGCGAAATCGTTGATGACCTCGCCGCCGAAAAGGAACAGGGCGAGGACGGTCAAAAAGACCGTGCCCGAGGTGATGACCGTCCGCCCCAGGCACTGGTTGATGGCGACGTTCATGATGTCTTCGAGGGGCTTGCCGCGCATCAGCTTCTGGTTCTCGCGGACCCGGTCGAAGATGACGATGGTGTCGTTGATCGAGAAGCCGACGATGGTCAGGATGCCGGCGACAATGGGCAGATTGATCTCCCGGTTCGTGAAGGAGTAGACGCTCATCGTGATGAGGACGTCCTGGGCCAGGGTGAAGATGGCCGAGACGCCGTATTCGATCTTGAAGCGCAGGGCGATGTAGACGAGCATGCCCAGGAGCGACCAGATCGTCGCTTGGACGGCCTTCCTGCGGAGGTCGGCGCCGGCCTGCGGGCCGACCGTCTCGCGGCTGAGGACGGTCAGGCTGCCGAGATAGGCCTTGTCCTGGAGGAACGCCTGGACATCGGGCTTGAGGCCCAACCCGTCGAGGATCTTGAAGTCGGTGATGATGCCGGTCTGGGTCCGGTAGGAGAGGATCCGCTGGGCGGCGTCGGGCCCGGAGCCGGGGAAGGCGCTTTCGAGGAGAGCGGTCAGCGACTTCTCGTCGATGGCGTTGAGGTCGACCAGGCCGCGGGCCTTCTCGGCGGCGCCCTCGCCGCCCCGGAGGGCGGCGATGATCCTGTCGGCCAGGGCCTCGTGCGACTCGATCTGTTCCCGGTCCGTGGCCTTGGTCGGCGCCGTCTCGAGGGCCCGGATCTGGAACTCCTGGCCGGTATTGCCGATCTTCGAGACCTGGCTCTTGCCGAGGCCGATCGTCTGAAGCAGATCCCGGATCTGGCCCTCGGACGACGGCGTCTTGGTCATGATCCGGAGCAGCGTGCCCTCGCCGAAATCGACGCCGAGCTTGAGGCCCTTGAAGACCGCGATATTGAGGAGGCCCGACAAGACGATCGCCGCGGTGACGGCCAGGGCGATGTACTTGTACTTCATGAAGCGGATGCTGGGGGTTTTAAAGAGTTGCATGTTAGATGCTCAGTGTCTTGGCGGATTTCCGGACGGTCAAGTCGAACAGCAGACGCGACACGAACACGGCCGTGAACAGGTTGGCGAACAGGCTGATCGTCAGCGTCACGGCATAGCCCCGGATGGGGCCCGTGCCGAACTGGAAGAGGAAGACGGCAGAGATGATGGTCGTCAGGTTGGAGTCGAAGATGGCCGAAAAGGCCCGGGAGAAGCCCTGCGCCACGGCGCTGATAACGCCCTTGCCGATCGCCAGCTCTTCCTTCATGCGCTCGAAGATGAGGACGTTGGCGTCGACGGCCATGCCGATCGAGAGGATGATGCCGGCGATGCCGGGCAGGGTCAGGGCGGCCTTGAAGTAGGCCAGGGCGCCGAAGAGGATGAGGACGTTGAGGATGAGGGCGACGACGGCGTTGATCCCCGACAGCCTGTAGAAGACGACCATGAAGATCATGACCGCCACGATGGCCACGAGGCCCGCCAGGAGGCCTTGTCGGATGGAGTCCGCGCCGAGCGTCGGCCCGATGGTCCGCTCCTCGAGGTACTTGATGCCGGCCGGCAGGGACCCGGCCTTGAGGACGACGACGAGGTCGTCGGCTTCCTGCGCGGTGAACCGGCCGCGGATGATGCCGCCCTGGGCCCGGGAGATGCGGCTCTCGACGACCGGGGCGGACTGGACCTTCTTGTCGAGGATGATGGCGATCTGCTTGCCGATGTTGGCGCCGGTGACCTGCTCAAAGCGGGCCCCGCCGTCGGAGTTGAGCGAGAAGGCGACCGCGGGGTTGTTCCACTCGTCCTGGGTCCGGCGGATGGTCCTCAGGTCCTTGCCGGTGACCACGGAGACCTTGTCGACGAGGTAGAAGCCGCCTTGGCCGCGCTTGGGATCGCCCTTGAGGACCTCGGCGTCCTCGGGGACCTGGCCGTTGGTCGCCGCGAGCAGGGTCGCCTCGTCGGCGGCCGGGCCGGCCTTGACGAGCTTCCACTCGAGGACGGCGGTGACCTTGATCAGCTCCTTGACCCGGTCCGGGTCGTCGACGCCGGGCAGCTCGACGATGATCTTGTCGGCGCCCTGGCGCTGGATCAGCGGCTCGGAGACGCCAAGGCCGTTGACCCGGATCTCGATCGTTTCCTTGGCCTGGCTGACCGACTGGTCGCGCAGGAACTGGATGACCAGGGGCTTGAGGGAGAGGGTGGCCCGGTCGCCCGCGAACGAGTATTCCCAGTCCCGGGAGTACTCGTCGAAAAGGTCTCGGGTCTTGCCTTCCTGGTCGGCCAGGGTGCCCTGGACGGCGATCCGCCCGAGGCCTTCCTTGCTGACCTTGGCAAAGGAGATGCTGTTCTTCTTGAGGAGCTCCTCGAGGCGTCCGACCTCCTGGTCGGTCTCGATGTTGATCGAGTCGTCGGTCATGACCTGCATGGACAGGTGGATGCCGCCTTTCAGATCGAGGCCCCTCTTGATCTTGGCGTCGCTGAAGGGGTAAGCGAGGAAGATCGCGCCGCCGACGATGACGAGCGTCAGGACGACCTTCCATTGGAGGTTCTTTTTCATGGGGTACCCGCTCTCGTGAGATATTCAGGGGCGGAGGGGGAAGGCCTCGCTTCCCGCGGCCGCGTTATTCGCCTTCGAGCCTGTCGTTGGCGCCGCGGATGACGCCGACGGCGCTCTTGGTGATCTTGATGTTGGTGTTGGAGGCGACCTTGAGCTCGATGAGGTCCTTCTGGACGCCCATGACCGTGCCGAAGATGCCGGCGGAGGTGATGATACGATCGCCGGGCTTCAGGCCGTCCACGAGCTCCATGTGCTTTTTCTGCTTCTTCCTCTGGGGCATGATGATGAGAAGGTAGAAAATGACGAAAACGAGGACGAAGGGCAGCAGGGCCCCGAGCATGTTGGGCCGGGCGGCCTGCCCCGCTGGTCCCGCCTGACCGGCCAGGTTCGCGACTGCTCCGAAGATCATGTCGGTTCTTCCTTTTGAATAGCGTTCGAAATCAAACTCTTCTTCAGGGTAGCGAAGGAGTTAGACGAGATAGAATGGCGCATTTTCCGGAAGATGTCAAGATAGAAGTGCAGGTTATGGATGGTGTTCAGGACGGCCGACGTGATCTCTTCGCGCTCGAAGAGATGGCGGAGGTAGGCCCGGCTGAAATGACGGCAGGTGAAACAGCCGCAGGCCTCGTCCAGGGGCCGCTCGTCCCGGGCGTACTTGACGTTTTTGATGGCCACGCGCCCCCGGCTCGTGAAAAGCGTGCCGTTCCGGGCGTTCCGGGTCGGCAGGACGCAGTCGAAGAGGTCGACGCCGCGCGAGACGGCCTCGACGACGTCCTCGATGTAGCCCATGCCCATGAGATAGCGGGGCCGGTCGGCGGGGAGGAGCCCGTGGCCGAGCTCGAGCATCTCGAAGAGCTGCGTCTTGGGCTCGCCGAGGCCGAGGCCGCCGTAAGCGTAGCCCGCGAAGTCCTGCTCGAGGACGTCGGCGATCGACCGGGCCCGAAGGTCCGGGTGGACGCCGCCCTGGCAGATGCCCCAGAGCTGCTGGCGGGTGTCGTGCTCCCGGAAGCGGGCCTTGGAGCGCCGGGCCCAGAGGGCGGTCAGCCGGACGGACTCGCGCAGGTCCTCGTCGGAGGCGGGGTAGGCCGGGAAGCGGTCGAGGCACATCAGGATGTCGGCGTCGAGCCGGACCTGGAGGTCGACCACGTCCTCGGGCCGGAGCATGATTTTCGTGCCGTCGAGGTGGGAGGCGAAGCGGACGCCTTCGTCGCTGACGCGGACGAGGGGGGACAGGCTGTAGATCTGGAAGCCGCCGCTGTCGGTCAGGATCGGGCGCGGCCACGAGATGAACTTGTGGAGCCCGCCCATCGCTTCGACCGTCTCGACGCCGGGGCGCAGAGAGAGGTGGTAGGAATTGACCAGCATGATCTGCGCGCCGAGCGCCTCGACCTGGGCGTGGGTCAGCCCCTTGACCGTGCCCTGGCTCCCGACGGGCATGAAGGCCGGCGTCTCGACCGGGCCGTGCGGCGTCTCCAGGATGCCGCACCGGGCCGCCGAGCCGGGATCCCGAGAGGTCACGCGGAACGTGGCGCTCATGAGCCGAACCGGAAGGAGATGACGTCGCCGTCCCGGACGACGTAATCCTTGCCTTCGAGACGGATGGCCCCGGCTTCCTTGGCGTGCGGGAGCGAGCCGAAGCGGAGCAGGTCGGCGGCCGATATGACCTCGGCCCGGATGAAACCCTTGGCGATGTCGGTGTGGATCGCGGCCGCGGCCTCGACGGCCGGGGCGTCGCGGCGCACGGTCCAGGCCCGGACCTCGTCCTTGCCCACGGTGAAGAACGAGACGCGGTCGAGGAAGTCGACGGCCCGGCCCAGGAAGAGCGGTGCGCTGGGGCCCTCGAGCCCGTATTCGGCCATGAAGGTCCCGCGCTCGCCCGGCTCGAGCTCGGCCAGGTCGGCTTCGATGCGCCCGCAGAACGCAAGGGCGCGGCGGCCGGAGGCGAGGGCGGGGATGAGCGCTTCCGGCTTTCGGATCATCGCCAGGTCCTTCTCGTCGATGTTGACGAAATGGAGGAGGGGTTTGAGCGTCAGGAAGGCGAAGGCGCGCACGAGCTTCTCTTCCGCCGCGTTCATGGGCACGGCGCGCAGGCCCCGTCCCGATTCGAGGGCCGGACGCAGGCGATGGAGCAGCTCGCGCTCCTTTTCGCCCTCCGGGTCCTTCATCTTCCTGAGGTCCTTCTCGAGCCGCTCCAGGCGGCCGTCGATGAGGACGAGGTCGGCCAGGACGAGCTCCTCTTCCATGCCCCGGACGTCGGCGGCGGCGTCTATGCGGCCGCGGGCGGGCGGGATGTCCGCGTTGGCAAAGGCCCGGACGACGTGGACGAGGCCGTCGGCCTTGCGCAGGTGGCCGAGGAGAAGGCTCGTCTTGACCTCGCCGAACGAGATGCCGGCGAGATCGATCAGGTCGAGCGCCGCCTCGACCTTTTTTTTATCCGGGGTGGCGGCGGCGATCCCGTCCAGGCGCGGATCGGGGAGGCGGAGGGTCCGCACGTTCGGCTCGCGCTTGCCGTCGTCGTAGGCATGGACGGCGGCGCGGGCGCCGGCGAGGAGGTTGAACAGGGTCGTCTTGCCGGCCTTGGGGTATCCGAACAGGGTGACGGTCACGGCTTTTAGTTAAGCCGGATTGGGCGGGGGTGTCAAGGCGAGGCGGG
>CAZIQR010000175.1:0-5631 GCA_964541055.1 uncultured Eubacteriales bacterium
TGGCGTAATCGCCGCTGCCGTTCGAAAAATAGCCGCCGGTGCGGGCGATGCCGAGCAGGGCCCGCTTGGCCAGGCGCTCGAGGTTGCGGGCGTCGAGCGGCGCGTCGGTGGCGATGACGATCATGCAGGAGCCGTCGCCGGAGGGATTCGGCCCGGCCGCCCCGACGCCGGCGTCCTTCTTGTCAAAGGGCACGCCGCGGATGGTCAGGACGCCGCCGAAGTTCGTCTGGACGAGGACGCCGACGATATAGCCGCCTCGCTCCGGGGGCAGCCGGCGCGAGGACGTGCCGATACCGCCTTTGTAGTCGAAGCAGGTCGTGCCCGTGCCGGCCCCGACCGCGCCCTCGGCGACCGGCCCTTCGGACGCGCCCCGGATGGCCTCGAGAACGTGGGCCTTGGTGACGTGGAGGCCGCGGATGTCGTTGAGCCAGCCGTCGTTCGTCTCGCCAACGACCGGGTTCACTGAGGCGACCCGCTCGTTCCCGGCGAGCGCGAGCGTCCAGTCGATGACCGCGCCGGCGGCCGTCGGGACGCTCAAGGTGTTGGTCAGGACGATGGGTGTTTCGATCGTCCCGAGCTCCCGGACCTGGGTCACGCCGGTGAGCTTGCCGTAGCCGTTGCCGACCGAGATCCCGGCCGGGACCTTGTCCTGGAAGATATTGCCGCCGTGGGGCAGGATGGCCGTGACCCCGGTCCGGACGTCTTTCCCCTCGATGAGCGTGACCTGGCCGACCTTGACCCCGGCGACATCGGTGATGGCGTTGAGCGGGCCGGGAGGAAGCACCCCGACGACGAGACCGAACTCCCGGGCCCGCGGCCGGACCTCCGAGGCCAGGATGACCGCCCCGGCCAGGAGGGCGAGGCCGCCCGGGACGGCGAGGACCGAGATCAATGGCATTATTCTTTCCTTCAGGCGCACAATGGGTTCATCATACGAAGACCGGCGGCAAATGACAAGCCGGGCTGGCCCAGATACGTCGGTGACACCTTGGTGACACCTTGAGCCGTCCCCTCCTTTCTGCTAATAGTGGTGATGTGACCGAGAGCAAGCGTCCCTATCTCACCGTGCCGCGGCTCCTCGCCGCGCCCGGGCTCGTCCACGGCTTCGGCGATGCCCGCTGGGGCGAATCGGACTTCTTGTCGTTCGCCGCGGAGCGGCGGATGGCGCCGGTCATCATGCGCCAGCTTCATTCCGATGCGATCCACCGGCTGGGCATGGCTCCGGGGAAGAAGCTCGAGGGCGACGCCCTGATGACGAACGTCCCCGGCCTCCTGCTCGTCATCCGCACCGCCGATTGCCTGCCCGTCCTCCTTTACGATCCGTCCGGCCCGGCCGTGGCCGCCGTCCACTGCGGCTGGCGCGGCACCGAGAAGCGGATCCTCGAGAAGGCGGTCAAGGCCATGGGCGAGGCCTACGGCTCGAAGCCGGAGGAGATGACGGCCGCCCTCGGCCCCTGCATCGGCGCGGCCTGCTACGAGGTCGGCGTCGAGGTCCGGAAGGCCTTCCTCAAGGGCGGCTTCCCCGAAGGGCTCTTTGTCGAACGCGGCAAGCTCCCCGCCATCCAGATCCCCCATTACCAGGGGAAATACCTCCTCGACCTGCGGGCCGCCAACGTTTGGCTCCTCACGCAGACGGGCTTCCGGAAGGCGCACATCCTCAACACCGGGCCCGTCTGCACCCACTGCGAGCCGCGCCTCCTTTCTTACCGCCGCCACCCCGCCGACCCCCGCCGGATGCACAACTTCATCGGGTTCCAGCCCCCCGCTTGACATTTGCTTTTTGGGATTTGTTTCGCTATCCTTGACGGGTTCAAAAAGGAGCCGGCCATGGAACAACCCATCGGTGACATCGAGCTTCCGGGTCTGCCTCTGTTCCGCATGGGCAAGGTCCGCAACGTCTTCGAGGTCGAGGACAGGCTCCTCATCGTCGCCACGGACCGCATCTCGGCCTTCGACTGGGTCCTGCCCTCGCTCATCCCGTACAAGGGCAAAGTCCTGACCCAGCTTTCGAAGTACTGGTTCGATTTCGTCGGACTGGTCGTCCCCAACCACCTCATCGCCACCGAGACCAAGGACTTCCCGCCCGTCCTCGCGAAATACGCCGGCGTTCTGGCCAAGCGCTCGATGCTGGTCAAGAAGACCCAGGTCGTCCCCGTCGAATGCGTCGTCCGCGGCTACCTCTCCGGCTCCGGCTGGAAGGAATACAAGACCACGGGCAAGATCTGCGGCATCAAGATCCCCAAGGGCCTGAGGGAGTCCGACCGCCTGTCCGAGCCCATCTTCACGCCCTCGACCAAGGCCGAGAAGGGGCACGACGTCAACATCTGCTTCAAGGACGTCCAGAAGGAGATCGGGGCCGAGCTCGCCGGCAAGATCCGCAAGGTCAGCCTGGAGCTTTACCAGAAGGCCTCCCTCTATGCCGTCTCCAAGGGCATCATCATCGCCGACACCAAGTTCGAGTTCGGCTGCGACGGCGACGAGCTCATTCTCATCGACGAGATCTTCACCCCCGATTCCTCCCGCTTCTGGCCGCTCGCCCAATACGAGGCCGGCAAGTCCCAGCCGAGCCTCGACAAGCAGTTCGTCCGCGACTATCTCGAGACGACGGCCTGGGACAAGAACAGCCCGCCGCCCGCGCTGCCGGCGGAGATCATCGCCAAGACGTCCCAGAAATACCTGGAAATCTACAAGCTCTTGACCGGACTCGACGATCTTTCATGAGCGGGCGCGTCGATTTCCACGTCCACTCGAACAAGAGCAGCGACGGGGATTATGCGCCGGCCCAGCTGGTCGGCTTCGCCAAAGAGCACGGCATGAGGGCTATCTCGATCGCCGACCACGACACGGTGGCCGCCTATCCCGAGGCCGTCGAGGAAGGCCGCCGGGCCGGCGTCGAGGTCATCCCGGGCATCGAGGTGACGACCCTCTACGGCGGCCGTGAGTTCCACCTCCTCCTGCCGCTCGTCGACTGGACGAGCCCGGCCCTCGGCGAGATCATCGCCGGCCAGACGGCCTGCCGGATGCGCGAGACCCGCGAGCGTGTCGCCCGGGTCCAGGAGCTCGGCTTCGCCCTGACCATGGACGAGGTCCTGGCCCGCTCGAACGGCGCCCCGCCGCTCGGGGTCAAGATCGCCCAGATCCTGCTCGACAAGCCCGAGAACGAGAGCCATCCCGAGCTCGCCCGCTACTACGAGCCCGACAACCGGCGCTACGGCCCCTATATGTTCTACAGCGACTACTTCGCCGAGGGGAAGCCGGCCTACGTCCCGAAGACCTTCATGGCCCTGACCGAGGTCCTGGCCGCGGCCCCGGCCACGGGCGGGGCCCCTGTGCTGTCCCATCCCGGCGCCTACTTCCAGCGCACAACGTTCGAGGACGCCCGCGACCTCAAGGCGCACGGGCTCCTCGGCCTCGAGGTCTACACCTTCTATCACACGCCCGAACAGACCGCGTTCTATAAGGAGATGGCCGCCGACCTCGACCTCGTGGCCACGGCCGGCTCCGATTTCCACGGCCGGATCAAGCCCCACGTCGCCTTCGGCGCCCTGCCGCACGGCGACTACGGCATGGTCGAGGCGCTGCGGGCGCGGCGGGGAGGCGGAGCATGAACTGGCTCGATTACGTGTTCCTGGCCATCATCCTCGTGACCGTGGTCATGGGGATCGTCAAGGGCCTCATCCGGCAGGTCATCGGCTTGGCCGCCGTCATCGTCGGCCTCGTCCTGGCCGTCGTCTATTACGAACAGACCTCACGCATGTTCATGACCTTCGTCAAGAACCAGCTGGCCAGCCATTTCCTCGGCTTCCTGCTCATCTTCCTCGTCGTCATCGCCGCCGGGGCGATCCTGGGGCACCTGCTCACCAAGGCCATGGTCGGGCCGCTGGCCTTCGCCAACCGGCTCTTCGGCGCCATCTTCGGCCTTGTCAAGGCCGTCCTCATCTGCGGCATCCTCGTTTTCGCCCTGGTGTCGTTCAACATGGCCCAGCCGGCGCTCGAGTCGTCGGTCCTGGCCCCGGCCTGCCTCGGCATCACCCGGGCGGTCGTCAATCTCGTGCCCAAGGACCTCAGGTCGCGCTTCAACGAATCGTACCAGCGGATCCGCGAAAGCGGGGGGAAACATGGACAGAAGATCTAGCGAGCTGAATCTCCATCAGCGGATGGAGCTCATCGTCAAGGACATGATGGAGAAGGAGATTAACCTCAAGGACGCTCTCCGCGAGTTCGAGAAGATCTTCTATGAGCAGGCCGCCCGCAAGCATGACGGCAACCGGTCCCGGATGGCCGAGACCCTGGGCATCCACCGGAACACCCTGAGCAACAGGGCCAAGATCCTCAAGATCAAAAAAAGATATTAGCAGTCAATACTCAAGATTGCTAATTTATTGGCGTCCCGCCTCTTGACAAATTCCGCCGAATTTGTATATTATTAGCACTCAGTTTTTTTGACTGCTAAATTATCAGTAATCCAAAGGAGGTCTTCATGAAAGTTCATCCTCTGTATGACAGAGTGCTCCTGAAGCGTCTCGAGGAGCAAGAGGTCAAGAGAGGCGGGATCATCATCCCGGACACGGCCAAGGAGAAGCCCTTAGAGGCCGAGGTCATCGAGGCCGGCAAGGGGCGCGTCAACGATGAGGGCAAGACGATTGTCCTCGCCGTCAAGAAGGGCGACCATGTCCTTATCGGCAAGTACAGCGGCACCGAAGTGACGATCGACGGCGTCGAGCTCGTCATCGTCCGCGAGGAAGAGCTCCTCGCCGTCATCGAGAAGTAACCGAAGAAAATCGTAAGGAGACATCATGGCCAAACAGATTCTTTCCGGAGACGAGGCAAGACACTCCCTGCTCAAGGGCGTGAACGTCCTCAGCAACGTCGTCAAGGCGACGCTCGGCCCCCGCGGCAAGAACATCGTCCTCGACAAGAAGTTCGGCTCGCCCACCAGCACCAAGGACGGCGTCTCCGTCGCCAAGGAAGTCGAGCTCAAGGACCCCTGGGAGAACATGGGCGCCCAGCTGGTCAAGGAAGTCGCGTCCAAGACGTCCGACGTCGCCGGTGACGGCACGACGACGGCCACCGTCCTGGCCCAGGCCCTTTACGGCGAGGGCCTGCGCTATGTCACGGCCGGCGCCAACCCGACCCTGATCAAGAAGGGCATCGACAAGGCCGTCGAGGCCGTCATCGCCGAGATCAAGAAGATGAGCCGCGAGGTCAGCGGCGAGATGATCGCCCAGGTCGGCGCCATCTCCGCCAACAACGACCTGTCGATCGGCAAGATCATCGCCGAAGCCATGGACAAGGTCGGCAAGGACGGCGTCATCACCGTCGAAGAGGCCAAGGGCCTCGAGACGACGATGGAGACCGTCGAGGGCATGCAGTTCGACCGCGGCTACCTCTCGCCCTACTTCGTGACCGATCCGGAGCGGATGGAGTGCGTTGTCGAGAAGCCCCTCATCCTCCTCCACGAGAAGAAGATCTCGAACCTCAAGGACTTCCTGCCCCTGCTCGAGAACGTGGCCCGCATGGGCCGGCCCCTGCTCGTCATCGCCGAGGAAGTCGAGGGCGAGGCCCTGGCGACCATGGTCGTCAACAAGCTCAAGGGCACGTTCCAGTGCTGCGCCGTCAAGGCCCCCGGCT
>CAZIQR010000176.1:0-5623 GCA_964541055.1 uncultured Eubacteriales bacterium
GTCGTCTTCGCCCATCACTTCTCGGCCATCGCCGGGGCCGGGCCCATCCTCGGCCCGACCATGGCCATCCTTTACGGCTTTGTCCCGGCCTGGCTTTGGGTGGTCTTCGGCGGCATCTTCATCGGCGCCGTGCACGACTTCACGACGCTGTTCATCAGCATGCGCGAGGGGGGCAAGTCCATGGCCGAGGTCGCGCGCAAGACCCTCGGCAGCAGGGGCTTCAACCTCTTCATCGCCTTCACCATCGTCATGATGGTGCTCGTCACGTCATCCTTCCTGAGCGCCACATCGATCTCGCTGACCTCGCTCTGGCCGCTGGCCAAGATCGGCGTCAAGGAGGGGCAGACCTTCCTGAAGACCGTCATCCGCGACGGCGTCGTCATGGGCCGGATCGGCGGCATCGCCTCGATGTCCGTCACCGTCATCACCCTCTGCTCGCCGCTCCTGGGCTTCCTCCTCTATAAGAAGAACCTGAAGACCCTCCACGCCTACCTCCTGGCCGCGGCCATCTGCGCCGGCTCGGTCCTTCTCGGCATCGCCTTCCCCGTCACCATGGCCCCGACGACCTGGATGATCATCATTTCGATCTACGTCCTCATCGCCGCCGGCGTGCCGGTCTGGCTTATCCTCCAGCCCCGCGACTTCATCAATGTCCAGATCCTCTACGGCGGCATCGGGCTCATGATCATTTCGCTCTTCAGCTGCGGCTTCCAGGGCCTGACCGTCACGATGCCCCGGTTCAACCTGGCCGAGGGGGCCCTCAACTTGGGCTTCATCTGGCCGATGATGTTCATCACCATCGCCTGCGGCGCGATCTCGGGCTTCCACTGCCTTGTCGCCGGCGGGACGACGGGGAAGCAGCTGGCCCGGGAGCCGCATGCCCGCCACGTCGGCTACAACGCCATGCTCCTCGAATCGCTCCTCTCGGTCTGCGTCCTCCTGGCCCTCGGCGGCGTCATGGCCTTCACGGACTACAAGGCCATCGTCTGGCCGACGGACCCGGCCGTCAAGTCGAATCCCATCCTCGGCTTCTCGCTGGCCGCCGGCCGGCTCTTCCATCAAGGACTCGGCATCCCCGTCGCCCTCGGCACCGTCTTCGGCATTCTGCTCGTCGAGGGCTTCGTCATCACCACCCTCGACGCGGCCGTCCGGCTCAACCGCTACCTCTTCGAAGAGCTGTGGTCGATCGTCTTCAAGAAGGTCCCGGCCCTGCTCAAGCGCTACTGGGTCAATTCCGGCCTGTCCGTCGTGCTGATGTGGGTCCTGGCCTCTTCGAACGCCTTCAACGCCCTCTGGCCGATCTTCGGCACGGCCAATCAGCTGCTCGCGGCCATGGCCCTTCTGACCGTTTCGGCCTGGCTCCTCCTGCGGAAGAAGCGCAACTGGTTCACGCTCGCTCCGGCCGTGTTCATGGTCGTCACCACCCTCGTCTCGCTGGGCATCCTCCTCGCGGGCTACATCAAGAACGGCCGGTACATCCTGATCGGGGCGGACCTGCTGCTGCTGGCTCTCTCGGCCGGGGTCGTCGCCCTTTCGGTCAAGACCTTCCTGAAGCGCCAGCCCGATGCCGCGATCGGGACCGAGGGGGCCGCGTCGTGACGAGCGCCCCCTCGACCCTCCGGGTCTCTTGCGTCCAGCTGCATTGGGCCAGGTCGTTGGAGCACAATCTCGAGCGGACGATCCGCTACGTCCGGCTCGCGGCCGGAGAGGGCAGCCGGGTCGTGCTCTTCCCGGAAGCCAACCTGACCGGCTATTATTTTCCGGACGTCGTCCGCCTCGATCCTGGGGAGGTCGAGCGGGCCCTGGCGAGGACGTGCCGGGCGGCCGCCGAGGCCGGGATCTGGGTGATCGCCGGCACCCTCAAGAAAACGCGCGACCGCTATCTCAACCTGGCCCACGTCATTTCGCCCGAGGGCGCCGTCGCCTACGAATACGCCAAGGTCCATCTGGCCGGGCGCGACGAGAAGGCCCATTGCCGCGGCGGCGACAAGCTGGCCCTGTTCGAGATCGACGGCGTCCCCTGCACGCTGGTCATCTGCCGCGACGGCCGCCACCCCGAGCTCTATCGGATCCCGGCCATGGCCGGAGCCAAGGTCCTTTTCCATCCCTCATGCAGCTCGGACGAGATCGAGGCCGTCGCCTGGAAGCGAGTCTCCGGGCGGGCGCAGCAGCCGGCCGGGCCGACGACCGGGATCTTCCATTGCGTCGCCAACACGGTCGGCATGGCCCCGGACGGGAAACAGACGTCGAGCGGGCAGTCCTTCATCCGCGAGCCCGCGGGGCTGCCGCTGGCCGAGGCCGGGTATTACCAGGAAGAGATGATCTCCGCCGTTCTCGATCTCGCCCGGGCCGACCGGGGCTATGCCCTGGACAGCCTGAGCGCGCCGCCTTTCCTGCGGGCGCGCTGGGAAACGCTCGTCGAGGACGTCAAGGCGCGGGCCGGGCTCAAGCCCGAGTGACCGTAACCGGAAAGGGAACGCTCATGGCAGACCCAAGAGACATCGTCATCATCGGCGCCGGCCCGGGCGGCTATCTCGCCGCCATGCGGGGCGCCCAGCTCAAAAAGCGGATCACGCTCATCGACCGGGACCGCGTCGGCGGCACCTGCATCAACTACGGCTGCATCCCGTCGAAGTACCTGCTCCATCAGACCAAGGTCCTGAAGGAAGCGACGGGGACGAAAACGATCGAAGGACCGGTCGGGGACATCCGGTTGAACTGGCCCAAGGTCCAGCAGGGCCGGCAGGCCGTCGTCGATCAGCTGGTCAAGGGGCTGGTCTTCCTCCTCGAAAAGGGCAAGGTCGAGATCGTTAAGGGCGCGGCCCGGCTGCGGCCGGACAAGACCGTCGTCGTCAGGACCGCGGCAGGGGAGAGGCTGATCGCGGCGGACAAGGTCATCGTCGCGACCGGGAGCCGCGCCGCCGGCCTGCCCTTCCTCAAAGCTGACGGCCGGACCGTGATCACCAGCACCGAGGCCCTCACCCTGCCCGAGATCCCCAAGAGCCTGCTCGTCATCGGGGCCGGCGCGATCGGGCTCGAAATGGGCTGCGTCTACAAACGGCTGGGGACCGACGTCGTCGTCCTCGAGATCCTGCCCCAGATCCTGCCCGGATCGGACAAGGAAGCCGTGACCCGGCTCGAGCGGGCCCTCAAGAAGCAGGGCCTCAAGGTCTTCACCGAGATGAAGATCGTATCGGCCGAGGTCGCGGACGGGCAGGTCACGCTGCGGGGCGTCGGGGTCAAGACCAACGCGCCCTTCGAGTTCAAGGCCGATAAGGTCCTGCTCTCGGCCGGCCGGAAGCCGAATACGGAGGAGCTCTTCGACGGCCCGGCGTTCCTCGACATGGACCGCGGTTTCATCAAGGTCAACGCCGCCCTCGAGACGAAGGTCCCGGGTATCTATGCGATCGGCGATGTTATCGGCGGCAAGCTCCTGGCCCACAAGGCCTATCACGACGCCGTCGTGGCCATCGAGAACGCCTCCGGGCTGAACCGGACCGTCGATTACGCGGCCCTCCCGGCGTCCGTCTATACCGAGCCGGAGTTCGCCACGGTCGGGCTGACCCAGGAAGAGGCCGTGGCCAGAGGCCTGAAAGTCAAGTCCGGCGTTTTCCCCCTGCAGGCGAGCGGCCGGGCCATGACCATGGAGGCGATCGACGGGCTGGTCAAGGTGCTTGCAGACGAGACCGACCGTGTCATCGGCGCCCACGTCGTGGCCCCCGGCGCTTCGGACCTGATGCCCGTCCTGACCATGGCCGTAGCCAAGGGAATGACCCTCAAGGAGCTCGACAGCATCATCTATATCCACCCCACGCTGTCGGAGATGATCGGCGAGGCCGCCCTCAAGGCCAACGGCGAAGCCCTGCACATCCTGAACGGCTAGGAGGGCCGGCCCTCGTTTGAAAATCCGGCGGCGATTGGCTACAATCGCAGGGGTCCGTCCGATATCATGCTGGAACTCGCGATCGCCTTCCTCGTTTTCGGCCTTCTGTCCGCCGTGATGATCCTCATCAACTTCTTCCTCGGCCCGCGGCGGCCGAACCCGGCCCGCGAGAAACCGTTCGAGTGCGGCAGCCCGCCGCTTCGGGCCAGCATCGGTCCCGTCCATGTCCCGTTCTTCCTCGTGGCCCTCCTGTTCCTCCTGCTCGACGTCGAGATCGTCTTCTTTTATCCGCTGGCCCTGGCCTTCCGCGGCCGCGGCCTTGGCGGCTTCTCCGCCCTCGGCGCCTTCGTCGGCGTCCTTGCGATCGGATTCGCCTACGCGTGGAAGAAAGGGATCTTTCGCTGGACATGAGCGGATTCGACCTCCTGACGACGCGGCTCGAATCGGCCCTGGGATGGGGCCGCAAATTCTCGCTCTTCCATTATCCGTTCATCACCGCCTGCTGCGGCATGGAATACATGTCCACGGCCTGCGCCCACTTCGACATCGACCGCTTCGGCGCCGGCCTGACCCGGTTCTCGCCGCGCCAGGCCGACCTTCTGCTCGTCGTCGGCACGATTACCCATAAGCTTGCCCCGGTCCTCAAGACCGTCTACGACCAGATGCTCGAGCCCAAGTGGGTCATCGCCTTCGGGGCCTGCACCGTCAGCGGCGGCATCTATCAGAACTACGCCGTCGTCCAGGGCATCGACCGCATCATCCCGGTCGACGTCTACATCCCCGGCTGCCCGCCGCGGCCGGAGATGGTCCTCGACGGCCTGCTCAAGCTTCAGGACAAGATCGAGCATCAGAAACAGGATTGGCGATGGGCCCGGAAAACCTGATCGACGCCATCCGGTCGAGCCTCGGCGAGGCCGTCCTCGACGTCGCCGACTCCTTCGGCGACGCCGTCCTCGTCATCCGCGCCGACGCCGTCCGCCCGGCCCTGGCGGCTTTGCGCGAGGCCCCGTTTGACTACGCGTTGCTCCTCGACCTGACCTGCGTCGACTTCGCCGCGGCGGAAGGCCGCTTTGAGCTCGTCTACCATCTCTATTCGCTCTCCCGCAACGTCCGCCTGCGGATCAAGGCCTCGGTCCCGGCCGGCGATCCGGCGGCGGCCACGCTCGTGGGGCTGTGGAAGAACGCGGAGTGGCTCGAGCGCGAGGTCTACGACATGTTCGGCGTCCGCTTCGAGGGCCATCCCGACCTCAGGCGGCTCCTGACCTACGAGGGTTTTGAGGGCCATCCTCTGCGGAAGTCCTACCCGTGGCGTCTGGAACAGCCGCGCATCCCTCTCAAGGACGATGTCTGAGATGGAGCCTTTGACCCGGATCGAGCGGCAGGCCCGGCCCGAGAGCATGCTCCTCAACATGGGCCCCTCCCACCCTGCCATGCACGGCACGCTGCGGATCATGCTCGAGCTCGACGGCGAGAAGATCCTCAACGCCGAGTGCGAGATCGGCTACCTCCACCGCGGCTTCGAGAAGACCTGCGAGAACAAGACCTGGTTCAACCTGCTCATCTACACCGACCGCCTGAACTACGTCTCGCCGCTCATCAATAACCTCGGCTACGTCATGACCGTGGAAAAAATGATGGGCCTGGCCGTGCCCGAGCGGGCCCAGCTCATCCGCGTCCTCATGAGCGAGCTCTCGCGGGTCTCGGACCACCTGACCTGCCTCGCGGCCATGGCCATGGAGA
>CAZIQR010000177.1:0-5610 GCA_964541055.1 uncultured Eubacteriales bacterium
GCGTGACGACGCGGAAGCCCTGGACTTGGGAGAAGGTCTTCACCAAGGCCGGGACGTATACGATCAACACAACCGTCTTCGACAACGACGGCGCCCAGTCGCCGGCCTCCGATCCCTGCCGCCTGACCTTCGAAGTCACCCAGAAGACGCTCTTCTGGCACGTCGGCGGCGGGCTCGGGCTCTACGGCGGCAGCACCGCCCTCTACGGCTTCCTGCGGGCCGGGCTGTTCGCCTGGCTCACGCCCGACAAGTACAGCTTCACGCTGAGCGCCGGCGGCGGCATCCCGTTCAACGGCAGCCCCTGGAAGATCGTGTTCACGGCCGACGCCCTCGTCAACGGCCACTTCCAGGGCTTCTTCATCGGCACCGGCCTCGGGCTGAGCTCGGCAACCATGGCCAAGGACGCCAACCACAAATTCGGCCTCGACATCCCTGTCCAGCTGGGCTTCCAAGTTTTCGACAAGTATACGAGCAAGGGCCAGGTCTTCTTCGAGTTCCGCATGCCGATCGGCCGGTCCTTCGAGCACAACTACAAGACGGGCGCCGGCTTCCGGGTCCTCTTTTAGGCCGCCCGCGAGATCCGTTTCGTCCAGGGCCGGGGAGTTCACGCTCCCCGGCCCTTTTTATTGGCGCGCAGATCGGCGGCGATAGGGGAAGCGGTCAAGAGTCGAAGGGGAACTAATCGGAGAGCTTGCCGAGTTTGGCGAGCTCGTCGTTGTAGTACTTGCGATAGAGGATCTCCCACTCGCGGGAGCCTTCCTCGATGGGTTTTTTCTGGGACTGGATCTTGTCGATGGCCTTCTTGTCGATCGCCTCGTAGAGCCGCATCTCTTCCTCGATGGACTTGACGATGACCAGCCGGACCTCGTTCGGGTCATCGAGGAAATCGACCTGGTCGTCCTTGGAGAGGACTTCGAGGATCTGCCGGGAGAGGTAGTTGATCTTTTCGCGGGAGAGCCGGTTGCTCACAGGATGATCCCCTTTTCCCGGGCCAGCTTCTTCTTGACCTCTTTGAACATCTGCTGGTATTCGATGTTCTCCCGGCGGATCTTCTCCATATGCTTGCTGAGCAGCTCGCGGACCTCCTGGTCGAGGCGGTCCTCTTTCTGGAATTCGTCGACGAGAAGGTTCGTCACTTCGTCGAGCAGACGGCCCTTGTCCTCGACGATGATCTTGCCTTCCTTGGCCAGGTTGCGCAGGGTGATCGAGGCCAGATGCTCGAGTTGGTTCTTATTGAGCCGCATAACCCCATCACTTTACCTGAGTCGCCCCCAAAATTCAATAGGAAATGACCAGGAAGGGGTGGAGGGGGCCGTCCGGAGCGGGGCGGGCCAGGCCCAAGAGCCGGCCGTCGCCCGAAAAGAGCCGGACCAGGTCATTCCTCCCGGCCGGCAGAGGAGCCGCCAGGTCGGCCGGTCCCAGCGACCTCCCGTTCCGGACATGGGCGGCGGCCTCAGGGCACACGATCGCAGCCGGGGCCCAAGGCAGGAGCGTCTCGAGAGGCCGGATGAACGGGCCGGCCTCGCCCCGGGCCGCGGCCTCTTCGAAGGCCTCGAGCGGGACGGCGTCGGCCAGACTGTATTCGCCTGCGGCCGTCCGCCTCAGGGCCGCAAGGTGGGCGCCGCATCCGAGCGTCCGGCCCAGGTCATGGGCCAGGGACCGTATGTAGGTCCCGGCCGAGCAGGCGGCCTCGAAATCCACGGCCGGCGGGCGATACTCTCGAAGCACGAACCGGGCGATGCGGACCGTCACGGGGGCGAGCTCGAACTCTTTCTCGGCGCGCGCCAGCTTGTAGACCGGCCGGCCGGCGATCTTCTTGGCCGAGAAGCGAGGCGGTGTTTGGAGGATCTCGCCTTCGAACCCGTTCATGGCCGCCGCCAAGGTGTCCTGGTCCGGGAAAGCGGTCGACGGCTCCGAAACGGGCCGGCCCGACGCGTCATAGGTATCGGTCGCGAACCCGAGCCGGATCTGTCCCTCGTAAACCTTGTCCGCCTTGGAGAGGAACGGGAAGAAGCGCGTCGCCTGGCCGGCGGCCACGAGGAGAACCCCGGTCGCATCGGGATCGAGGGTGCCGCCGTGGCCGACCCGGCGAAGGCCGAGGGACCGGCGCACGCGGCGGACGACGTCGTGCGAGGTCAGGCCCGCGGGCTTGTCGATGATGACGAGGCCGTCGGAGGTCACCGGTCCGTCCCGGCCTCAGCGGCCCGGTTCCGGGGCCCCATCCCGGTCTCCGTCGAGGAGGCCCTCGACGACCGCCGGAACCTCGCGGATGAGGCGGTCGTAGGGACCGTACACGGTGAATCCCGATGCGTGGATATGCCCGCCGCCGCCGAAGTGCTCGGCCACGCGGGCGGCGTTGGCGCGGCCCTTGGACCGCAGGCTGACCCGGAAAACCTCCGGGCCCATCTCTTTGAAGAACATGACCATCTCGACGCCTCTGATGGACCGGGCGAGGGTGGTCATGTCCTCCGTGTCGACCTCCTTGAGGTGGAGGGCCTCCGTGTCGCGCTTGAACATGCTGATGACGGCGATCGTGCCGCGGCTGTTCATGGTGAGCGTCGAGAGGACGCGGCCGAGGAGCTGGATCTTCTCGGGGGAGTTGTTGTAGTAGAGCTTTTCGGCGACCCGCAGCGGGCTTGCGCCGAGACGGGAGAGCTCGGTCGCGGCGGCCAGCGCCCGGGGGGTCGTGTTGGAGAACTGGAACGACCCGGTGTCCGAGGCGATGGCGCAATAGAGGTTCTCGGCGATCTCGGGCGTCGGCGCGAGGCCCAGCGGGCCGGCGAGCTGGAAGACCATCTCGCCGACGGCCGGCGCCTCGGGGTCGATCCAATTGATGTCCGCGTAGGGCGAGTTGGAATGATGGTGGTCGATGTTGATCTTGAACGCCCCGTCGAGGCCCTCCTGGCCGGACCGCGAGACGTCGGCGCATTCGAGGAGGACGACGGTGTCGAAATCGGGGGCATGGATCTGTCCGATCCGGACCCCGGCCAGGTCGGGAAAACCGGTGAAGGGGAGAGGCGTCGGATCGCGGTTGATGATGGCCGCCTCGTGGCCCAGCGCGCCGATCATGAGCGTGAGGGCCCGGGCCGTGCAGAGGGAATCGCCGTCGGGCCGGAGGTGAGACGTCACCGCGATCCGGCGGGAGGCCTTGAGCCTCTCAGCGATCAGGACCCTCGGGTCAGCGGCCATGCTTCTTAGTCTCCTCGATGAGCCGGTCGATCCGGTCCTGGTAGTCCAGACCCGGATCCAGGGCGAAAAATAGCTCGGGATTATACTTCAACTTCACCCGCGAGGCAAGGGCGTGTCGGAGGGCCCCCCGGCTCCGCTCGATGCGCTCGAGAAGGGCCCGGGGGTCCTTGCCTCCGAACACCGACAGGAAGACCCGGGCGGCGAGCAGATCGGGCGTGACCTCGACGCGGGTGATGGTGATCAGCCCCGATCCGGCGTCCTGAAACTCGGCGAGGAGGAGCCCGCTGAGCTCGGCCCGGATGAGCTCGGCCACCCGCCGCGTGCGGAAGCTCTTCTCAGACATAGCGAACTTCGTGGCCCGTGATCTCCGCTTCCTCGAGGTTGCGGGCGTCGGCCAGGACGCGGCCGAGGATCTCCTCGACGACGGCGGCGTGGCTGTTGACGGTGACGACGCCGAGGCGGGCCCGCTGCCAGAGGTCCTGGAACTCGAGCTCGGCCACGGCCAAGTTGTTCCGGCGGACCCGGTCCTTGAAGCCGTGCAGGATACGGCGCTTGTCCTTCAACGAGTGGGCGTAGGGAAAGAACAGATCCAGCGTCAGCACGCCGACGATCATCGGAACCTCCCGCCCGTCAGATCGGCTGGACCTTCTCGCGGACGAACGCTTCGATGATGTCCCCGGGCTGGAAGGCGTTGAAGCCGCCCAAGCCGATGCCGCATTCGTAGTCCTTCTTGACCTCGGTCACGTTCTCCTTGAGGTGCTTGAGGGATGTGATCCGGCCCTGGTGCAGGACCTCCTTGCCGCGCAGGACTCGGGCTTCGGCGTTGCGGCTGATCCGGCCGTCCTGGACGTAGCAGCCGGCGATCTGGCCGATCTTGGGGATCTGGAAGACCTTGCGGACCTCGGCCCGGCCCTGGTAGGTCTCCTTGATGACCGGTTCGAGCAGCCCGATGACGGCCTTCTTGATGTCGTCCGTGAGCTGGTAGATGATCTTGTAGGTCCGGATCTCGACGTCTTCCTTCTTGGCGAGTTCGAGGATCTTCGGATTGGGCTTGACGTTGTAGCCGATGATAATGGCCTTGGAGGCGGAGGCGAGCAGGACGTCGGCCTCGGTGATGTTGCCGGAGGCCGCGCTGATGATCTTGATCTCGACCTTCTCTGTGCTGAGCGGCGGGACGACATCCTGCAGGACCTCGAGCGAACCCTGGACGTCGGCCTTGAGCACGATGGCCATCTCCTTGGCCTGTCCGCCCTCGATCTTCTTGAACAGGTCGTCAAGGGTGACGCCGGTTTCCCGGGCCGTCTCGGGCTTCTTAGCCAGGGCCCGGCGATACTCGACGACGTGGCGGGCCGCCTCGGGATCGTCCATGACCTGGAACGGGTCGCCCGCGATCGGGACATCGGCGAATCCCATGATCTCGACCGGGGAGGCCGGGCCGGCGCTCTTGAGCACCTTGCCAAATTCGTCGAACATGGCCCGGACCTTGCCTATGGTCAGGCCCGAGACGAAGGCCTGGCCCTGCTTGAGCGTGCCCTGCTGGACGATGACGGTGGCCAGCGGGCCCTTCTGGCTGTCGAGCCGGGCCTCGAGGACGACGCCCTGGGCCGGCACCTTCGGGTTGGCCTTGAGCTCGAGGATGTCGCTGAGGAGGAGGATCATTTCGAGCAGGTCGCCGATGTTCTTCTTTTCCCTGGCCGAGACTTCGACGCTGATCGTCTTGCCGCCCCAGTCCTCGACGAGGAGGTTCTCCCGGGACAGCTGCTGTTTGACGCGGTCGACGTTGGCCTCGGGCTTGTCGATCTTGTTGATGGCGACGATGATCGGCACGTTGGCCGCCCGGGCGTGGTCGATGGCTTCCTTGGTCTGGGGCATGATCCCGTCGTCGGCGGCGACGACGAGGACGACGATGTCCGTCGCCTTGGCGCCGCGGGCCCGAAGGCGGGTGAAGGCCTCGTGACCGGGCGTGTCGATGAAGGTGATGATCCGGTTCTTGACGGCGACGCGGTAGGCCCCGATGTGCTGGGTGATGCCGCCTGATTCCTTGTCGACCAGGTTCGAGGACCGGATCGCGTCGAGCAGCGTTGTCTTGCCGTGGTCGACGTGGCCCATGATGGTCACGACGGGCGGGCGCGTCTCGAGCTCGGCGGCCTTGGCCTCGGCCCGCCGGCGCATGGCCCGATCGAGGCTGATGAACTCGGCGTCGAAATGGGTCGCCTTGGCGACGGCCGCGGCGGTCTCGGCGTCGACGTAATCGTTGAGGTCGGCGTCGAATCCCTTGGCGGCGAGCTTCTCGAGGAGGTCCTTCGGCCGGATCTTCATGGCCTCGGCGGCGTCCTTGAGCTGCCAGCCTTCGCGGAGGGCGATCGGCTGGCGCGGCTTGGCGGGGGCCGGCGGGACCGCCGGCTTTGGCGCGGGCGCGGC
>CAZIQR010000178.1:0-5585 GCA_964541055.1 uncultured Eubacteriales bacterium
AGCGGCGGGGGCGGCATGTCGGGAGGCGGCGGCGCCTCGGGCGGCTGGTAGAGGGCGAGGGGGGACCATGACCGTACGCAGCCGACGCAAGCTCATGAGAGAGGTCGACGTCGACAAGGTCAAGGCGGCCATCGCCGCGGCCGAGCGCGAGACCTCTGGCGAGATCCGCGTCTCGGTGACCCGCTTCTTCTGGGGCAGCGTTCGCCGCGCCGCCGAGAGGGCCTTCGACCGCCTGGGCATGACCCATACCAAGGACCGCAACGGCGTCCTTTTCTTCGTCGTCCCGGCCCGCCGGAAGTTCGTCGTACTCGGCGACGCCGGCATCCACGCCAAGGTCGGCCAGGAGTTCTGGGAGTGCGTCGCTCGCCTCATGTCGGAGCACTTCAGGAAGGGCGAGTTCACCGACGGCCTGGTCGCCGGGATCGGCGAGGCAGGCCGCGAGCTCGCCGCGGCGTTCCCCTACGATCCGACCGTCGATGTCAACGAGCTGGCCGACGACGTCGACTTCGGCGAGAACTAGACGGTCCCGTCTTCTCTTCGGATTTATTTTCCGCCCTGGGTTGTGATATAAGACGTCCCATCATCTCGCCGGAGGCAAAATGAGAAGAACCATGCTGATATTCATCCTTTTCGCCATGGTCATCGGTTTCGCGGCCTGCCAGAAGGGCGCCGCCAGGCTCACTTACCCCGTGACGAAGAAGGTCGACCAGGTCGACGACTACTTCGGCGCCAAGGTCGCCGACCCCTACCGCTGGCTCGAGGACGACAACGCCGAGGACACCAAGGCCTGGGTCCAGGCCGAGAACGCCGTGACCTTCGGCGCCCTCGACAAGATCCCGTTCCGGCCCAAAATCAAGGAGCGGCTGACGGAGATCTTCAACTACCCGCGCTACTCCTCGCCGTTCCGCGTCGGCGAATACTATTTCTTCGCCAAGAACGACGGCCTCCAGAACCAGTCCGTCTATTACGTCCAGAAGGGGCTTGACGGGGCGCCCGAGGTCTTTGTCGACCCCAACGCCCTCTCGCCCGACGGCACGATCCGGATCGGCCTTATCGGCGCCTCGATGGACGACAAGCTCATGGCCGTCAGCCGGGGCGAAGCCGGCTCCGATTGGTCCGAGATCCGGGTCATGGACATCGCCACCAAGCAGGAGCTCCCGGACCGAATCCTGTGGAACAAGTTCTCGGGCGCCGCCTGGAAGGGCAACGGCTTCTACTACAGCGGCTACGAAAAGCCCGCCGCCGGCGAGGAGCTCAAGGCCAAGAACGAATTCCAGCGGGTCTACTACCATAAGCTCGGCGACCCGCAGGAGAAGGACACGCTCGTGTGGGAGGACAAAGCCCACCCGCTGCGCTACGTCAACGCCGGGACGACCGAGGACGAGAAGTGGCTCTTCCTCGTCCTGTCGGAAGGCACGAGCGGCTCGGAGGTCTGGGTCCGGGACCTCACGGCCAAGAAGGAGGCGCCGTTCACCCTGCTCGTCAAGGGCTTCGATTACGACGCCTCGCCGATCGAAGTCGTCGACGGCAAGATCCTCGTCTACACCAACGAGGACGCCCCGAATTTCCGGGTCGTGGCCGTCGACCCCAAGGACGTGGCCAAGGAAAAGTGGCAGACGGTCATCGCCGAGAAGCCCGAGGTCCTGAGCGGGGCCGGGACGGCCGCCGGCTACCTATTCGCGAACTACCTCAAGGACGCCAACACCAAGATCTATCAGCACAAGCTCGACGGCACGCTCGTGCGCGAGATTGAGCTCCCGGCCCTCGGCTCGGCCGGCGGCTTCGGCGGCAAGCGCGACGAGAAGACGCTCTTCTACACCTTCACCTCGTTCACCTACCCGCCGACGATCTACAAGTTCGACCCGGCCACGGGCGCCTCGGAGGTGTTCCGCAAGAGCGAGGTCAAGTTCGACCCGGCCGCCTACGAGACGAAGCAGGTCTTCTACGCGAGCAAAGACGGCGCCAAGGTCCCGATGTTCATCGTCCACAAGAAGGGGCTCGTCCTCGACGGCAAGAACCCGACCCTGCTCTACGCCTACGGCGGCTTCAACATCAGCGAGACGCCCGGCTTCAGCGCGGCGAACATCATCCTCCTCGAGAACGGCGGCGTCTACGCCCTGGCCAATATCCGGGGCGGCGGCGAATACGGCGAGGCCTGGCACAAGGCGGGCATGCTCGACAAGAAGCAGAACGTTTTCGACGACTTCATCGCCGCGGCCGAGTATCTGATCAAGGAAAAGTACACCTCGACGCCGCGGCTGGCCGTGCTCGGCGGGTCGAACGGCGGCCTGCTCATCGGCGCGGTCATGACGCAGCGGCCGGAGCTCTTCGGCGTGGCCTTCCCCGCGGTCGGGGTCATGGACATGCTGCGCTACCACAAGTTCACGGTCGGCTGGGGCTGGGCGGTCGAGTACGGCTCGAGCGATAAGGAGGACCAGTTCCGCTATCTCATCAAGTATTCGCCGCTCCACAACTTGAAGCCCGGGGTGTGCTACCCGGCGACGATGGTCACCACAGCCGACCACGACGACCGGGTCGTGCCGGCGCACTCGTTCAAGTTCGCGGCGACGCTCCAGGCGGACCAGGCTTGCAGCAAGCCGGTCCTCATCCGCATCGAGACGCGGTCGGGCCACGGCTCGAGCAACCTGAGCAAGGCCATTGACGCGCAGGCCGACCAGTGGTCCTTCATGTTCTTCAACATGGGTCTTACGCCGATCTATAAATAGAGTTAAAAAGACGGGGTCAGACCTACACCTTTTTACTTTTCGAGATTGGCCGCATGGGACCTTTCAGCAGAAAGTTAAAAGGTGTAGGTCTGACCCCGTCTTTCTTTACCTAATATCCAGCGCCTTTTCGAGCAGTCCCCGGTACTTGTCCATCAGCCCCTTGTTGAGGTCGTTCGGAGGCGTGGCGTCGGCCGGCAGGAACGGCTTGTAAGGGTGCGTCTTCGAGTATTCCTCGAACTCCTTCCGCAGCTTGCCCAGTTCTTCGGGCTTCATCAGGAGGTCGATGGCCGAGGCGGCGATCGCCTTGGCCCCGGCGTTGAGGCCCTTCCAGGCCGTCGAGCCGTAGCCGGCCGTCACGGTCGACCAGTGATGGCCGATCGCCCCCGGCACCCAGCCCGGGAAGGTGATGGTCGCCGTCGGCGCGATCAGCGTCACGTCGCCGACGTCCGACGACCCGCCGCCGACGAAATCGCGGCCGGTCTGCGGCGCCTCGAGAGCGTCGACCTTCGCCGGCATGCCCTTCTCCTCGACGCCGAGCTCCTTCTGCAGGGCCTTAGCGAAGGCCTGCTCCTCGTCCGTCCAGGCGGGCATCCCAACGAGCTCGATGTTCTTCTGGAAGAGCTCGGCCGCTGCCTTGTTGGCGTGCCGTTGGTGGATGGCGCTCACGACCCGCATCGAGGCGAGCTCCGTCCCCGAGGCCAGCGCTCCGGCCTTGGCGCAGTTGACCACGCGCTCGTACATCTCCTCGAGCCGCTCGTCCGTGTTCCGGACGTAATACCAGACGCTGGCCCGGTCCGGGACGACGTTGGGCGCTTCGCCGCCCTCGAGGATGACGTAGTGCAGGCGCTGGGTGAGCGGCAGGTGCTCGCGCAAGAAGTTCGTGGCCACGTCCATGATCTCGACCGCGTCGAGGGCGCTCCGCCCGGCCCAAGGCGCGCCGGCCGAGTGGGCCGTCTTCCCTTTGAAGGTGAAGATCGTCGAGAAGAGGGCGTTGCCGTCGACGCCGTAGCCGGTGCCGAAGCCCTGCGAGGCGTGGTTGTCGATGACCGCGTCGACGCCCTCGAAGAGCCCGGCGCGGATCATGTAGGGCCGGCTGGCCACGATCTCCTCGGCCGGCGAGCCGAAGACCTTGATCGTGCCCTTGATGCCGTGGGCGATCATGGCCTCCTTGACGGCGATGGCCGCGGCCGCCGCCGCCGTGCACATCGCGTTGTGGCCGCAGCCGTGGCCGGGCGCGCCCTCGACGACCGGGTCCTTCTTGGCGACGCGCCCCTTCTGCGAGAGCATCGGCAGGGCGTCGAACTCGCCGAGGAGCCCGATCACGGGCTTGCCCGAGCCGTAGGTGGCGACGAAGCAGGTCGGCATCCCGGCCAGGTTTCGCTCGACGGTGAAGCCCGCGGCCTCGAGCGTGTCGGCCAGAAGCTTGGAGGAGCGGAACTCCTGGAGGCCGAGCTCGGCGTAGTCCCAGATCGTGTCCGAGATCTTGCCGAACGTCTCGACCGTCTCGGGCTTGGACAGCCAGTCGAGGACGGCCTGTTTTTCCTTAGCGATCTTGGGCTTGGCCGGCCCGCCGCTGGCGGGGCCCGCCGCGAGCCCGAGGACGAGAAGTATCGCGAGCGATGCCGTGACGATCCTGTTTCTCATATCGCCTCCTTCAAGAGAGCGGAGAGGTCCGGGTATACCACAAAAAAAAAGAGGGGGTCAAACCCTCGCGGGTCCGACCCCCTTAGGAAAGGCCGATCGTACTTATGCGGCGCTACTTCTTCAGGATCCCCTTCGGCGCTGTGGGCTTGTTCGACTTGCCCGGTCCATTATAGCCGATGCCGTTATCGGCGAGGTTCTTGCCGACGTACTGGATGGTCGCCAGAAGCTCGCCGCCCAAGTCGCCGAGCAGGCCGGCCTGGAGGGCCAGGCCGAGCAGCTGTCCCGCTTGACCGGGCAGGAGCGAGAGCCCGAACATGTCGGCCGCCAGGCCTCTCAGATAGGGATCAAACCGGCCCAGGACCTCTTCCACGGACGTGGCTCCGATGAAGAGGCCGGCATAGGTGATGACCCGCTGCCTGAACGCGGCCTCCGCCGGCACCAGTATGGCGTCCGCGGCAGCGAGGTTGAGAGGCGCTGCCGTCCCCTGGGAAAATGCGACCAGGGGGTCGGCGTAGGCGGCCACGACGAGCCGGCCCATCGATGGGGCCCTCACCATCGCCGCTTCCGCGACCCGTTCGGGAAGCCCAGGGTTCTGGGACCAGATCATGATGTCGATGGCGTATTCGATGATGTTGTGGCAGAGCTCGAGCCGAAAAGCGGCGGACTGCTCATCCGCGCCGTCAAGACCCATGGCGGCCCAGACGCCATAGTATGCGTAGACCGCCTCCAACTGCATGGCCTTATTGATGACATAGCCGTGAGTCGGATCGCCGATGGTCAGCGAGGCGGAGTGGGCGACGTGGTCGGCGCCCCAGACCCCGTTATGAGCGACAAAACCCACAACCAGCAGTTTCTCGGCCGGCGTCAGTGCTTTGTTGTAGAGGGCCATGAAGTCCGAGTGGGTCTGATCGTAGAGAAAGCCGTAATAGGGAGTCGGATACAGGTAATTGACGAAGTCGGGCGCGGTGACGCCGTAAAGCTCGTTGCCGTTGGCCATCCCCGCCCCGCCTCTGATCCCCTCCATGATGAAGGCGTGGCCCAGAACGTCCCAAGCCGGCGCCGTCATCGAGACGGCCAGGACGAGAACGATCCCGATGAGAATTTTCTTTTTCAAGTTTCCTCCTTTACCCCAGATAGAATTCACCCGTGAAATGGAGAACGATTTCGGTAACGCGAGTCCCACCTCCTTTTCCCTGAAACCATGTCGGAATATGG
>CAZIQR010000179.1:0-5529 GCA_964541055.1 uncultured Eubacteriales bacterium
GCGGTACGATATCCCTTGCGTTATCGTACACATTGCGTTATCGTACACATGATTAGGCAAAGCCCGCGCTTGTCAAGCTTTTTTTCGGGCGGCCTTGACACGCCGGGGAGGCAAGGCCTATAAGGAAGGCCCCGGACGGTCCGGGCCTGAGGAGAACGCATATCGGCACGATCAAAGCGATCGCCCAACGGGCGGGCGTCTCGATCGGAACGGTCGACCGGGTCCTTCACAAGCGGGGGCGCGTCTCCCCCGAGACCGAAAAGCGGGTCCTGGCCATCGTCAAGAAGACGGCCTACAAGCCCAACATCTTCGCCCGGAACCTCAAGCTGGCCAAGACCTTCGTCTTCGGCGTCCTCACGCCCCAGCAGACCCAGGACAGCGCCTATTGGAGCCTGCCCCTGAGAGGGGTCGCCCGGGCGGAGGAAGAGCTGCGGTCCCAAAAGGTGCGGATCCGCCGGTTCTTCTACAACAAGCACTCCGAGGCCTCTTTGGCCAGGGTCCGCCGCAAGGTCCTGACGGCCTCCCTCGACGGGCTGCTCGTGGCGCCGGTCGCCTCGCGGCCGTTCGAGCAGTTCCTCCGGGACCTGCCGCACCGCCTGCCCTGCGTTTTCTTCGATTCGTTCATCCCCGGGGTCGCCCACCTCTCGTCCATCGGCCAGGACTCCGTCCAGAGCGGGGTCCTCTCGGGCCGGCTGATGAAGATGCTGGTCACCGAGCCGGGGCACGTCGCCGTCATCCGCGTCCTGCCCAGGGATTTCCACATCGACGACCGGGTCCGGGGCCTCTTGTCATACTGCGGGCAGTGCCCGCACGTCACGACGGAGGTCTATGACGCCGACGGGGACGGCGGTCACGGCGGCATGGACAGGATCTTCGCCCGGATCTTCCGGCTGCACCCGGACCTGCGGGGGATCTTCGTCTCGAACGCCAGCACTCACCGGGCCGCCGCGTTCGTGAAGTCCCGCGGCGCGGCAGGACGGGTCCATGTCGTCGGCTACGACCTCATCGACGAGAATGTCCGGTACCTCCGCGAGGGGGTCATCGATTTCCTCATCAGCCAGCAGCCCGAGCGCCAGGGTTACGAGGGCATCAGGACGCTCTACCGCCACGTCGTCCTCAAGGAGGCGGTGCCGAAGAAGGTGACGATGCAGATCGACATCATCACCTCGGAGAACGTCGACTTTTACCGCAGTTGAGGCGGCGCCCGAACGGGTGCGACAGGAGCCCATGGAATCCCTCCTCCTCACGGCGACGATGGCCAAGGCCGCGGCCATCCTCGTCCTCGGCCTGCTCGTGTTCGCCGTCGGCAAGAGCCCGGTCTTCCGCATGGATCGGGCCGGCGCGGCGATCGTGGGCGCCGCCCTCATGATCGGCCTCGGCGTCCTGACGATCGACCAGGCCGCGAAGGCCGTGGACGTCCGGACGATCGTCGTTCTGTTCGCCATGATGATCGTCACCTCGAGCCTCAAGACCGCCGGCTTCTTCCACGTCGTCGGGGCCTTCCTGACGAAACGGCTGGCGACCCGGCGCGGGCTGCTTCTGGCCGTCATCCTGGCCGGCGGCCTGCTCTCGGCGTTCTTCATCAACGACATCGTCTGTCTGATGTTCACGCCGGTCGTCCTCATGATCTGTCATCGGTGGCGGCTGCGGCCCGTCCCCTACCTCATCGGGCTGGCCACGGCCTCGAACATCGGCAGCGCCGGGACGCTCATCGGCAATCCCCAGAACATCCTCATCGGCAGCCTGTCGGGGATCTCCTTCGCCCGCTACATGCTCGTCGCCTTCCCGCTCGCGCTCCTCGGCCTGGCGGCAGATTTTCTGGCTGTGTACTGGGTTTTCCGGCCGGAGCTCTCGGGCCCCCTGCCCGAGGCGGCCGAGGTCCCGGCCGCGCGGCATCCGTTCTTGATCAAGAAGAACGTGGCCGTCGTCATCCTGATCCTGGCCGGATTCCTCCTCGGCTTCGAGGCGGCCATCGTCGCCGCCCTCGGAGCGGCCGCGCTTCTCGTCACCCGAAGGGTCAAGCCGGAGAAGATCTACGCCGGGATCGATTTCAATCTTCTGGTGATCTTCGTCGGCCTGTTCGTCATCATCGGCGGGGTCGAGGAGAGCGGACTGATGGGCTGGCTGCTCGGCCGGCTTCATGCGGTCGATTTCGGGAGCTTCCCCGTCTTCGCCGGCGCGACCGTCGTCCTGTCGAACCTTGTCAGCAACGTCCCGGCCGTGCTCCTGTTGAGGTTCCTCGTGCCCGCGGGGGCCGGCCTCAAGTGGTGGGCCGGCATGGCCGTGTTCAGCACCCTGGCCGGCAACCTGACCCTGGTCGGATCGGTCGCCAACCTCATCGTCGTCGAGATCGCGCGGCGGGACGGGGTCCGGGTCGGCTTTGTCGATTATTTCAAAGTCGGGTTCCCGCTGACGATCGCCCTGGGCCTGGTCAGCTTGGCCTACTTTCTCCTGCTGGTCTAGGGAACTCGGCCCGATTTCCGGAGTTCCCCAAACGCTGGTTGAAGGAAACGGCCAATCCGAGGGCCGACCCCGGGGCTCCCATACGTGGCGGAATATCTTTTAATGTGCTCTAATGGACCCTCGCTCCATTCCCGTCGGTCAGAGGGAAAGATGAAGAATGTCATCGTCATCGGCGGCGGCGTCACCGGCGTCCTTTCCGTCTGGGAATTGGCCCGGGCCGGGCACACCGTCACGTTGGTCGAGGCCCGGAGCCTGGGCAGCGGGGCGAGCTCCCGGTCGGCCGCCGGCATCCGGGCCCAGTTCGGCCTGCCCTCGACCGTCCGCGGCCTCGTCTATGCCGAGCGCTTCTACGCGGGCTGGGCCGAGCGCTTTCCGCAGAGCCAGCCCTGCTTCAAGCAGAACGGCTATCTCTTCCTCAAGGACTACGCGGCGGATCCGGACGCGGTCCGTGAGATGGTCGCGCTCCAGCGCGCCGCCGGACTGGCCGAGGTCGAGCTCCTCGACAAGGCCGGGATCGACGCCCGCTGGCCCTTCCTGGACACGACCGGTGTCGCCGTGGCGACCTGGTGCCCGCGCGACGGATTCCTCTTCCCGGCCATCATCTATCAGGACGGGGCCGAAGCGGCTCGGGCGCTCGGCGCGACGATCATTCAGAACGACCCCGTCGTGGGCGCGGACATGTCCGGCGGGCAGGCCACGGCCGTGCGTCTCGCCTCAGGCCGGCGGATCGAGGGCGAGATCTTCGTCAACGCCACGGGTTTCATGGCCAACGCGACCTCGAAGCTCTTCGGCGGACGGGAGCTGCCGATCAAGGTCGAGCGCCGATACCTCTATTTCCTCGCCGGACTTCAAGCCGACAGCGCCTGGGGCCTTGACCTCGAGGAGTTCCCCCGGCTGCCGATGATCGTCTCTCCCTCGGGCGCCTACGCCAGGCCCGAGAACGCGCAGCTCATGATGGGCCGGCTGCAGTTCGCCCGGCCCGCCGCCGCAACCTTCGACAACCAGGACGACATCGAACCCGGGTTCGGCCTCGGCCTCGGCGAATACGGGCCCGCGGTGCGCAAGGACATCGCCCAGGTCCTGCCGGCGGTCGAAGACATGGGCCGGCTCGCGGCCGTCACGACCGGCTTCTACGACACGACCCCCGACCACAATCCCCTCTTCGGCTACGACGGGAAGGTTGAGAACCTCGTCCACGCCGTCGGGCTGAGCGGCCACGGCCTCATGCACGCGCCCTTCTCGGCGCTGATCGTGGCCGAGCTCGTGGGCCGCGGCCGGGACGTCTCATCGCTCGAGCTGCCGCTCGGTCTCGGGACGGTCGACCTCGGGATCTACGCTCTGGACAGGGTTTTCTCCGAGGCCGAGGGCATGGTCATCTGAGACCGCAAAGCACGGAGCCGCGCGGTTCGCGCCGGTCAGCTCTCTCGGACCTTGGCGATCGAGCAGACCCGGTCCTTGTCCTCGAGTTTGATGATGCGGACACCTTGGGTCGCCCGGCCCGAGGAGCGGACCTGGGTCGTCGGGATGCCGATGACCTTGCCCTCCACCGTGATGATCAGCAGGTCCTCTTCGTTGATGCCGACCATGCCCAGGGCGTGACCGACTTTCGGTGTGACCCGGAGGTTGAGCACCCCTTGCCCGCCGCGGTGCTTGATCGGATACATCTCGGCCGCGGTCTTCTTGCCGTAACCGCGCTCGGTCGCGGTGAAGATGAACTTGACCTCCGGCCCGACGACGATCATGCCGATGACCCGGTCCTTGGGCTTGAGGCGGATGCCCCGGACGCCCGAGGCCGTCCGGCCCATGGAACGGACGTCCGCCTCCTTGAACTGGAGGGCCCGGCCGAGCTTCGTTCCGATGACGACTGTGTTCTTGCCCGACGAGATCTGAGCCGAGAAGAGCTCCGACTTCGGCCGGATGTTCATGGCCAGGATGCCGCCCTTGCGGACGTTCCGGAAATCCGAGAGCGGCGTCTTCTTGATGATGCCGTCCGTCGTGAGCATGACGACGAACGACTTGTCGCTGAATTCCTTGACGGCGACGACGCTCGCCGGCTTTTCGCCCGGCTGGAACTCGACCAGGTTGACCAGGGGCTTGCCGCGCCCCGAGACGCCGACATCCGGCACGTCGAGGGCCTTGAGCCAGTAGAGCCGGCCCTGGTTGGTGAAGACCAGGAGATAGCTGTGGGTCGAGCAGATGTAGAGGTCCTCGACGACGTCCTCGGCCTTCATCTCGATGCCCTTGCGGCCCTTGCCGCCGCGGGCCTGGAACTTGTAGGACGTGAGCGAGGTCCGCTTGATGTAGCCGCTCGAGGTGTAGACGACGGCCACGTCCTCTTCCTTGACGAGGTCCTCGGGCCGCAGCTCGGAGACGGCCTCGTCGCGGATCTCGGTCCGCCGCTCGTCGCCGTACTCCTCCTGGACCTCCTTGAGCTCCTGGATGATGATCGCGTAGACCAGCCGCTCGTCCTTGAGGATGCGCCGCAGCTCGGCGATCTTCTTCTTGAGGGCGGCGTATTCCTCCTGGATCTTGAGCCGTTCGAGCTGGGCCAGGCGCTGGAGCTGGAGCTCGAGGACGGCCTGGGCCTGGATTTGGGTCAGGCCGAACTTCTCCATCAGCCCCTTGCGGGCCTCGTCGACCGTCTTGGCCGCGCGGATGAGCTTGATGACCGCGTCGAGGTTGTCGAGGCAGATGACCAGGCCTTCCAAGATATGGGCCCGCTCTTCCGCCTTCCGCAGCTCGAAGCGCGTCCGCCGCATGACGACCTCCTTGCGGTGGGCGATGAAGTATTTCATCATGTCGACCAGGCCGAGCGTCTTCGGCTGCTTGTCGACGATGGCCAGCATGATGATGCCGAACGAGATCTGCAGCTGGGTGTGCTTGTAGAGGTTGTTGAGGATGATCTCCGGCAGCTCGCCGCGCTTGACCTCGACGACGACGCGCATGCCGTCGCGGTCGGATTCGTCGCGGATGTCGGCGACACCCTCGATCCGCTTCTGGTTGACGAGGTCGGCGATCGACTCGAGCAGGCGCGACTTGTTGACCTGGTACGGGATCTCGGTGATG
>CAZIQR010000180.1:0-5461 GCA_964541055.1 uncultured Eubacteriales bacterium
CGACGAGGTGGCCGTGGAGGATGTCCATGGCGTCGATGATCATGGCGCTGTCGGTGGCGTTCTTGCCGATCGTGTAGCGGAACTGCTGGATGGGCTGGATGGCGTTGTCGTTGAGGGCGCTCTTCCAGCCGGACATGTTGACCGTCGTCCAGTCGCCGTAGATGCGGCGGATGGTCACCAGGCCGTACTTGCCGGCCTCGGTCAGGATCTGTCCGAGGAGCGACGGCTGGGCGTTGTCGCCGTCGATGAGCAGGGCGATCTTTCGTGTTTTTTCTTCGATGAACGGCTCGGCCATGGAGTTGTCCTTTCGTTCCGGCGGTCGATTCCCGCCTTATTCTAGCCTATTTCCGGGGAACCGTAAAACTAGGCCTCTTCGAGGACTTTCCAGCCGAGGGCGTCGGCCAGCTCGAAGACCGGCTTCTTGAGGTCGCCGTAGACGGTCACCCGGTGCCAGCCCCACTGGTCCCACTCGCCGAAGAGCTTTTCGATGTCGCCAACCGGCTCGGCCACGAGCTTGGTCCGGCAGGCCCGGTCGTCGGGGGAATTGCCCGTGGCTTTGGCCTGGTGGAAGAGCATGAGCTTCCGCTCGGGCGAGACCTCGACGGATGTCGTCATGTAGCCCACGGGCAGGATCGACCGCACCGCCGCCCCCTGACGGTCCTCCGAATGGGTCAGGATCTCGAACGGGTTGGTCGGACCGGCCGCCCCGAAGGCCCGGTTCGAGGCGACGCAGTGGGCGTAGATGATCCGGCGGTTGGCCGTGTCGACGACCGGATCGGAGATGGTGCCGGGCCGCCCTCCGGTCAGGGCGTTCATCGTGACCATGGTCGCCGCCGAGCGCACGTCGCACTCACAGCCGCCGATGAGCCCCTCGTTGTTGAGCTCGTGGAAGCCGAGGCAGGGATAGGCATGGATATGGCCGCCGTAGAAGCCGCCGAGGCAGTTGATGGTGATGGCGTTCGCGCCGTATTCCTTCAGCACGGCTTTCTGACCGAGGTACATGGCCGCCGACGTGACCAGGGTCTCACGGCTGACGTTTTCGACCCTGGACGCCGTCCTGGCCCAACGATCGGCGATGGCCCGCGATTCGTCCTTGTCCGCCGCGGCCCAGGCGTCGTTGACCTTGGCGAAGGGGACGTCGATGACCTCGATGCCCATCCCCTCCTTGATGGCCGGGGCGATGCCCGGCCAGCCGCCGCCGACGGCCAGGATCTTCGACTCTCTCATCTTCGTCAGGCAATCCGCCGCCGACAGGCAGGTCACGTTGTCGACGGCGACGCTCATGTCCCCGGGGGCCGGGGTCGACCGCTTCCGGACGGCGGCGACCAGGGCCCCGAACCCGTTCGCGCCCCCGCTCTTCTTCACGTCGCCGAAGACGCGGCCAGCGGCGACCAGGTCTTCGGGGCGCGACGAGCCAATGAAGCCGAGGTTCCCCGTCTTCTTGCGCAGAAAGTCCGCCGTGTAGACGAGGAAGCCGCCGCTCCCGCCGTATTGGAAATCGACGTAGAGCGTCGGCTTGCCCGACGCGGCGATCGCCTGCACGACCTTGTTCCAGCAGTTGAGCTGGACGACGATATAGCCGTCGACCGGCGCCGCGGCGTCCCCTTCGAGGATCTTCTTGGCCTCTTCTTCGTCCTTGGCCATCGAGGTGACGAGCTCCCAGCCGGGAAAGGCCTTGGCCAGGGTGCCGGTCGTCCGGTCCATGACCGGCTGGAAATTGAAGCCGACGTTCGGCCAGTCCGGGCCCGGCTGGACGACGGCGTGGAGCGCGTAGATCAAACGGATCCGCAGCGTCTCGGCCTTGGCGCAGGCCTGGAAGAGGCCGGCCGGGGCGAGGACCCCCAGCGTCCCGACCGAAGCGGCGGTCAGGAATCGGCGACGGCTCAGAGGGCAGCCGGAGCAGCCGGGCATCTGTCTTCGCGTGTTCATCGGTCCTCCTTCGTCGCCGGCCTTCCGATGCGGCGGGGGCCGTCGAACGGCCACGATGCTAATGCAGGCCAGAAACAGTGTCAAGGCAAGGCTTGCGCTGCGGTCGGTTTGACCACGGCCCGGCAAACGCGCTAAAGTAGGCCGGCATGGGCAAGACGTCGCGGCGCGGCTTTCTCGGCGGTACGCTGGCCGCGGGGGCCGGCGCCCTTCTCGGTCCGGCCGCCTGCGCCCGCGGGCGGCGGGCCGCCGCCGTCCCGTCCCCCCGGTTCGTCCTGGGCCTGGCCTCCTACACCTTCCGGGAATTCGATCTCGACGCGACGCTGGCCATGGCCCGCCGCGTCGCGCTCGGCCGCGTGTGCCTCAAGGACATGCACCTCCCCCTCGCGTCCCCGGACGAGGCCATCCGGGCGGCGATCGACAAGGTCAAAGCCGAGGGCCTGCTGGCCTACGGGTGCGGCGTCGTCTATATGGCGAGCGTGGCGGAGGTCGACCGGGCCTTCGCCTACGCGCGAACGGCCGGCTTCAGCCTCATCGTCGGCGTGCCGGACCATCCCTTTCTGGGCCGCGCCAACGAGCGGGTCCGCGAGACGGGCATCGCTCTCGCCATCCACAACCACGGGCCGGGCGACAAGCGCTATCCCACGCCGGCCTCGATCCTCGAGCGGATCGGCGGCCTCGATCCCCGGGTCGGCGTCTGCCTCGACGTCGGCCACTGCCGGCGCGCCGGCCTCGATCCCTCGGACGAGGCGGTCCGGTGCGGGGCCCGCCTCCTCGACGTCCACATGAAGGACGTCACCGCCCCCACGGCCGAGGGCGTCGCCGTCGAGGCCGGCCACGGCGTCATCGACATTCCCCGCTTCCTGCGGACGCTCGCCGAAATGGGCTTCGGCGGGACCCTGGCCTTCGAATACGAAAAGGACAGCCACGACCCGCTCGCCGGGCTGGCCGAATCCGTGGGCTATGTGCGCGGCGCCCTCGCCGCGCTGCCCCGGGAGGAGAGGGCATGAAAGAGCGGCTGGCCAGTCTCGACGCCTTTCGCGGTTTCGACATCCTGACGATGGTCTTCGTCAATTATATCGCCGGGATGGCGGCCATCCCCTTCTTTCTCCGCCACGCGGCCGCGGACCAGAACGTTTTCACGCTGACCGATGTCGTCTTCCCCGGCTTCCTGTTCATCGTCGGGCTCTCCATCCCGCTGGCGCTGGCCAAGCGGCGGGCCGACGGCCTCTCGACCCTCGCTCTGGTCGGCCACATCGCCGTGCGGACGCTGGCCCTCCTCTTTCTCGGCGTCCTGCTTGTCAACGAGGACCGCTTTTCGGCCGCGGCGACCGGCCTCAGCCACGACCTCTGGTATTTTCTCGCCACGCTGGCCGTCTTCGGGCTCTGGACGGTCATGCCCAAAGGCGCCTCGGCGTCCAAGAGGCGGCTCCTCCTCGCCCTGAAGATCGTCGCGGCGCTCGTCCTCGTCGCCCTCGTCCTCGTCTTCCGCGGGCAGGGCGAGGACGGCCGGGTGACGCTGCTTCGGACCTCATGGTGGGGCATCCTGGGGATGATCGGCTGGTGCTATTTTGCGGCCAGCCTGCTCTACCTGGCCTGCCGCGGGAACAGGGTCGTGCTGGCGGGGGCGATCGGCGTCATGACGGCCCTCTACATCGGGGCCCGCCACGGCGCCCTCGATTTCCTCGGACCGGTCAACGGGTTCCTCAACATCGGGAGCCTGTTCGGCTCGCACGCGGCCATCGTCACGGCCGGGTGCCTGGGCGGGACGATCTTCCTTCCGGAGGCGGAGCCTTCGCCGCCCGTCCGCCGCATCCGCTTCCTTGGGGTGCTCGGGGCGATGCTCGTCGCCGCCGGGTTCGTTCTTAGGCCGCTCCATACCTTCAGCAAGATCTGGGGGACCGAATCGTATTGCCTGGCGACGGCGGGGATCTGCTGCCTTGTCTTCCTGCTTTTTTATGTCGGGTTGGACGTTCTCAAGGGGCGGAAGGCGGCGGCTTTTCTCGCCCCGGCCGGCAGGAACCCGCTCCTGGCCTATCTGCTGCCCGGGCTCATCGGCGGCGCGGCCGGGCTGCTCGGGTCTCTCATCCACGTGAATATCGACCGGATCCTGTGGCCGTTCGAACAGACGGGCGGGATCCCCGGCATGCTCAACGCCGCCGTCATGACGGCGGTTGTGCTTCTTCTGACGGCGGTCCTCAGCCGGGCCGGGTTACGTCTGAAGCTCTGATCACCTCACGAAGAACCCGGCCGGGCTCAGCACCTGGCAGCCGGGCCGCTTGAGCCGGATGTCCACCCGCCGGAAACCCGGGACCGAGGCCGCGCCCGGCAGGTAGGTCAGCAGGTAATAGTCGGTCGAAACCGCCGCCGCGGCCTTGAGCGCGGCGGCCGGATTGGTCGAGCTGGCGCTCGTCCCGCCCGTCGCCCGGGCCATCTCGACGAACCCCGGGTAGACGTCCTCGGACTGTTCGTGCATGGTCGCGCCGAAGACGCGCTGGCTCTTCTTCTCCATGAAGATGAAGTGGAAATCGATGCCGGCGTCGGCGAAGGCCTTCTTGACCGCATCGGCGTCGAACTTCCGCTCGCGCTTGAAGAGCTGGAACAGGTCCATCAGGTTGGCCAGGATCTGGGGATTGTCCTGGTAGAGGCTCATCAGCCGGTTCATCGCCGCCGGATTGATCTCGGGCCGGAACTCGCGCTGATAGAACAGGATGACCGTTTTCTGTCCGGGCACGGGCTTGAGCGAGGCGGCGAAGGAGAGCAGCTTGGCCTCGTCGACCAGGCGGATACCCTCCATCCTCATGAGGGATTGCCGGTAGCGGTCGATCTGGGTCTCCAGGCCGAAGCCGCTGTCCGCGTCGTCCGTGGGGTCGGACTCGATGTCTTCCCGCGAGCCAGCCGCGCCCGCGGTGCCGCTGATCGCGCGGGAGAGCCGGGAGAGCTCGGCGACGAGGTCGCGGTATTCGCCGCTGCCGCGCAGGATGTCCTTGCGCAGGGTCTCGTCCATCGCCTTGGCCAGATCGGCCTTGGTCCGCAGCGAGAGGGCGTCGCTTTGGAGGTGATAGGGCTTGAACGGGGTCACCAGGGTCATGTGATCGCCGGCGCGGAGGACCGAGCCGAAGAGATATTCGACCGCCTTGGAGAGGTTGGGGTCCCAGTCCGTGAGCTGGAAGAGCAAGGTGTAGGTACGGGGCGGAGGGGTGACCATGACGTCGATCCCCTGGCGGCGGTTGATCTGCCCGCTTCGGATCAGGGTCAGGGAGCGAAGCGGCTGGGGCCGCCCGTCCTCGGTGAGGTCGAAGTCGGCGAGCGAGAGGTCGTCGACAAAGCCGCCGCCGGCCGCGACGTGAACGCGGATGTCGACCGGCTGCGGCACGGAGGCGGGAAGCGTCTGGCCCGCGGCGAGAGAGCCGCCGAGGGCGGCGGCGGCCGTGAGGACCGCATACACAATGGATCTTCTCATGCTCACTCCTTGACGATCCGGCCGGGCCAAAGATCCAGTTTACGCCTTGAACCGGCCCTTGTCTACGCTCCG
>CAZIQR010000181.1:0-5369 GCA_964541055.1 uncultured Eubacteriales bacterium
AGATCGGCCACCTCCGCGAGCGGCTGATCATCGTCCTCAACTTCAACGAGATGTCGATCTCGATCAACGTCGGGGCCTGGTCCAAGTACTTCTCGTATCTCGTTTCGGGCCAGCGCTATATCCTGATGAAGGACCAGGCCAAGTCGTTCCTGAAGCGGGTCCCGCTCGGGCCCCTCGTCATCAAGGGCGGCCGGGCCCTCGAGGAGCTGGTCAAGAAGATCCTCTTCCCCGGGCTTGTTTTCAAGGAGCTCGGCATCCGCTACATCGGGCCGGTTCACGGTCACAACGTACAAGCCCTCGTCGAGGCCTTCGAGACGGCCAAAACCTATGACGGCCCGGTCCTCATCCAGTGCGTGACGCAGAAGGGCAAGGGCTACCAGCCGGCCCGGCTCCATCCGGAGAAGTTCCACGGCGCGGGCCCGTTCAAGATCGCGACCGGCGAGCCGCTGCAGAAGGAATGGGGCCCGTCGTTTTCGAGCATCTTCGGCGCCGCCATGATCAAGATCGCGAAGAAAGACGAGAAGGTCTTGGCCATCACCGCGGCCATGGGCGAGGGCACCGGGCTGCGGGAGTTCTCCGAGAAGCTGCCGGAGCGGTTCTTCGACGTCGGCATCGCCGAGCAGCACGCCGTGACCTTCGCCGCCGGCCTGGCCCTTTCCGGCTTCAAACCGGTCGTGGCCATCTACTCGACCTTCCTGCAGCGGGCCTACGACCAGCTCTACCACGACATCGGGCTGATGGACGTGCCGGTCGTCTTCGTCCTCGACCGAGCCGGCATCGTCCCCGACGACGGGCCGACCCATCAGGGCGTCAACGACCTCGCCTACATGCGGCACATGCCGAACATGATCGTCTGTGCCCCCAAGGACGAGAACGAGCTGCAGCACATGCTCTGGTCCGCGCTCTCCTACGGGCACCCGGCCTCGGTGCGCTTCCCCAAGGCCAAGGGCCTGGGCGTCGCCCTGGACCCGGGGCTCGAGGTCCTGCCGCTCGGGAAAAGCGAGCTCGTCAAGGACGGGCAGGACATGATCTTCGCCGTCGGGAACATGGTCGCCCCGGCGCTCGAGGCGGCCCGCGAGCTCGAGAAGGAGGGCCTCTCGCTCGCCGTCGTCAACGCCCGCTTCGTCCAGCCGCTCGACCGGGACATGGTCCTGCGCTTCGCCGGTCCGGGCCGGACGATCGTCACCCTCGAGGAGGGCATCGTCGAGGGCGGGGCGGCGAGCGCCGTGCGCGAGCTCCTCGACCGGGAAGGCCGGTTCGGCGTCCGCTTCCTGGCCGTGGGCGTTCCGATCGGTCCCTATCCCGTCGGCAAATCCGACGAGATCCGGGCCCGGCTCGGCCTCGACGTCCCGGGCATCGCCGGCCGGATCCGGGACTTTTACAGGACGGCCCTCCCGAGGAGCGCCGATGAAAGAGCGCGCGGATAAGCTCGTCGCGGCCCGCGGCCTGGCCCCCAGCCGGGAAAAGGCCCAGGCCCTGATCATGGCCGGATCGGTGACAAGCGCCGGCCGGCCGGTGCGCAAGTCCGGCGAGCTCCTCGACCCCGAAGCCCCTCTCGAGATCGCCCAGCCCCTGCCCTTTGTCAGCCGGGGCGGCCTCAAGCTCCGGGAGGCCCTGGAGCGGCTCGCGATCGACGTCCACGGGCTCGTCGCCCTCGACGTCGGCGCCTCGACCGGCGGGTTCGTCGACTGCCTGCTCCAGCGCGGCGCCGCCAGGGTCTACGCCGTCGACGTCGACACGAAGCAGCTCGATTGGAACCTGAGCAAGGACCCGCGCGTCGTTCTTATCGAGAAGAACGCCCGCGAGCTCGCGCCCACCGATATCCCCGAGCCGCCCGGGATCGTCACCATGGACGTCTCGTTCATCTCCGTCCTCAAGATCCTGCCCGCGCTCAAGGGGATCCCGGGGGATTGGGCGCTCGTCTCGCTCATCAAGCCCCAGTTCGAGGCCGGTCCTAGGGCCGTCGGCCGCCGGGGCGTCGTCCGCGACCCCGCCGTCCACGCCGAGGTCTTGACCCGGGTCCTGGCCGAAGCCCGGACGCTCGGCTTCGGCTGCCGGGGCCTCATCCGCTGCTCGACGCACGGCCAGAAAGGCAACGTCGAGTTCTTCGCCTGGTGGGTCAAGGGGGGGCCGGACCTCAACGTGGATCTCGTCCCAGACTGGATCAAGGAGGCCACGAGCCATGCCTAAAGTGCGCAAAGCCGGCATCGTCATCAAGCCCCACGCGCCCTCAGTCGAGGGCATCCTCAAGATCGTCGTGGATTATTTCGAGGGCCGCGGCGTCGGCTGCGTCCTCGAAGAGGCGGCGGCCGACAAGCTCGGCCGTCCGGACGGGCTCGAGCGCGCCGCCATCGCCGGGGCCTCCGACCTCGTCGTCGTCCTGGGCGGCGACGGCACGCTCCTCAGTGTCGCTCATCATGCGGCCCTGGCCGGCGTCCCCGTCATGGGCGTCAACCTTGGCCGGCTGGGCTTTCTGACCGAGATCCCCGTCAGCGAGGTCGAGGCGACGCTGGACCGGTTCCTGGCCGGCGACGGCTCCCTCATCAGCTCCCGCTGGCTGTTCGAGGCCCGCACCCCCCGCGACGTGCACTACTGCCTGAACGACGTCGTCGTCACGAAGGGCGCCGTGGCCCGGATAATCGAGCTCGCCATCGGCATCGACGGCCAGGACGTCGCGACCCTGAAGGCCGACGGGCTCATCGTCTCGACGCCGACCGGCTCGACGGCCTATTCGCTATCGGCTGGCGGGCCGATCCTCCATCCCCAGGTCCCGGCGATCGTCCTGACGCCCATCTGCCCCCACACCATGTCCTTCCGGCCCATGGCCGTGCCGGCGGGCTCGAAGATCTCGGTCCGGCTCCTCACCGGCGGGGAAGAGGTCCATTACACCCTGGACGGCCAGCGCGGCGGGGTTATGGTCCGCAACGACGTCATCGAGGTCCGCAAGTCGGCGGTCGAGCTCCAGCTCGTGACGTCGCCGCGCCGCAGCTATTACGCCCTGGTCAAGGAGCGCCTCGGCTGGGCGGAGTGATGCACGGGGGCTGGGCCGTCTCAGAAGTTGACAATCCTCCCGCCGGTTGATAAAATACTACTAAAATACTAAGAATTGGAGTGAAAAGCCATGTCCGACGTCTTGACCACCGGCAGTGATGCCACGTTCGAGGCTGATGTTCTGAAGTCCGAGCTCCCCGTCCTGGTGGATTTCTGGGCCCCCTGGTGCGGCCCCTGCCAGATGATCGCCCCCATCGTCGAAGAGATCGCCACGGCCCACCAAGGCAAGCTCAAGGTCGTCAAGATGAACGTCGACGATAACAACCAGACGCCTCAGACCTACGGCATCATGGCTATCCCGACCCTGATCCTGTTCAAGGGCGGCGAGCCCAAGGAAAAGATCGTCGGCTTCGAGTCGAAAGCCAAACTGGTCGCCCTGATCGGCAAGCACGTCTGACGTCGACGGGACAGGCACCACGGGTGCGTGTCCCGGTTTTTCCTGCCCGTTCTCGCCGAAATCAGGGCCAAGTACCAAGGGTACATGTCCCTAAGGCCACCCTCAAGCAGGGACCCGGTCTGCGCAAAACGGCCGGGCTTCGGTTTCACGTAAACCAAGTTCCCCCTTAATCGCCGCCACCCGCCGTTCTCCCCGTCTAGGGTGCAGATGGGACGCTCTTCGGGAGCTTCTCCGCCGCCCGGGCGTCGATCCGCTCGTTCAGGAGCGCGGCGAGCTCCGCGCCCCAGAGCAGGATGACCATCGACGAGGTGACCCAGAGGACGAAGAAAAGCACCGAGGTCAGCGTCCCTTGGAGGATGCGGCTCATGACGATGCCGACCGCCGAGAAGTGGACGACGTAAAAGGCGAAGGCCCGCTTGAAGACCTCGTAGATCAGGGCCGCGACCGCCGCCGGGACGATCCCGGCCCGCGTGTGGACCTTCACCTCCGGGATGAACTTGTAGAGGACGTAGAACATCAGGAAGGTCAGCAGGTAGGGGATGATGTATTTCAGGAAGACGTTGTTGACGACGGCCACGGCCTCCGGGCTGAGCGTCGAGCGGATGAGCTCGCTTTTCTCGAGCGATTGGCCGACGGCCGTCCAGACCGCGGTCATGGCCAGCGAGAAGAGCATGAAGATGCCGACGACGGCCATCATCGCGAACTCGATCAGCCGGTTGTAGACGAACGAGCGGTGGTACTTCGTCCGGAAGATCTGGTTGATGGTCGCGATCAGCGTCGAGAAGAGGAAGCTGGCCGAGACGAGCGAGCCCAGGAGGCCGAAGAGACCGAGCGACCCGACCGATCTCGAGAGCTCGCCGAAGTTCTTGAAGAAGCTCGGGTCGAGCTTGGCGAAGAACTCGTCGGTGAAGATGTTGAGCGAGCGGAGGGCCATCTCCGTGTCGCCGAGGAAGCGCCCCGCCGCCCAGAAGAAGAGGGCGATGAGCGGCACCGAGCAGAGCAGGGCGAAATAAGAGATGACAATAGCCGACGTCCAGCACTTGTCGCTATTGAACCGTCTGAAGGACGTGACGACGAGCGCGGGCGTCGATAGGGTCATCGGCTCCGGGGTCCGGAGGGACTAGGCCGCTCCGAGCGTTATCCCTTGGGGATGTAGTTGCCCCATTGGACCATCAGGATGATGATGGTGATGAGCAGCGCGTAGATGACCAGGGTCTCGATCAGGACCAGGCCGAGCAGGAGCAGGAAGCGGATATGCGGCGCGCCGGCCGGGTTCCGGGAGATGCCTTCGCAGCCGGCGCTGATGGCCTTGGCCTGGCAGAAGGCGCCGGCGATGACGGCCAGGGTGATGATGGCGCCGCCGACGATGAGCGAGAGCTTGAACAGGTCGGCGTGGTCCTTGGGCGTGGCCGCGTTCTCCTGGGCCAGCGCCGGCAGGGCCATCAGGGCGACGGTGAACATCAGGAGGTTCAGGGCTTTCAAGGTCTTGGACATGACGGACTCCTTTGCGTTATGAGTGCTCTTCCTCGTGGGCGATGGCCCCGGAGATATAGACGCAGGCCAGCAGGACGAAGACAAAGGCCTGGATGGCCGAGGTGAAGATGGCCACGGCCATGAACGGCAGCGGCAGCAGAAAGGGGATGATCGAGGCCATGATCAGGATGAGGAGCTCCTCGGCGAAGATGTTGCAGAAAAGCCGCATCGAGAGGGAGACAGGCCGCGAGAAGTGGCTGATGACCTCGATCGGGATCATGAGCGGCGCCAGGGCAGGGATCGGGCCCATGAAGTGCTTGAAGTATTTCAGGCCCTGGGACTTGACGCCCTGGGCGTGGTAGTAGAAGAAGACGACCAGGGCGCAGCCGACGGTGACGTTGAGCTTGCTCGTCGGAGACATGAAGCCGGGGATGAGGCCGATCATGTT
>CAZIQR010000182.1:0-2101 GCA_964541055.1 uncultured Eubacteriales bacterium
AGTCCAAGGCCGCCCGGCTCAAGGTCCTGGCCCGGATGAAGGAGACCATCGCCGAGCCCCGCAAGGACATCTCGGCCTACGCCCCCCGGATCATCATCCTCAACATCAATCCTGAAAAGGTCGGCGAGGTCATCGGGCCCGCGGGCAAGATCATCAAGAAGATCGTCGCCCAGACCGGGGCCAAGATCGACATCGAGGAGGACGGCAAGATCCTCATCGCCTCGACGGACATGTCCGCGGCGGAGGCGGCCAAACAGATGATCCTCGACCTCACGGCCGAGGCCGAGCTGGGCAAGGTCTACACCGGCAAGGTCGTTCGCCTCGAGGAATACGGCGCCTTCGTCGAGATCATGCCCAACCTCGTCGGCCTGCTGCACATCTCCGAGGTCGCCCCCTACCGGGTCAATAGCATCCACGACGTCCTCCACCTGGGCGACACGGTCACGGTCAAGGTCGTCAACATCGACCCGGCCGACAACAAGATCCGCCTCAGCAAGAAGGCCTGCGAAGAGGGCGGCGGCGAGAACCCCGATTCGACCCCCCGCCCGGAGGCACCACCGCACCGCTACCCCCGCGAGCACAGCCAAGGGGACCGCCGGCCCGGCGGCCGGGACCGGGGTGGGCGCGGCCGATATTGATTTCCCGGGTCTTTGGCCTATAATCGAGAATAGGTCCGTCGCGCCTGAGCGGCGGCCCGGGTGAACGATGTTCCGCACGCACGACCGGCCCGGCTTCACGCTCGTCGAGATGATCATTGCCCTGGCCATCATGGCCGTCCTGGCCCTGGCCGCACTGCCTCTGGGCAAGATGGCCGTCAAACGCCAGAACGAGATCGAGCTGGCGCGCGCCCTGCGGACCCTCCGCGAGGCGATCGACGCCTACAAGAAGATGGCCGACGAGAAGAAGTTCCAGGTCGAAGAGGACACCGAGGGCTATCCCCCCACGCTCGAGACGCTGGTCAAGGGCGTCGAGGTCCAGGACAAGGACTCCTCGGGCAAGGCCGGGGCCAAGAAGACCGTCAAATTCCTCCGCCGCATCCCCCTGGACCCGATGACCAATTCGTATGATTGGGGCCTGCGGTCCTATCAGGACGACTTCGATTCGGACGTCTGGGGAGAGGAGAATGTATACGATGTCTATACGAAGAGTCCGAACACGGCGCTCGACGGGACCAAATACAAGGACTGGTGAGCGCGGCTTCACGCTCATCGAGATCATCATCGTCCTCGGCATCATCGGCCTCCTCATCGGCGTGGCCCTGCCGACCTACAAATCGGCCACGGTCAAGGCCCGCGAAGCCGTGCTCAAGGAGAACCTGTATATCCTCCGCAAGCTCATCGACCAATACGCCCAGGACAAGGGCAAATATCCGGCGTCGCTTCAGGCCCTGGTCCAGGACAGCTACCTCCGGTCCCTCCCGATCGACCCCATGACCCGCCAGGCGGATTGGTTCGAGCAGCGCGAGCAGCCCACGGTCGAAGACCCCATGCTGACCGAGATCCCCGGCGTTATCGACGTCAAGTCCGCCTCGGACCAGAAATCTCCCATCGATGGCTCGCCTTATAACACCTGGTAGCCGCGCCGCCCGGGGCGCCATTCTCATCATCCTGATGATGGCGGTCTTCGTCATCAGCCTCGGCTTCCTCGTGGCGACGCCCCTCTGGCAGACCGAGATCCAGCGCGAGAAAGAGGAGGAGCTCATCTTCCGGGGCCATCAATACGTGGAGGCCGTGCGCATCTTTAACAAGAAGAATCCCGGCCGGTTCCCATCGAGCCTCAAGGACCTGCTCGACAAGAAGTGCATCCGGCGCCTCTACAAGGACCCCATGAGCCGCGACGGGCAGTGGAACGTCATCCTGGCGCCGGCCGGCGCCGGGGGAATGGCTTCGAGCGGCGGCCCCATGGCCGGCAATCCCGCCGGCGGCCAGGCCAGCCAGGAGGTCCTCGTCGCCCCGGAGCGGGCCCTGGCGGCCATCAAGAACGCCCGGGTGCTCGGCGTGGTCAGCACATCGGCGGCCAAGTCCATCAAGATCTGGAACGACCAGGAATCGCACGACAAGTGGCTGTTCTATTACGGCATGGACCCCAAGAAGCCGCCCAA
>CAZIQR010000182.1:2201-5227 GCA_964541055.1 uncultured Eubacteriales bacterium
ACCGCCCGGGCCCGCCCGGCCAGCGTCTCGACGATCTCGACCGTCCAGACCTCGCCGGCGATCTCGGCCAGGACGGCGGTCTGATAGCCCGAGCCCGTGCCGACCTCGAGGACCTTCTCCCCGCCCCTGAGCCCGAGCGTCTCGGTCATGTAGGCGACAATGTAGGGCTGGGAGATCGTCTGGCCCTGGCCGATCGGCAGGGGCTCGTCGGCGTAGGCCCGGGCCAGCTGTCCCTCGGGAATGAAGAGGTGGCGGGGGACTTTGCCGACGGCCGCGAGCACCAGCGGAGCACGGACGCCGCGGGCCCGGATCTGTGTGTCGACCATCGATCGCCGCTCCCGGGCATGATCGCCGTTCATGGCGGCCCTCCCCTTTTAAGGGCGTGATCAGTACGCGCGCGCGAAAAAGGCCCGGACGTGTCCCGGACGTCCGCAGGCGAGGCACGGCTCGGCCGTGGCGGCTTCGCGGTCATCCAAAGGGATGACCCGGATCGTGGCCATGGTCTCGGCCTTGACCTTCGCCTCGCAGGCGGCGTCGCCGCACCAGGCGGCCCGGACAAAGCCCCGCTTGGTCTCGAGGACGTCCTTGAATTCCGCGTAGCTCGCGGCGTCACGGATGTTCGACTGGAGGAACGCCCGGGCCTGGGCCAGGAGCTCGGCCTGGATCTCGGCGAGGAGGGCCGGGACGCGGGAGGCCAGCCCAGAGAGCGGCACGCTCTCCTTGGCCCGGGTGTCGCGGCGGACGAGGACGGCCTGCCCGGCCTTGACGTCCCGGGGGCCGATCTCGATCCGCAGGGGCACGCCCCGCATCTCGTATTCGGAGAACTTCCAGCCGGGCGTGGCCTCTTCGCGGGCGTCGATCGCGGCGCGAAGGCCCGCGGCCTTGAGCCCGGCCACGACGCTTTCGGCGGTCGGCAGCACGGAGGCCCTCCAGCTGCCGATGGGGATGGGCACGACCATAACCTGGACCGGGGCGATGCGGGGCGGGAAGCGCAGGCCCGAATCGTCGCCGTGGACCATGATCAGGGCCCCGATCGTCCGCGTCGTCATGCCCCACGAGGTCTGCCAGACGTATTGCAGCGTCTGGTTGCGGTCCTCGAACTTGATGTCGAAGGCCTTCGAGAAGTGCTGGCCGAGGTTATGGGATGTGCCCATCTGCAGGGCCTTGCCGTCGGACATCAGGGCCTCGAGGGCGTAGGTCATGGACGCCCCGGCGAACTTCTCGCTGAGCGACTTGCGGCCGGCGAGGACGGGGATGGCCAGCTCCTGCTCGCAGAAGTCGCGGTAAAGGTCGAGGATCTTCAGCGTTTCGGCCTCGCCCTCCTCGGCCGTCTCGTGGCAGGTGTGCCCTTCCTGCCACAGGAACTCGGTCGTCCGCAGGAAGGGCCGGGTGACCTTCTCCCAGCGGACGATGTTGGCCCACTGGTTGATGAGAACGGGCAGGTCCCGCCAGGACTTGATCCACTTGGCGTACATGTGGCCGATGATGGCCTCGGACGTCGGACGGACGGCCAGGCGCTCCTCGAGCTCCTCCTTGCCGCCGACCGTCACCCAGGCGACTTCCGGCGAGAAGCCCTCGACGTGCTCGGCCTCTTTCTTGAGGAACCCTTCCGGAATGAACAGCGGGAAATAGGCATTGACGTGGCCGGCGGCTTTGATCCGCAGATCCAGCCCGCGCTGGATGTTCTCCCAGACCGCGTAGCCGTGCGGGCGGATGACCATCATGCCCTTCATCGGGGTGTAGTCGGCGAGCTCGGCTTTCTGGACGACCTCGACATACCAGCGCGAGAAATCCTCGCTCTTGGGCGTGATCTGCCGGACCTGGCGTTCTGACTCGTTCACGTCATCTCCTTGTGTATGAGCGTCTTAGGATTCTACCGGCCAGGTCCAGAATTGTCAAACGCCCAATATCCCCCGCGGCTTCATCCTTAGGGGTGATTGACCCTCCGGAACGGGCCTGCGATGCTGGGTGCGCCAAGTTCAAAGGAAAAGGAAATCGTTATGCTGAGCAGGACCACCTGGGAGTCCAGGCCGCTCCGGCGTCGCCCCGCAGAGCGGGGTTTCAAACTTGCCCTGCCCATGAGCGTCGAGGGCCCGGATCCGAGCGGCGCCTTCTTCCGCGAGGACACGACGCTGACGTTCATGAGCCACCAGGGCGCCCTCTTCCCGCTCGGGAACCCCGTCGCCTTGGGCTCCCGCTTGAAGCTGTCCATTGCCCTGCCGCCCAAGCTCGGGGAAGGACGGACCCTGACGCTCGTCGTCAAAGGGACGATCGTCGACGTCGACAACATCGACGGGGACGGCCAGGCCCCCCAGGTCGCCCTTCGGCTGGAGTCCCGCTACATCATCCAGGCGGACGCGGCGTGACCCTGAACTATTCACGAATCGAGACGGCCCGGATGCAAGGCCCCGAAGGGTGAAATAGCCGAAAGAATTCTTTGTTTCAGATATCTACCAGACACGCCGCTCCGAGTCACTCCGCGGCGCATCTGGGCCTCCGCTCCCTTCGGTCGCTACGGGTAGCCCCTGGCGGTGAGAGGAGCGGGCCGAATATGACCCCTCGATTCCCCATCAAAAGCGATTCCGCCTGGCGGCAAGAACTGTGAAAATGACGGACGACATGGACATCGCCAAATCTCTTCATGATCCCTCCCCCCAAAGCGCGGCCAGGGCCGGAAAGAGGGAGCGCTCCTTCGAGCTCTCTCTTCCGGCCTTGGTCAGGGGCCTGGACGCCGGCGGACGGAAGTTCGAGGAAAAGACCTCGGTCTGCGGCATCAGCGCCCAGGAGGTCTCCCTGCGCCTCAAGGCCAAGCTCATGATCGATTCCCGGCTGACCCTGTTCCTCGACGTCCCCCGGACCCTCATTCTCGAGAGCCCGCTGCGCCTGGTCCTTTCGGGGGCGGTCGTCTATGTCCGCCTCGAGGAGAAGCCCGACAAGACCCAGTTCATCGTCGTCCGGTTGGACCGCGGCTTCCGTCTTCACCCGAACAGCGTCCCCGCCTGAGCCCCGTCTCACCCCCCCTCACC
>CAZIQR010000183.1:0-5217 GCA_964541055.1 uncultured Eubacteriales bacterium
GTGACCCTCCAGCTGGTCCCGCCGACGATCGATTCCTTCACCGCCACCCCGGCTTCGATCAAGCTCGGCGATTCCTCGACCCTGAGCTGGAGCGTCACGAACGGCACGACGATCTCCATCGACAACGGGATCGGCACGGTCGCGGCGACGGGCACGCAGGCCGTCAGCCCGACGGCGAACACGACCTACACCCTGACCGCGACCAACGTCGACGGCACCGTGACCTCGACCGCCCAGGTGGCCATCCTGCCGGCGGCCACGTTCTCTTTTGCCACGGATCCGGCCGCGGTCCCCTGGACCTATGATGCGGGGACGGACACGACGTCGGCCACGTTCTCGGAGATCTTCACCGAGACCAACGGCGTCGCCGGCCACATCCAGAGCGCCTATACGGGTCTCTACCTGGCCGACGAGAGCACGCGGATCGCCTCGGTGAATTTCGGAAGCGGCGATTTCGCCGCGAACGGCTCGCTGACCTTCGGCCCCCACACCGAATCGGGGACCGGCGTCGGGGCGGTTTGGGCCGTTCTTATCCAGGGGACGGACGCCAACGGATACGATATCTACCAGGCGTTCTACGGGACCGTCAGCCTGCCCGGCACCGCGGGCATCACGACGCTCCAGCCTGTCATCAAGGGCTTGACCGACCCGCGGATCGTGCGGCTCATCGAGGAGCTCGGGACGATCAAGAAGTAGTCCCGGCTGTTCGCGGTCTTCTCTGAACCGTAAGGCCGAGGGTCCGGCACGGAGCCGGGCCCTCGGCTTTTTTTTCGAGAGATTGACGATGCCGGTCCGGTCAGGCGCAGGCCGGGCCCGGCGGCGGGGCGGCGTAGAGGTCGCCGCCGCGGCCGTCGTAGATGACGAACGCGGGCAGGTCCTTGACCTCGATCCGGCGGACCGCTTCCATGCCCAGGTCGGCGAAATCGAGGACCTCGCTCGCGAGGATGTGCTCCTTGGCGATGAGGGCGGCCGCGCCGCCGATCGTGCCGAGGAAGACGCCGCCGTGCGCCTTGAGCGCGGCGACGGCCGGCGCGGTCCGGTTGCCCTTGGCGAGCGAGATGAGCGACGCCCCGGCCTTCAGGAAATCGGCCAGATAGCCGTCCATGCGCTGGGCCGTCGTCGGGCCGAAGCTTCCCGAGGCCATGCCGCGCGGCGTCTTGGCCGGGCCGGCGTAATAGACGGCGTGCCTCTTGAAGTAGTCGGGGACGTCCCCCGTGTCGCGCAGGATCTTGGCCAAGCGGGCGTGGGCGATGTCCCGGGCGACAACGAGCGGGCCGGAGAGCCGGACGAGCGTCCCGACCGGGAGCGCCTTCAGGGTTTCCAGGACCTCGGCGATCGGCTTGGAGAGATCGACGGCCGAGGACGCCGCGGGCCCCGCGGCCCGGGCCCCCTCGAGGAAGCGGGCCGGCCGGCGCTCGACCTCTTCGAGAAAGACGCCCGCCGGCGTGATCTTGCCGCGCAGGCCCCGGTCGGCGTTGCACGAAACGGCGATACCGATCGGGCAGGAGCCGGCGTGGCGCGGCAGCCGCACGAAGCGGGCCTCGTGGGCGAGCCACTTGCCGCCGAACTGGGCGCCGAGCCCCGTTCCGCGGGCCAGGCGCATGAGGCGTTCTTCCCAGCCGAGGTCCCGGAACGCGTGACCCGCCTTGGCGCCCCGCTTCGGCAGGCCGTCGAGGAACCCAGCCGAGGCCAGCTTGACCGTCTTGAGGGTCATCTCAGGCGAGAGCCCGCCGACGACAACGGCGATCCGGTAGGGCGGACAGGCGGCGACGCCCAGGGCCCGGATCTTCTCGCCCAGGAACGTCTCGAGAGCCCGGTCTTCGAGCCGGGCCTTGGACTCCTGGAACAGGGCGATCTTGTTCGACGAGCCGCCGCCTTTCGCCATGAAGAAGAACCGGTATTCCCGTCCGGCCGCGGCCTGGAGGTCGATCTGGGCCGGAAGGTTCGTCCCGGTGTTGACCTCGTCCATGACCGAGAGCGGGGCCATGATCGAATAGCGCAGGCTCCGGGTCTTGTAGACCCCGGAGGCGGCCGCGGCCAGGATGTCCTCGTCCCTCCCGTCTGTGACGACGCGGTCTCCCCTGAAGGCGAAGATCTGGATCGAGCCCGTGTCCTGGCAGAGGGGGAGCACCCCTTCGGCGGCGATGACGGCATTGCGGAGTACGGCCTCGGCCACGAACCTGTCGTTGGACGAGGCCTCGGGATCGTCGAGGATCCGCCGCATGGCGCCCAGGAAATCCGGCCTCAGGTAGAAGGCGAGATCGGTGAAGGCCTCGGCGGCCAGGGCCTTGAGGGCGCCGTCCGGCACGCGCAGCGCGGCCCGTCCGCCGCAGACGGCCCGGCGGAGGCCGTGGACGCCGAGGGCGCGGTAGCGGGCCTTGTCAGGTCCAGGGTCGAGGATGTTCATTCGTAGATCCCTTCGACGTCGATGAGGTCCTCGAAGGCCGCCTCTCCCCTCTTACCGACGAGGCCGATGACGTAATACTCCTTGCTGATCTGGTCGTAGCGATATTCCTTGATCAGCCGGAAGTTCTCGATCTTGCCGCTCGAGGTGACGTGGGTCCGCGGTCCGGTGCAGGGCGTCGTGTGCTCGCCGATGCCGAGCATGTTGTCGCCGCAGGGGCCGATCGGGAGGTCCTTCCCGATGATGGCCAGGACCTTCTTCTCGAGCTCGTTAAGGTCGACGTCGGGCCGCCCGGTGAAGTTGAGGACGAAGCCCTGGGGCACATCGGAGTGGAGCGGCGGCAGGGGGACCTTGTAATCCTCCTCGAGGACCATGGTCGTGATGTCCTCGGCGGAGTGGGCCATGAGCCGGTATTTGATGGTCTTGTCGACGATCGACTTGATGGCCTTGGGGAATGGGCCAAAGACCGTCGGGCGGGCGACGATGATCTCCTCGCCGATGCCGATCAGCACCTGGGCGTTGTGGCCGAGGGCTTCGTAGATGAGATCGAAATGCTCGACGACGACCCGGCGGCTGTGGTCGATGGCCTTGAGGATGGATTCGGCCAGCTCGTATTTCTGGCGGAAGGCGAGCTCGTAGCGGGCGTCGACGTGGAAGGTGTGGCCCGAGAACGGGTCGGCCGGGTCGAAATCGTAGAGCGGCGTCGGCCGGACGTTGATGCCCTCGTCGTCGTTCGTCAGCTCGAGCCCGGGGAACAGGCCCTTGATCAGGGTCGACTTGCCCGAACCCTCCGCGCCGAGGATGCCGATCAGGAGGTCGGTCGGGGTGAGGTACTTCTGGGCCAGCTCGGCGGCGACCATGTACAGCCGGTTGCTCCCCCGGGGCGCGTAATAGGCCGCGTAGAGGAGCGTCTCGCGGTGGACGGTGCCCGTGCGGAGCTTCATCATGGTCCAGGCTCAATAGGTCAGCTTGAGGAGCGGGGCATGCTGCTGGGCGCCGTAGATGTCGGTCTCGCCGGCGTCGCCCGAGGGGATGGGCCGGCGCATGGTGATCTTGAGCGCGTTCGAGGGCTCGAAGTAAACGATCTTGAGGATGTCGGCGACGGGCCGATGGTAGAGCGCGGCGATCTTCCGCTTGGTGACGATGTTCCGGCGGCGGAACAGCTCGAAGTGGTCCTTGTCCTTGAAGAGGATGTCGAGGGTCAGCTCGTAGGGGCCGGAGTTCTTGGACCGGATGACCTTGGCGGCGCAGAGGATGTGGCGCGTCATTTCGGCTCCTTTCCGCCCCGGACCGTGACGAGATGGGCCGGGAAGTCGGCCGGCCGGTCCATCGGCATCAGGTGGTAGACCGAGAACTCGAAAACCTCGCCCATTCTGGCATCGGAGGGGGAAAAAGGCAAGGCCAGGTTGCCCGCGGTCGAGATGCGGCCGGGATATCCGTAGTGAAGGAGGGTCGAGCGGGTCAGGCTGCAGACGGCGTCGGCCGCGTCCTGCGTCGCGCCGACGGCCTCGATGACGAGGCCCAGCTCGTGGCCGCGGATGGTTTTCTCCGGCTCGAGGGCGCCCATGACGCCGTCGCGCCCATAGACGTGGAAATGGATGCGACCGCCGATCGACTCGGCCTTGAGGATGTCTTTGACCTGGGCCTCGACCCCGGCCAGGATCGGATCGATATTCTCGATCATGATCGGGTCGCGCGTGCCGGCCACGGCGATCGTCCGGAAGCCGACGCGGCGCACGCCCTCGAGCTTGACGCAGTAGCGCTCGGAGTCGACGTGGCGGCTGCCCCGGACCTCGACCTTGCCGCCCGGAAGCTCGGTGAACGAGCAGCCGGTCAGGTCGAGCTCGCCGCCGGGGCCGGGCAGATGGTAGGGATCGGTCTTCTCGTAGAGGGTATGGGCGGCCGTGGACTCCTTGGTGAAGCGGCGGGCCGGGTTGAGCGCCTCGAGGACGAAGGAACCCTCCTTGAGCGTGCCGAACGCGCAGTCGGCGCCCGAGCCCGGGGTGGCGGCGATCGCCGCGCACTCCAGGATCTTGCCCATGTGGAGGGCCAGGCCCGGATCGAAGCCGAGGCTGATGGGCAGGGCGGCGAAGACCGCCGGATCGTAGCAGCGGCCGGCCAGGACGACCTGGGCGCCCGCCGCCAGGGCTTTCTGGATGGGCTCGACGCCCATCTGGGCGACGATGTTGACGGACTCGTCGAGGACCGCCTCGGTGAGCGGCGGGACATAGGTCAGCGGCGTGATCTCCCCCTTCCGGAGATGGCGCCGGACCGCGGCCTTGGGGACGTCGGCATAGATGACGGCCATCCTGAACGAGAGCTTCTCTTCGGCCGCGATCTCGCGGACGATGGCCTCGCACCAATCGACGTGGGGGCGGGCGCCGCTGCCGCCGGCCGTGCCGATGACGACCGGGATGCCCCGCCGGACGCCGGCCGTCAGCATGAAGCGCAGGTCGCGCTTGACGCCGGCCCGGTTGGTGAAGGACTTGCCGGCGCCGAGATAATAGGGGCCGGGGTCGGTCGATCCGGCGTCGACGCCGATCAGGTCGGGCCGGCGCTTGAGGCCTTCGCGGAACGAGCTTTCGGGGAAGCCGTAGCCGAGGATGGCCGTGGCCGAGAGGACACGGAATGCCTTCTTGCGGGGGGCCATGGTCAGGCCTCCTTCCCGTTCCGGGAGCGGAGAACGGCGATGACCCGCTCCATCTCGTTGCGGACGATCATGAAGCCCTCGTCGAAGCCCATGCCGGGCTTGGCCAGAAGGCGCTCGGCCCGGGCGGCCACGGCGGCGTGGACGCAGGCCTTGGCCGAGATCT
>CAZIQR010000184.1:0-5205 GCA_964541055.1 uncultured Eubacteriales bacterium
AGGAGCTCGGCCGCTTCCGGGCCAACGTCTTCATGCAGAAGGGCGCCGTGGCCGGAGCCTTCCGGCGCTTCCTGCCCTCGATGTGGAGCTTTGCCCAGCTGGGCATCCCCCAGCGCATCCAGCAGCTCTGCTACCTGCCGCGGGGGCTCATCCTTGTCACCGGCCCCACGGGCTGCGGCAAGTCGACGACCCTGGCCTGTATGATCGAGCACATCAACTCCGAGAGGCCCGTCCATATCGTCACCATCGAGGACCCCATCGAGTACTACCTGACGCCGCGCAAGGCCATCATCAACCAGCGCGAGCTCTTCGCCGACACGCAATCGTACGGCAACGCCCTGCGCTCGGTCCTGCGCGAGGACCCGGACGTCGTCCTCGTCGGCGAGATGCGCGACTTCGAGACGGTCGAGGCCTGCATGCGGGTCGCGGAGACGGGCCACCTGACCTTCTCGACCCTGCACACGAACTCGGCGGTCGAGTCGATCAGCCGCATCATCGACATCTTCCCCAGCCAGTATCAGGCCCAGGTCCGGATCACGCTGTCGATGTCGCTTGAAGCCGTCCTGACCCAGGCCCTGCTGCCGCGGGCCGACGGCAAGGGCCGGGTCCTGGCCATGGAGATCCTCATCCCCAACCCGGCCATCCGCAACCTCATCCGCGAGAACAAGATCCACCAGATCTATTCGTCGATGCAGATGGGCCAGGAGAAGTTCGGGATGCAGACCTTCAACCAGTCCCTGGCCAATCTCTACTTCCGCAAGCTGGTCACCCTCGATACCGTCATGTCCATGACCTCCTTCCCGGAGGAGCTGACCGATATCATCCAGCGCCGCGAGGGCGTCAAGATCGGCGCTGGCGGAACGCAAAAACGATAGGGGCCGTCCCCGACGAGCGAGGTGAACGATGCCGACTTTCGTCTGGAAAGGCAAGAACCGTTACGGCGACACGGTCGGGGGCGAGCGCGTCGCCGCGACCAAGGAAGAGCTGAGCCGGCTGCTCCAGAAGGACCAGATCACGGTCCTCAGCGTCGGCGCGGCCCGGGGCGGCTTCAAGATCCCCTTCCTCAAGAGGGAGAAGGTCAGGCTCAAGGACCTGGCCGTCTACAGCCGCCAGCTCTCGGTCCTCATCGACGCCGAGCTGCCCCTGATCCAGAGCCTCGGCATCCTCGAGGAGCAGCAGAAGAACGCCTATTTCAAGAACGTCATCAAGACCGTCAAAGAGGACGTCGAGGCGGGCTCGACCCTGAACCAGGCCAAACGGAAGCACCCCAAGGCCTTTGACGACCTCTACTGCAACCTGATCGCCTCGGGCGAGCAATCCGGCTCGCTCGACGTCATGTTGCGCCGGCTGTCCGAGTTCATCGAGAAGAACGTCCGCCTGAGGGCCAAGGTCAAGCAGGCCATGATCTATCCGGTCGCCATCCTGATCTTCGCCGTCGTCGTGACGATCTTCATGCTCTGGAAGGTCATCCCCATCTTCGCCAACATCTTCCGCGACCTTGGCGCCGAGCTGCCTTGGCTGACGGCCACGGTCGTCGCCGCGAGCGACTTCATGCAGAAATATATCCTGCTCGTGATCGCGGGCATCATCGGTGCTATCCTTGCCGTCCGCTATTACCGAAGCACGACGCCGGGCCGCTGGTCGACCGACAAGCTGCTCCTGAAGGTGCCGCTCTTCGGTAAACTCCTTTACAAGGTCGCCATGACCCGCGTGACCCGGACGCTGGCGACGCTCATCTCCGGCGGCGTGCCCATGCTCGAGGCCCTGAAGATCACCTCGACCACGGCCGGCAATGTCGTCATCGAGAAGGAGATCATCGACGCCCGCAAGTTCGTCTCCGAAGGCAAGACCCTGAGCGAGTCCTTCAAGCAGGCCGGGAACTTCCCGACGATGATGCTCCAGATGATCAACGTCGGCGAGGCGACCGGCACACTCGACGAGATGCTCTCCAAACTGGCCGCCTTCTACGACGAAGAAGTCGACAACTCCGTGGCCGCCCTTCTCTCGGTGCTGGAGCCGATCATGCTCATCTTTATCGGCGGCCTGGTCGGCAGTCTGGTCATTTCGATGTACCTGCCGATCTTCAGCCTTATGAAGGCGTTCTAGGAGATCCGGATCCCGCGCCCGGGGAGAGCCGCGATGAGGTGGAAAGGGAAGACGGGGCCGACGGTGGAAAGACGGAGCGTCCTCCTTCACAACGTCTATCGCCTCGTCGTCCTGACCTCCCTTCTCATCGCGGCCGTCATCATCCAGCTGTCTTCGGCCGACGCCCAAATCAACCTTCCGTTTTATTACCTGATCTTCGGCGCCTATGCCTTCTCGGCCCTCTTCTTCGGCGTCTATGCCTGGTCTAGGCGCCTGACGGTCCTGGCGTACCTCCAGGTCGTCTTTGACCTCCTCCTGATCACGGCTTTCGTCTACATCTCGGGCGGCCTTTCGTCCTCGATGTATTTCCTGTATGTCTTCCCGATCATCGCCGCCAGCCTGGTCATCTCCGGGCGGGCCGGGTTCCTGGCCGCGGCCCTCTCGGCCATTCTCTTCGGTCTCCTGGGCGACGGCCTTTACTTCGGGTTCATCCCTGCCTTCCGTCCCGAACAGGCGGTCCGCGCGCCGCTGGGCTCGATGCTGGTGACGATCTTCATCGCCTGGGGGGTGTTCTTCGTCATCGCCGCCCTGATGAGCCAGCTCACGGGAAGCCTGCGCCGGACGCGTGAGGCCCTCCGGGCGGCCGAGAAGGAGATCCTGGTCCGCGAGCGCCTCTCTGAGGCCGGCCGGGTCTCGGCCAGTCTGGCCCACGAGATCCGCAATCCGCTGGCCGCGATCTCCGGCTCCGTTCAGGTCTTGAAAAAGGAGCTTCAGCTAAGCGCCGAACAGAAGGACCTCATGGCCATTGTCCTCAAAGAATCCGAGCGGGTCTCGCAAAGCCTGGAGCAGTTCCTCGATTTCGCCTTGCCCGCGAAGCCGGTCTTTTCGCCGATCAGCCTGAGCGGTTTGATGGACGAGACGGTCAAGATGCTTCAGAGCGGGGGCGAGCTCAACGGGCGCGTCGCCCTCGAAGGCAACTTCCGGACGGCCGAGGTCGGCTATGTCGGCAACGCCGGCCAGTTCAGGCAGGTCTTCTGGAACCTCATCAAGAACGCTCTCAAGGCCATGCCCGACGGCGGCCTGCTCCGGCTCGAGTTCCCGGAGCCGCGGAAGAAGGGCGTCCGTATTCTGGTCGCCGACACCGGCCGCGGCCTGAGCGATGAGGACCGGGCCCACCTCTTCGAGCCGTTCTATTCGGGTTTCGCCGACGGCCGGGGCCTCGGGCTCTCCATCGTCCGCAAGATCATCGACGACTACGACGGGACGATCGAGGTCAGCTCCGAGGTCCATAACGGGACGGAGATCCTGATCACCCTGCCTCCGCGCCGGGCCATGGGAGCGTAAGGTCCCAGCCATGGACAAGATCCTGATCATCGACGACGAGAAGAGCCTCCTCGATCTCCTGACGGTCGTCTTCAAGAAGGAAGGATACGAGGTCAAGACGGCCTCGTCGGCCGCGGGCGGCTTCGAGGCACTGGGCCAAGAGGAGATCGACCTCGTCATCACCGACATCAAGATGCCCGGGGCCGACGGCATGGACGTCCTCCGCTATGCGCGGGAGAACCTGCCCGATCTCCCGGTCATCCTCATCACCGCCTACGGCAGCATCGCCCAGGCCGTCGAGGCCCTCAAGGCCGGCGCTCTGGATTACGTCGTCAAGCCGTTCGACGTCGAGGAGCTCAAGATCATCGTCGGCCGCGGACTGGCCTCGCGTCGCCTCCAGCAGGAGAACCTGCTCCTCAAGCGCGACCTGAAGGACCGCTACAGCTTCGAGCAGATGATCGGCAAGAGCCGGGCCATGCAGGATATCTACACCCTGATCGAAAAGGTCGGCTCGACGGATTCGACCGTCCTGATCACCGGCGAGAGCGGGACGGGCAAGGAGATGGCGGCCCGGGCCGTCCACATGCAGGGAGCGCGCCGCGACCATCCCTTCGTCTCCATCAACTGCGCCGCTTTGCCCGAGAACCTCCTCGAAAGCGAGCTCTTCGGCCATGTCCGTGGCTCCTTCACCGGCGCGGTTTCCGACAAGAAGGGCATGTTCGAGCTGGCCCAGCGCGGCACCCTCTTCCTCGACGAGGTCGGGGAGATGTCGCCCTGGACCCAGGTCAAGCTCCTCCGCGCCCTGCAGGAGCGGCGGGTCCGTCGTGTCGGCGGCGCCGACGAGATCCCCGTCGATGTCCGCATCATCGCCGCGACCAACCAGGACCTGAAGAAGCGCATCCAGGAAGGCAAGTTCCGCGAGGAGCTCTTTTACCGGCTGAACGTGATCTCCGTCGACATGCCGCCGCTGCGCCGGCGCGTCGAGGACATCCCCATCCTGATCTCCCACTTCCTGCAGAAATACTGCGAGAAGATGGGCAAGAAGCCGAAGCGGTTCACGCCTGAGGTCGTCAGCCTGCTCGAGGGCTATCCTTGGCCCGGCAACATCCGCGAGCTCGAGAACGTCATCGAACGCATCGTGGCCATCGAGGACCGGGAGACGGTCACGGCCAACTGCCTGCCGCAGGAGATCCTGTCGCCCCAGAAGCGCAAGATGGAGACCCAGGAGCTATTCGCGCCCGGGTTCAACCTGACCCATCATCTCGACGAGATCACCAAGAAGTATATCCAGGAAGCGCTGGCCCTGAGCGGCGGCAGTCTCCAGAAAGCCGCGCCGCTCCTCGGCCTGAGCTATCGGACGATCCGCTACCTGATCGGCAAATACGACCTGAACCAGGTCCGGAAAGCCGAAAAACGTAACGGGAACGGCGACAGAAATCCCGCATAAGCCCGACAAATAGTGTCAATAATGACAAAAATTAGCGACAACCTGATCGCAAAGACTGCCTATATATTTATATGTTATTGTAAATAAACAAAATAAAATATATTAGAAGTTGGCACGCTTATTGCTATATTTGGGGTGCCAACAAAGAGTGGCAAGAAGAACCCGGCTGAGGAGATCAGCCAGGGAATTTAAAGGAGGTTTTCAATGCTTAAAAAGATGAGAGGATTCACCCTCATCGAGCTGCTGATCGTCGTCGCGATCATCGGCATCCTGGCTGCTCTGCTCATCCCGAACGCTCTGGCCGCCATCCAGAAGGCCAAGCAGAAAACGGCGATGAAAGAGATCATGAC
>CAZIQR010000185.1:0-5183 GCA_964541055.1 uncultured Eubacteriales bacterium
TCTCGACGTAGCCGTCGCCGAACCCGAGGAGCGACGAGCCCTCGACCCGGTTCTCGCGGAGGATCTGTTCGATGACCTTCTGTTTCGAGTATCGGGTGTAGTCGTCGATGGCCCCGTAGATGCGCTCCCCGAAATAAGGCGCGAGCCCGAGCAGCCTCGCCTCCTCCGCGACATAGGTCCGGTCCGTGCCGCTCGCGAGATACATCGGCAGGCCCCGGTCTCGGAGGGCGCCCAAAACCCCGAGCGCGCCGGGGACGAGATAGTCCTCCGGCCGGGCCGCGCCCGAGCGCAGGGCCTCGCGCCGGTCCCGGATCCTCTCCATGAGCCGGGCATGGTATTTTTCTTTGTACCAGACGGGCTCCCGGGGCTCGCCGCCCCGCTTGCGGATCTCCTCCGTGAGGCGGATCATCTGGTAGATCGTCTGCTTGCCCGTGAGCTCGGCCACGAACTCGCGGCAGAGGCGAGCGATCGCCCCCTCCGATTCCGCCGTCCCCGTGGCCAGGACCTCCTCGGTCATCATCCCGACCATGACCTCGGGCCAGCCCTCCCTGATGAGGCTCAGAGTGCCGTCGAAATCGAACAGGACGTGCCGGAACTCGAGGCCGGGGCCGACCTCGCGGACGATCTCCACCTGGCTCCCGGGCAGCATCCTGCCTGGGCGAGCCTCGCCGGCCACGGTCCTTCGGTAGTCTTCCTCAACCCAGGGCACGCGCAGATGTTACTAGAGAACGGACGCCCTCTTCAAGGAGCGACAGCTATATGACCTTTATCCGAGAGGCAACATCCAAGAAGAATTCCTTCGACCAGAAGGTCAACGACCCGGGGTCGTTCACGAAAGGCTCCACTTCGCGCCGGATCTCGCCGATGTCGACACGGTCGATCCGCCGCGTGATCAGACCCCGAAGTTCAGCTTCCATCAGAGGCGCAGGTCCCTCCCAGTGCCCCGTCTGGCGCATCCTTTGCTCGAGGTGAGATAAGCGGAGCTCGGGGTGATGGGCCGCGAACCAGACGAGATCGTACCAGTCCCGCCCCTTGACCCGGCTCTTCCATTCCCGGCAAAGGACGGCATGCATCTTTCCGGCGAAGAGATCTGGCAAGCTGAATGTTCTGACCGCGAACGGAACGGGCCGGAGGAGATATCGAGTCTCGGTCGAAAACCCTGGCGGAGGGTTCGTATCGACTTCGAGCCTGATCTTCAGCACTTGGTTTCGGGGGACCTGCTGGATGAGGCCTCGTTCGAACTCGACGGTGATCATCTGGGTCCGCGTGTCGGCTTTGAGGAACGCGGATTGAACGGCCGTTTGAGCCTGCTTCTTCCGGCCCTCGATCTCGACCGTGAAGCCGAAGGAGGCGAGTTCCCGCTTCAGGGAACCGCCGTACTCGGCGAGATCGAAGCCGTTGCCCTTTTTGAGAAGCGAGAAGTCCAGGTCCTCCGAGAACCGGTCGAGGCCGTAGAGCACGCGGAGGGCCGTTCCCCCGTAAAAGGCCGCCTTCTCGAAGAACTTGCCGCGCCAGAGGCCCAGGAGCGCGATCTCCTGCATGATCTCCCTAAGGGCCCGCAGGGAGTTCTGTACCGATCGGATCTCGTATGAAGCCAGCATCTGGCGGATCGCGTCGTTCATCGGCTCTCCCCCTTTTCCGCCCTCTGGATACGCTTAAGAAGCCCGCTCAGGTGCCTGAGCTTCGACGAACGGTAGCGAGAGGCGAAATCGGCGATCCTCTCGGCCGATAAAGGCCGGAGGGCGCCGGCGTCGATCCTCAGGTCAGCCTCGAGGAACCGGCTCATCTCCGAGACGGACGCGATGCGTCCCCCTCTCACCGAAACGATCTTGTCGGCCAAGGCCTTCTCGGGCGAGGCGATCAGGAAGGCTTGCTGGTGTTCCGCCTCCACGCGGACCGCCCCGACCTCATAGGCGCGCACCGGGATATGCCGGTAGGTAAAAAGCCCGACCGGTGTGGCGAACCGTCTGGACTTGCTCACCGTGACCGATGTCAGGGCTTCAACGCGCTCTGGTATGAGCCCATGATAGGCGAGGGCGTAATCAAGGGAGAGGTAGGAGGGGCCGTAGACCAGGTTAGCGAGCACCTCCCTCGAATAGGGGTATCTGCGAAAACTCTCGCCAAAAACATAGAGGCCCTTCTTGACCCTGATGATAGCCCCCTGCCTCAGCATATCCGTGATCTTGTCTCTGGGAGAAGCAAGGCCCTTCAGGGCATCGGTCAGGGTTTGATAATCGAAGATCTCAGCCTGAATGCGGTCACGGATGGCCATGATATTCACGTTTGACACCAATATGTCGACTATCTATCGACATATTGGTCTAATTCAGCAATATTGTCAAGTCATATCTTTGAGGGGATCAGATCGTAAGCGAGGTACAGGTTCCAGGCGGATCAGCCGATCCGGAAACAGCGCATCGAGATCGAGCGGTTCTGGAACCCCTCGTGGATGAACTCGAGCGGCTCGCCCTCGTCCTGGAGGGCGGCCGCGAAGATCATCGGGAGGTAGTGGTCCAGCGTGGGAACGGCGAGCGCCGTCGCCCGGCTCATGTTCCGGCAGTCGAGAAAAACCTCATGGTCGCGGCCCAGAAGGGCCTTCTTCACGTCCTCGTCGAAAGCGACGGCCCAGTCATAGGGCTCGGCCTCCATGCGCTCCATATCCACGACGCGGAGGTTGTGGACGATATTCCCGCTGCCGATGATCAGGACGCCCTTTTCTCGAAGGAAGCCCAGCGCGTGGCCGAGGTCGTAGAAGGCGCGGAGCGTCGGCCTTTTCCATCCGTTATAGGGGGAATAATCCAGGCTCATTTCGAGAACGGGGATGTCGGCCCGGGGATAGATGTGCTTCAGGACCGCCCAGGAGGCATGGTCCAGGCCCCTGGCGCGGTCGCACCGCACGACGGGTTCCCGGACCGTTTCCGCGATCATTTCGGCGATCGCGGGAGCGCCGGGAGCGGGATAGGTCTGCCGGTAGAGCTCCTCCGGGAAGCCGTAGAAGTCGTAGATCGTCCGCGGACGCTTCGCGCATGTCACGAACGTCCCGTCGGTAAGCCAGTGCGCGGAGACGACGAGGACGGCCTTCGGCGCCGGCAGCTCCTGTCCGAGGCGGGCCAGCCGCCGCGTGTACGAGTTGTCCAGGACGATGTTCTCAGGGGAGCCGTGGCCGATGAACAGGACGGGCATCTTCATTTGTCGATATTATATCCGGAACCGTGCCGCCCAACCATAAGTGCTCATCCGCCCAGGATGACCTCGCTCCCACGCCCGGTCGCCCCACCGTGGTATATTGGTAAAAGGAGGCGCAAGATGGTTTGGATGAAGCGTGCGAGAGCGATCGCCTTTCTGGGCGGGGCCGCGGCCCTGGTCCTGGGGCCGGCCTGGGCCTGCGGCCAGGAGCCGGCAAAACCAAAGACCGTCGAGATCCGGCAATTCAAGGGCGAAAAGCTCGACTCGATCGATAGGTTCTACGAGAACTCGATCAAAGGGCCGCAGCGTGTCGACATCAAGGCCTACCGGCTCAAGGTGCGCGGCCTCGTGGACAAGCCGCTCAGCCTGACCTACGACGAGGTCCTGGCCAGGCCGGCCGAGTCCCGGGTCACGGTCATCCACTGCGTCGAGGGCTGGGACGTCAAGATCCTCTGGGAGGGCGTGCCGCTCGCGGCGCTCATCGACGCGGCGGGCGCCAAAACGTCGGCTAACACGGTCATCTTCCGTTCCGCCGACGGCTATTCGACCTCCCTGCCCCTCGCCTACGTCCGGCAGAAGAATATCCTTCTCGCTTACAAGATGAACGGCCTGACCCTGCCCGAAGAGCGCGGCTTTCCCTTCGAGGTCGCGGCCGAAGCCAAGTGGGGCTACAAGTGGGCCAGGTGGGTCACGGCGATCGAGCTCACGGACGACCCGAGCTTCAAGGGCTACTGGGAGAGCCGGGGCTTCAACAACAACGGCGACCTCTCCGGCCCGAAGCTCGAAAAGCGCTGAGAGCTTCGAGCCGGCCAGGGCTCGATGAGGACACCCTCGCCCGGAACACTAATTAATTTTGGGCTCGTGGTATAATGTTCTTGTTCATTAGCAAAGGGAAACCTCAGCTTTTAACACCCCGAATATCTAAAGGAAAGGGCCAGAGGCCCTGATCGGTCAAACACTCCTCTCCTTTACGACGTTCCGGAATCTCTAACAACCGGGGAGATCCGAGAGGGTCTTTCCATCGTCGAAAGGAGACGAGAATGAACATCTACGTGGGCAATCTGCCCAGCACCGTCAACGAGAACGACCTGAGGGATGCCTTCCAGGCGTTCGGCCAGGTCGACAAGACGGCCGTCATCAAGGACAAGTTCAGCGGCGAATCGCGGGGCTTCGGCTTCGTCGAGATGGCCAGCCGCGAAGAGGCCACCAAGGCCATCGCCATGCTGAACGGCAAGGACCTCAAGGGCCGGGCCCTCAAGGTCAACGAAGCCAAGCCGAAGACGGACTCTTCGCGGTCCGGCGGTTTCGGCAGCCGGCGTTTCTGAAGATCCCGGCAAGCCCGGGGTCGTGAACAACGGCTCCACGAGGGGGGCGGCTGGTCCCAGCCGTCCCCCTTTTTTATTTCCGCGCCATTCCCTCTCAAGTGGTGTATAGTGATGGGGAGAAACCCGCCGATGCCCCCCTTTGAGATCCCCGAATTCGCCACTTGGGACAGCGTGATCATTAGGTTCATCAGCGGGGATACCATCGACATCCGGGCCGGCGGTCAGCCGATCGGGGTCAGGCACTACAAAGAGCTCGGTTTCGATGACGGAAAGACGGGAGGCTCCGATCCTCTCTGGGGCCTCTTGAAGTATCTCGCCAAGGTGAACGGCGATATCTCCCACGACGAGATGCACGAAAAAGACGCGGCCCCCCTTAAAAAGAACATGGCCCGGCTGCGGGCCCGGCTGAGGACGGGCTTCGGGATCGCCGACGACCCCTTCCACCCCTACAGCAAGTCCGGGTCGTTCAGGACCCGATTCATCATCTCGTGAACGCCCCGGAGGGGCCGTTTTAGCGGCCGGCCAGCCCGGTCGAGGGCCGCTTGCTTGCGCATCAGAACCGCATCCGGAAGCTGCAGCGGGACCCTCCTCCCAGGACCGTCTCTTCGATCTCCGCGGTGACCGGCTTGCCGATAAGGGCCGAAAAGACGGCCTCCTGCCAGCCAAGCGTGC
>CAZIQR010000186.1:0-5161 GCA_964541055.1 uncultured Eubacteriales bacterium
GCTGCGTCGCGCCGGCAAACGCCTGGCCGTCGTCCCCGCCTCCCCGCCTGAAAACGATTGACATTCCAGGCCCCCCTCTTTTATGATGGGGTTTCGAGCCTGGGTCGTTCTTCTTCGTCTTCGAAGGAGAGATCTGGCGTTTTCACGAACGGCCCAGGATAAATCTTGAGGAGGTATGTTTCATGAAGAAAGTGACCGTTGAAGAACTGTTGGCCAAGGCCAAGCAGCCATCCCTGGACGCCCCGCGGCTCCACAAGTTCTACAAGGGCAAGATGGGCACCGCCGTCAAGTGCCGCGTCCGCGATTTCAACGACTTCGCCATCTGGTATACACCCGGCGTCGCGGCGGTCTGCAAGGAGATCCAGGCCGACAAGCAGAAGGCCTACGAGTACACCAACAAGTGGAATTCCGTGGCCGTCATCAGCGACGGCACCCGCGTCCTCGGGCTCGGGGATATCGGCCCCGAGGCCGGCCTGCCGGTCATGGAGGGCAAGGGCATCCTCTATAAATACTTGGGCGGCGTCGATGCCTTCCCGATCTGCCTCGACGAAAAGGACCCGGACAAGATCATCGAGATCGGCAAGGCCCTTCAGCCGTCCTTCGGCGGCTACAACCTCGAGGACATCGCCCAGCCCAAGTGCTTCCGCATCCTCGACGAGCTCCGCAGGGCCTGCGAGATCCCCGTCTGGCACGACGACCAGCAGGGCACGGCCTGCGTCACCGTGGCCGGCCTGATCAACGCCCTCAAGATCGTCAAGAAGGATATCGCCGAGGTCAAGGTCACCGTCGTCGGGGCGGGCGCCTCGGGCATCAACATCGCCCGCCAGATCATGCTGGCCGGCGCCAACGGCGACAACATGCTCTCGTGCGACACCAAGGGCATCCTCCACCGCGACCGGCGCGACCGGGACAACCTCCAGAAGAACTACCGCGAGAAGTGGGACATCTGCATGCGGACGAACCCCAAATGCAAGGCAGGCGGGGTCCCCGAGGCGATCGCCGGCGCCGACGTCCTGGTCAGCGCTTCGACGCCCGGGCCGGGGACGATCAGGGCCGAGTGGGTCAAGGCTATGAACAAGGACGCCATTGTCTTTGCCGAGGCCAATCCCATCCCCGAGATCTGGCCCTGGGAGGCCAAGGAAGCCGGGGCCCGCATCGTGGCCACCGGCCGGTCCGATTTCCCGAACCAGGTCAACAACTCCCTTGGCTTCCCCGGCATCTTCCGGGGCGCACTGGACGTGCGGGCCAAGACCATCACCGACGGCATGTGCATCGCCGCCGCCCGCGAGCTGGCCAAGGTCGCCGAGGACAAGGGCATCCACGAGGAGTATATCGTCCCGAACATGGACGAGTGGGAGGTCTTCCCCCGGGAGGCCGTGGCCGTCGGCTCCAAGGCGATCGAAGAAGGGGTCGCCCGGTTCAACTTTCCGGCCGACGTTCGCTTCAAGATGGCCGAAGACATCATCCGCGCCTCGCGCGAGGACGTCCAGAAGAAGATGCGCGAGGGCATCATCATCGATCCGGATAAATAGCCTGGCTCGGTCACGAATCGAAGCGGCCCTCAGATGCGAAGCGCCCATATATTTGCCGAAGGCGCAGCTCCGTGTCTCTCCGCTGCGCCTCCGGGCCTCCGCTCACTTCGGCCGCTCCGGGTAGGCCTTGATTTGACAAGACTCCCGTGATTGTGATTCAATATGTGGCAAGTCGAGTTACATTATCACACGGCGCCTATCTCACGTTATTCTATACAATACTACTAAAGGAGGTAGAATCATGAAGAACATCGTGAAAGGCTTAACCCTGGCGCTGATCGTCGTTTTCGCGTTCACGAGCTGCGCCAAGCAACCCACTCAGTTGATGGACCAGGCCAAAGCGGCCCTTCAGAGCGTCATCGACGCCAAGGGCGGCATCTATGCCAAGGATGAGCTGAACAAGCTGCAGGGCGAGCTCCAGGCCGCCCTTGACGCCGTCACGGCTCAGGCCAAAAAATTCTTCAAGAAGTATGGCCCGGCCAAGGAGATGCTGAACAAGGTCGTTACGGACGCCGAGTCCGTCAAGGCCCTCATCCCCGCCCGGATCGCCGAAGCCAAGGCCGCAGCTGAGAACTCGTTGAACGAGGCCAAGGCGGCTGTCGAGCAGGCCAAGGCTCTTCTCGAGAAGGCCCCCAAGGGCAAGGGCACCAAGGCTGACATCGAGGCCATGAAGGCCGACCTGGCCGGTCTCGAAACCGCCATGGGCGACGTCCAGACCTCCCTCACCGCCGAGGACTATTTCGGCGCCAAGGACAAGGCTGAGGCCATCAAGACCAAGGCCGCCGCGATCGTCGAGCAGATCAACGCCGCGATCGCCAAGATCAAGGGACGGTAAGACGCTTCGCCTTGAGGCTCAGTAAAACAGCCGCCCTCGTTCTGGCTGTTTTGCTTTTCGGTTGTCGAACCGCGCCGGTCCCTCCGGAGGTCCACGAGGCTGACCTTCAGGACCAGGACCTCCGAAGGGCCGGCGCTTCTCTTTTCGCGAACCGGGAGCATGCGGCCTATCTGGAGGCCTTGAGCGCGGCCCACCAGTCCCTCGAGAAAGAAAACCTCAAGCTGGGCTGGTTCCGGGACTACGGCAAGGTGCGGCAGCAGTTTGCGGCCGTTCTCCAGACCGGCAACAGCCTCCGGTCGACCATCCAATCGGTCGTCGCGCGGCAGGCCGCAGGCCTCGAACAAAAGGCTGAGGCCGTCCGCAGGCGGCTCCGCGTCCTCGACGACCTGACCCTATCGCTCGTCGAGCGCGGCCCGGCCCGCAGCCGGCTGGCGCTCGCTTCCCTCGCCCTGGACGAAGCGGAGGACCGGATCAAGGCCGGGCGCTTCGAGGAGGGCCAGGCGACGCTCGACAGGGCCTCGGGGCTCGCGACGGACGCCGAAAAGGCCATTCTGGCCCATATCTCCCGCTATCTCGATCCGGCCCAGGTCCGGAGCTGGAAAACGGCCGCCGAGGAAACGGTCGCCGAATCGCGCGCCAGGGGCATCACCGTCCTCATCGTCAGCAAGCTCGAGCGGCGCCTCGCGGTCTACAAGGCGGGCAAGCTCTACCGGACCTACGATGTGGGCCTCGGCTTCAACGGGCTAGCCGACAAACGCTTCGCGGGCGACAATGCCACGCCCGAGGGCCGCTACCTCATCGTCCGCAAGATCCCCTCGAGCCTCTACTACAAGGCCCTCCTCATCAATTACCCGAACGACGAGGACCGGCGCTGGTTCGCCCGGGAGAGGGCCCGGGGCGGGATCCCGCAGAACGTCGGGATCGGCGGCGACGTCGAGATTCACGGCGGCGGCGAGGACAGCTTGACCCGCGGCTGCGTCTCCCTCGGCAACAACAAGATGGACGAGCTCTACGGCCTGGTCTCGGTCGGGACGCCGGTCACGATCATCGGCACAATAGAGCTCGAGAACTACGTGATTAAAGCCATCCGGGACAACTGACATGATGATCAAACGCATCCTCATCGGCCTGGCGGCCCTGACCTATCTGGGCTTTCTGGCCGTCCTTGGCGCCTCGTATTTCATGGGCTTGAAAGAGGCCTCGGCCTGGCCGCCGCCGGTCCAAGCCGTGGACGAGAAGGACGTCGCCAAAGTCGACAAGAACGTCCAGCAGCTGGAGAAGCGGATGGCCTCCCTCCAGCCGAAAGGGCTCTACATCGTCATCGACACGGCCGCGAACCGCCTGACGCTCAAGAACGGCGATCAGGTCATGAAGACGGCCGTCGTCTCGTGCGGCAGCGGCGTCGTCCTCGAGGAGACGGGCGGAAAGAAGCGGAGCTGGGTGTTCGACACGCCCCGGGGCGAGTTCAGCGTCAAGACGAAGATCACCAATCCCTACTGGGTCAAGCCGGACTGGGCCTTTATCGAGGAAGGGGAGAAGATCCCGAAGGGCCTGGAGGACCGGATCGAGGCCGGGACCCTCGGCGACTACGCCCTGGGCTTCGGCCAGGGCTACTTCATCCACGGCACGCTCTATACGCGTCTGCTGGGCCGGAACGTCACCCACGGCTGCGTCCGGGTCGGCGACGACGATCTGAAATTCCTGTATAAGACCGTGCCGATCGGGGCCAAGATCTATATCTATTGATGAGGGCGGCGATGAAAAAAATAGCGGCGTTCGCGGCCCTCGCGGCCGTTGGATTGGCGGGGGCCATGGGAGCGGCCAAGGTGGACCGTGTGGCCCTGGCGAAGAAGCAGGACGTGCTTAACGCGGAGTACAACCTGGCGAAGGAAGCCAAGTTCTACTTCGTTTTCGACGTCGAGGGGCGGAAGATCGAGCTTCGCGTCCGGGGCGTGGCCCTCCAAACGTGGCCGATCGAATCGATGAGATTCTGGGGCCGGCCGGAGTTCTCGGGGAACGTGGATCTCGTCAAGAAGACGACGCTCAAGACGCCGGAGCGGATCGTTATCAAGCCGGGAGACACGGAGACCTCGATCAAGGTGCCGACCCCCAAGCCGGGCACGTCGGTGCTCACCGCGACCGCGGCCGACTACGATCTCGAGGCCCTCGAGCTCCGGAACATGCCGACGCGCTTCAGCCTCGACTTGAGCAACGGGCTTCATATCAGCGTCAGGGCCCGGACCGGCGGCTCCCCCGGACTGGGGGCGAGGTTGAAGGACGCCTGGCGCTGGTATGTCACACTGCCGCTCGAGAACCTCTTCGGGAGACGCAAGGGGAAGGAGCTCTCGGAGCTCGAGCTGGTCTTTGCCGACGGCAAGGATCCGCAATCGATCTACTGGCATCTGTTCGACGGAATCAAGGGCATTATCATCTGATAATCCTTTTATAATTAATCAAATATGAAGAAAATCGAGTATTTTGTTTTAATACTTGACAACAGTATACTAAGATTTTATAATATATTATCGCTAAATAAGATTCTCCAGGAGGATTCAGATGAGTAAGATCATAGGCATCGACCTGGGCACGACCAATTCCGTCGTCGCTATCCAGGAAGGCGAAAAGACAACTGTCATCCCGAATGAGGAAGGCGGCCGGACGACGCCGTCTGTCGTGGCTTTTTCCGCCAAGGGCGAGATCCTGGTCGGCCAGGTCGCCAAGCGCCAGCGCGTGACCAACCCCGAGAACACGATCTATTCGATCAAGAGGTTCATGGGCCGCCGCTACGGCGAGG
>CAZIQR010000187.1:0-5150 GCA_964541055.1 uncultured Eubacteriales bacterium
GACCTGCGCATGGCCGGGGCCGGCCTGCCCGAGCAGTTCAGCGGCTGGTTCCTCGAGGGTCAGAACAACGAGGACCAGGGGGCCGAGGTCCTGCCCGACCGGGTGATGCTGATGGGGAACATCGAGGATCCGCTCAACCTGCCCATCCGGAACTATCAGGGCTCGGCGGTCCCCCTCGAGATCGAGGATTTCAGCTTCGAGCAGTACCCCTACCCCGACGCCTTCTATGACAACAAGTACGTCCTCGTCCTGCCCAATCCCGACTCCCTCTGCCGGGCGGCCGAGGTCCGGGTCGTCACCCACGTGACCCACGCCACGGGGGGGACCAACGAACGGTTCAACTTCTCCCCCGGCCTGGCCCCGAACGCCAACCCGCCGGGCGGGCTGTCCGGGACCTGCAGCGACCCGAACTCCTACGACGGGGGCACGGTCAGCTTCATCAACATCAAGGAATACTGGCTCGATGTCACCGGGAACTACCCCGGGCTGACGGCGGGCGTCGACGGCTACATCGGCGGGGGGCAGGGCGGCGTCCTCTACTGCACCCACAACGGCGTCCACTTCCCCCTGGCCCGCAACATCGAGAATTTCCAGCTCGAATACAACGGCGACATGGACAACGATCTCCTGCTCGACGGCTGGTCGCCCTGGCAGGCGACCTGGACCATCGACGAGATCGCCCGGATCCAGCAGGTGCGGATGTGGGTCCTGGGCCGGACGGCCCAGCCCTTTACCTCGGTCGGCAGCGGGACCGTCCCCGGCGCCGTCCAGACCTACCGCCGGCCGGCCCTGTCGGACAGCGCCGCGGCGGCGGCCGACGACAAGCACCGGAGATACCTGCTCGAGTCGACGTCCAACGTCCGCAACATGAGCCTCAACCTCTACAACCTCGGCCAGCGATGAGGAGCGCGCCATGAACAGACCGATCAAGGACCGCCGCCGGGAACGGGGCTCCGGCCTCATCGTCGTCATCATGGTCGTGGCCTTCATGCTGGCCGTCGGCATGCTCCTGCTGACCGTCACGGGGACGAGCCCCAAGGCCTCCGAGAGCATGCGCCTGCAGGGACTGGCCTTCGACGCCGCCGAGGCCGGCTTCAACGCCGCCTGGATCGTGCTCAACGACAACTTCCTCAACCGGGTCTCGACGACCTTCAACGGCCAGTACCGCACGAACTTCGGAGGCGCCCCGGGCCTGGACGACCCGGCCAGCCCGAGTTACTTCCGCAGCCTGACGGACGCCCAGATCGTCGCCGACGTCCAGGCCGACCCGACCAACGCGCTCTTCGACTCCGAGCCCCTGGCCACCGACGCGCGCTGCACGTTCACGGTCTTCCTCATCAACGACGAGGCGCCGGGGACGATCACGGCCGACGACAACGACTGCATCCTCGTCTGCATCGGACGCGGTCCGCGCAACACCTACAAGCGCCTCGAGATCGTCATCGAGGTGGGGTCCTGAGACCCCGAGAAAGGGGAATCGCTATGACACACAAAGGCTTGAAGCGCCAAGGGAGCCTTTATGTTCTCGCCGCGCTCTGCGTCCTCGCCGCCGCGACGCACGTCGCCCGGCACGTTTGGGCCCAGGCGGCCCAAGCCTGCACCGAGTACACGAGGACCTTCGAGGAGAACTTCGACGGCACGGACTACAAGGACAACGCCAATTCGGCCATCGCCCAGTGGCCCTCCGGGCCGATCATGCTGCCCCGGCTGGGGGCCAACTTCGCCATGACCCAGCCTTCGAGCATGGGCGCCCGGATCTATTCCTGCGCGTCCGGCGACTTCACGGGCGACGGCTACCCGGACCTCATCGGCCTGGACATCTCGGGCCAGTTCGCCGCCCTTCCGTTCCAGTCGCGGCTCCTCCTCATCCGCAATCAGTACGCGACCCACGGCGACGCCGCGCCGCTCTTCGTGGACACCTCCAAGGTCTTCGATGAATTCAATGTGTACACCGGCCCGGCCAGCCTGACCGTCGGCGACTACAACGGCGACGGCCTGCTCGACTTCTTCTTCATGAGGAACTCGGCCGACGAGTTCGGCTACACGAACTTCCTGGCCTGCATGTACATCAATGTCGGCACGCCCTTCGAGCCCGAGTTCCGGCCCGCCGACCAGTCCCCGAACCTCAACTTCACGGCCCGCTTCCAGACGGCCCGCATCTACATCAACTGGGCGGCCGACCATCTCCACTCCGTCGACATCGACAAGGACGGCGACGTCGACGTCCTGGCCATCAGCCAGGACCGGATCTATCTCGTCCGCAACCCCGGCCCGGGCGATTTCGCCCTCGCCGAGTTCCAGATCGCCGAGCTGGCCTACGACCACGGGACGGGCTTCACCGTCGGCCGCGGCGGCTCGTGCGTGACCGCGGGGGATTTCGACAACGACGGCGACATCGACGTCGTCGGCGGCACGGTCAACGACATCGCCTACCTCGTCTATTACGAGAACGACGGGCTGGGCCACTTCACCCGCAAGGAGCTGGCCATCCCCGACCCGAACTGCACGGGCTCGGTCGGCTCGCTGGGCGTCGACTTCACCAACGACGGCTGGCCCGACATCTTCGTGGCCACCGACCGCTGGAACGCCGGCAACGAGGCCCGGATGTGGTTCATGCGCAACATGGGCCTCAAGGAGACCGTCATCATCAATCCGGAGGGCGAGGAGGAGACGGTCACAGACGTCGACTGGCTGTTCACCTGCCTCAACGGCTGCAACCCCATCATCCCCCCGAGCTACGACGTCGACATGAGCACGCCGCTCGACTACGACCAGGACGGCGACCTCGACATCGTCATCGCCGACGCCAATCATTCCGGCGACTATTATCTCGTCATCAACCAGCTGGCCGAGGTCTTCGCCCTCTACGGCCAGGCCCAGTCGACCGACATCACCGAGGGCGTCATCGATCCCCGTCTCCACGCCGTCACCCAGGTCCGCGTCCGTCGGCTCTTCCAAGGTGTCCGGGGCGGGTCGAGCGACGGGTTGGCCGTCGAGCTCTACTTCTCCAACAACGGCGGCCAGGCCTGGGAGTTCTACCGCCGCTTCGAGGGCGCCCAGATCGCGAGCGCCACGGACCTCCCTTGGCACAACTTCAACAACTTCGGGGCCGACCTGAGGTGGCGGGCCATCCTGACGGCCACCGAAGATCCCATGGCCGAGTACACGGGGGCCTCCTTCGAGAGCCCCTGGGTCGACATCCTCGAGCTCGAGTACACCTACGTCGACCGCCGCGAATATTCGCGGGCCTCGGCCGCGGCGACCATCGTCACTGCGAGCGGGATCAGTAAAAAACTCGTCATCGGCTCGTCCTTCGTCTTCCCGGGCTGGGAGGGCCAGCTCCGGGCCTACGACGTTTCGGCCGTTTCCTTCACCCAATCTTCGACGTCGGAGCTGCGGACGATCACGACCTCGGACCTCGACTCCGCCACGGGACGGACGCTGATCGCGGGCGCCGAGATCTTCTGGGATGCCGGCGAGCTTCTCAACGCCCGCGCCCCGGACTCGCGGACGGTCTACACGGCCATCCGGGCCAACGGGAGCGTCACCGGCGAGCTGTCCCGGCAGGACTTCACCCGGGCCAACCTCGGCAACCTCTCGACCGTCGGCAGCCTGGCCTGGTGCCTCCAAGACGTCAACAACGACAACGCGGGCCTGGTCGACTTCATCCGCGGCGAGGACCGTTATTGGAAGCTCGGCGACATCAACCACTCGACGCCGGTCGTCGTCGGGCCCCCGTCGGAGGACCCCGCCTACAAGGGGACGGGCTATGCCGAGTTCATGGCCGCCTACGCTTCGAGGCTCAAGGTCGTCTACGTCGGGGCCAACGACGGCATGCTCCACTGCTTCGACGCCGCCACCGGCGAGGAACTCTGGGGCTTCATCCCCTACAACCTCCTGCCCAAGCTCAAGAACATGTACGCGGTCGACGCTGCCAACGGCACCCGTTACTACGCCCACGACGTCTACTGCGACGGAACGGCGTCGGTGGCCGACGTCCAGATCAACGGGGCCTGGCGGACGGTCCTCGTCACCGGCCAGGGGCCGGGCAGCGGCAGCACCTACGCCGGCAGCCTGAACTATTACTGGGCCCTCGACGTCACCGATCCATCGGATCCCCAGCCGCTCTGGGAGATCTATCACAAGGACGGCGACAATCGGATCTGCATGGGCGAGACCTGGTCGGTCCCGGCCATCGGCAAGGTCAACCACCTCGGTACGGCCCGCTGGGTGGCCTTCATGGGCTCGGGCTACGACAACGACCCGGCCGCGAACCACGCCGGGCGGTTCTTCTACGTCGTCCGCCTCGATACCGGAGCGATCCTCCGGAACCGGTCCGTCGGCAACGTCAACACGAGCTCCGCCTCCGTCTTCTCCGGCGACCGGGCTCCTTACCGATACGCGAACATCCCCGTCGCTCTCGTCGCCTCGCCGACCGCCATCGACCTCGACCAGAACGGCTTCGTCGATTATGTCTACACGGCCGACACCGACGGCCGCCTCTACCGCATGGACGTGACCGGCACAAACCCGAACGGGTGGAGCCTCACCGCGATCTACACAGACCATCTCAACTACCCGATCATCACCAAACCGGTCGTTTGGGTCGATCCCCTCGAAGGCGGGCCGGCCCGGGCCCGGGTCTACTTTGGGACCGGCGGCGACGACCGGGCCCCCACCGACCGGGATTATTCCTTCGTCGCCCTCGTCGACAACGGCGGGACAGACGTCGACGTCGAATGGTACCTCGGCGTGCCCGAGCGGCTCGACCGCCCGGCCAGCTTCCAACGGGGCGAGCTCGGCACGGGCAGCAAGGTCTGGGCCGACCCGGTCATCGCCGACCAGATCATCTACTTCAGCACCCTGCGCGGCAGCATCGAGGCCGTCAACCCCTGCCTCAACTTGGGCGACGCCGGCCGGCTCTACGCCCGTTACATGAGGTATACGTCGGCCATACCGGTCGGCGGCACGGCCTTCAAGACGACCACGGGGACGCCGCCCGAGTACCTCGACCTCATCAGCAAGGCCCGCCGGGCTGTGACCGTCGGCGAGGCCGAGCGGGTGGCCGGGCGGGTCAACAAACGCGAGATCTACGTCCAGGAATACGATTCGACTCTGGAAAAGATGGAGCAGCCCATCGGCTCGCTCCT
>CAZIQR010000188.1:0-5145 GCA_964541055.1 uncultured Eubacteriales bacterium
GCCGACGACCTCGGCGTCGCCGGGGCCCTGACCGTCCTGATGAAGGACGCCATCATGCCCAACCTCATGCAGACCGTCGAGAACACGCCGGCCATCGTCCATGCCGGCCCGTTCGCCAACATCGCCCACGGCAACTCGTCCATCATCGCCGACCAGATCGCCCTCCGCCTCGTCGGGAAGGACGGCTATGTCGTCACGGAGTCCGGCTTCGGGGCCGACTGCGGCATGGAAAAATTCATGAACATCAAATGCCGGGCGAGCGGCCTCCGGCCGAGCTGCGTCGTCCTCGTGGCCACGGTCCGGGCCCTCAAGATGCACGGCGGCGGGCCCAAGGTGGTGGCCGGCAAGCCCCTGGCGCCCGAATACACGGAGGAGAACCTGGACCTCCTCGCCAAGGGCCTGGCCAACCTCACGGCCCACATCACCAACGCCCGCCGCTTCGGCGCGCCGGTCGTCGTGGCCATCAACCGCTTCACCACGGACACGGAGGCCGAGATCGAGCTCATCCGCAAGGCGGCCCTGGCCGTCGGGGCCGACGACGCCGTCCCCTCGACCCACTGGGCCGACGGCGGCGCCGGGGCCGTGGCCCTGGCCAAGGCGGTAATCGCGGCCTGCGGCAAACCCTCGAATTTCAAGTTCCTCTACCCGCTCGAGTGGGACATCAAGAAGAAGATCGAGACGATCGCGACCCAGATCTACGGGGCCGACGGCGTCGACTACACGCCCGAAGCCGAGGCCAAGGTCGAGCTCTACACGCGGCTGGGCTTCGACAAGCTGCCGATCTGCATGGCCAAGACCCATCTCAGCCTGAGCCACGACCCGGCCCTGAAGGGCGTGCCGCGCAATTTCCGCCTGCCCGTCCGCGACATCCGGGCCAGCGTCGGGGCCGGCTTCCTCTACCCGCTCTGCGGCGACATGCGGACCATGCCCGGGCTGCCGACGCGGCCGGGCTACTTTGACGTCGACCTCGATCTCGAGACCGGCAAGGTGAAGGGCCTGTTCTGATGGCCTTCAAGCCCCCCCGAGGTGGTCGAGGCCATGGGCGGCGCGCGGCCAGGCCGAACGGACCTTATTTCAGGGCGACCGTGACGCTCGCCTTCCCGCCCTTGACGCTGTCGTAGGTCACCGTCACCGGCCCCGATCCCTTGACGATCAGGACCGCCGTCCGGGTGGTCTTGCCCGGCTGGCCGTTCCGGACGAGGATCCGCTTGAGGTCCTTCTGGTCGACGAGCGGCGTCACCGACGGATTGACCTTGTAGACGGTCCTGTTGTCGACGAAGCTCGCCGCCACGACCTCGATCCCTTTGCCGCCGACAAGCAGGAGGTCCGGCCGGACGGTCCCGTTCTGGGCCGCCCGGGCCATGATGGTCGGGGCCACCCGGGGATTGGTGATGTCGACGTAAACGCGATAGACGTCGCCGCCGATCCTCTCGACCTCGGCCCCGGCGAGGCGGATGAGCGGCATCTGGTCGGCCTGGTAGAGGGAGAAGGCCATGTTCCGGTGGCAGAGCTCCTCGTTCATGAACCGGGGCGGGACGCGGCCCTGGAACTTCTTCCACACGCCGCCCATCTCGACCTTGCCGAACTGGGGGTGATCGAAGGGGGCCCACTTGACGTATTCGTCGCCGAGCTCGAGGTAGCGGTCGAAATAATACCGCGATTGGGCCGGCGCGATGGGGCTCGACGGGTCGGCCTGCTCGTCCTTAAGGGCGGGGCTCGTGAAGTACTGGTCGTTGCTCCAGAGCTCGTTCGAGAACGAGATGATGCCCAGGCCGTCGTTGGTGTAGTCGATGAAGCCTCCGTGCACGGTGTAGAGGCCGCTCCAGATGACGAGGTAGCGGTAGAAGGGCAGGATGCGCTCCCCGTTCTGCCCGAGCTCGTCGTAGAACCGGGTGTCGCTCATCGGGTACTCCCCGACGGCCGCGGCGCCCGGGCCGCGCAGGATCATGCCGCCGCTGTTGTGGTAGGACTGGACGCCGGCGATATTGGGGTGGGCCTTGAGGAAATCGGACACCGCCTTGGCCTCGGGCAGCTGGAACGGGTAGTCCATGGCTCCGCTCTGGACATAATTGGGCTGCCAGTCGCTGGGCCAGTTCCGGTTGCCGTCGTAGCTTCCGGGCCCGTCCTCGTTGACCATCCCGTCGCCGTCGTTGTCGATGCCCTCCTGGCCGAGGAGGATGTAATCGCCCGTCTCGCCGAACGGCACGGGCTCGAGCACGTCGGGGTTCGTCCGGCTGATACGATAGTTGCCCTGTCCCGGGACGTATTTGCGGATCTGCTCGACGATGCCATTGCCGTTGATGTCCTCGGGCGGGTCCTCGTCGAAGAGGCCGTCGTTGTCGTCGTCGACCGGCACGTGCCCGGACCGGGCGTTGCCGCCCGGGCTCTCCATGAAGTATTGCCGCCCGTCGGGGTTGACCGTCGGAATGATGTAGAAGACCCGCTCGTCCACCATCCGGGTCACGTCCGGGATGCGGCCGTAGTTCTCCATGAGGTACCAGATCGTATAGAGGCAGACCTCGCCGCCCTGGATCTCGTTGCCGTGGACGTTGGCCTCGATGTACATGCCCGCCTTGCCCGATTCCGGACCGGTGGCGGGATTGTTGATGGTCATGAGCCAGAGGTCCCGGCCGTCATGGCTCTTGCCGATGGACTCGAGCTTCAGGAACTTGGGGAAGGCGGCCTGGAGCCGCTTCATGTCGGCGGCCAGCTCGTTCGAATCGTGCCAGCGGTCGAAGTCGAGCTTGATCTTGAAGGCCGGATCGGACGCTTTCTGGGCCGGGGCGAAGGGGGCCAGGAGGAGCAGCCCGGCCGCCGCGGCCAGGGCCAGGATCAGGATCTTGTGCGTTCTCATCGTCGCTTCCTTCACTTCAGGGTCACCCGGGCGGTCGCCGACCCGCCCTTTTCGGACTGCACCAGGAGCTCCACGACGTCGCCGGTTTTGCCCTTGATGAGCCAGTCGTATTTCGCCCGGCTGCCGGAGCCGGCGAGCGTCTGGAGGAACGAGGTCTTGGCGCTGCCAGAGACGACCGCGCCGGGTTCGACGCCGAGCTGGACCATGGTCGGCTTGACCGAGCGGGCGGTCACGGCCTGGGCCAGCGACGTCGGCCAGAAGCCGGCGTTCTCGATCTCGGCCTTGACCCGGTAGAGCCCGCCGCCGAGGGCCGTGGCCTCGAACGAGGCCGCCCGGACCCGCGGGAACCGCGAGAGGAGATAGGCGGCGAATTTGGCGTGGGCGGCGCCGAGCTCGGCCAGCTTGGCCGCCGGCGGATTGGTGACCGCGTAGGGCTTGAAGCCTCCGACCTCGACCTCGCCGAATTCGGGATGCTTGACCTTGGTCCACTGGACGAAGCCGTCGATCTTCTCGCCGTCGAGCCACTTGAGGACCTGTTTGTCGATGCCGGGCGCCGCCGCGGCCGCGGCCGGCCCGCCGCCGGCGGCCTGGCCCTGGCCGAAGCCGCCCATGCCGCCGCCCGGGCCCATCTGCGTCATAGTGAAGCCCTCGGGCCCGCCCGAAGCGACGATGGCCGTGATCGAGGCCCCGCCGGACGAGGCCCGGCCGGCTTGGCCCGCAGGACCGCCCTCGCCGGGGCCCTGGGCCGCGCCGCCCGCCATGCGGCGTCCCGGCCCCGGCTCGGCCGTCGTCAGGCCGAACCCGGGCGTCGAGAACGCGGGCAGGCCCAGCTGGAAATAGGCATACTGGAAGAAGGCGCCCTGCGGCTCGCGCACATAGAGCGGCTGCCGGATGCCGGTCATCTCGATATATTTGTCCGAAACGGCCTTGAAATAATCATAATCGCCCGAGGCGACGGTGGTGGCCGCCTTGCGGTCCGGCATCATGAAGCGGGAGGACTCCGCGCCGCCCTGGGCCTGGGCTCCGCGCTGAGCCTGCCGCCCGCCGCCCGTGAGCATCTCGAACGAGAAATCACCCATCATCATCCGGCCGCCGCGGCCGAAGCCCATCGCCCCGCCCGTCTGGATAAAGCCGGCGGAGCGGGCGGCCGTCACGGCCGTGTCCGCGAACCGGACCAAGTCGAGCTCGCGGGCCGGCCCGATCCGGCCGGCGCTCGTCGGCGGCACGATGAGGTTGTCGCTCTCTCCGAAGGTCAGGACGGCGGCGACGTTCCTGTGGGCGACGATCCAGGCCATCAGGGCCCGGGTCTCGGCGGCGCTGACCATGTGCGGCCCGGCGCCGGGCTTGTAATAGGGGTATTCGTGGGCGAAATTACGGCCGGGATCGGTACCGCCCGGCGGGTCCTCGTTAATAAAACCGTCGCCGTCGTTGTCGATCCCTTCGGTGGTGAGCTTGAAGGCCCCGGTCTCGCCCTTCTTCGGGTCGGCCCGCTTCATGAGCCGGGGGTCTTCGGGGTCGATCATGTATTCGCCGCCGGCGGCCGGGACGCGCATGACCGTGATCAGGCCGTCGCCGTTGAGGTCCTCGGGGCCGTCCTCGTCGACGCGGCCGTCGTTGTCGTCGTCATAGGGCTCGAGGTTCGTCTTCGCCCCCGTCTTGAGCGGGGCAAAGAAGCCCTCGGCGCCGTCGGGATTGACGCGAGGCACGAGATAGACCGTGGCCTCGGAGGCCGGATTCTTGGCCAGGCTTTCGGCGGTGGCCAGGGCGATCTCGCTGCCGACGAGACTGTCGCCCTCGAAGCCCGCGGCGATGAGCAGGGCCGGGCGCTTCTCCGGCGGGACGGCGCCGGGAGCGGCGATCTCGAGGGCCCAGATGTCGCGGCCGCCGGCCGTCTTGCCGATCGACGCCAGCTTGACGGAGGTCTTGTTCGCGCCGGCCAGGGCCTGAAGAGCCTTGGTCAATGCGGCGTGATCATGGTAGCCGGGCTGGCCTTGCCCGGCCGCGGGACCGGCCGCGGCGCCGAGGGCCAGAACGGCGAGGAGCGGCAGCAGGGCCGCCGGACGATGGATTTGGGTCAGAAAGCGACGCACTCCGACCTCCTTGGGGGGATTCGCAAAATGCGGGCGGGATGGCACGGGGACATCCATTCCATTAGACGCCGGTCCCGTCCCAATCTTCCGGAAAAAGTCATATAATGTCCCGGAATGTCTCGCCGAGAGGATCGTCCCATGCCCAAAACCCGTAAGTTCTCCCGCCGTGATCTCCTCCGCACCGGGGCGGCCGCGGCCGCC
>CAZIQR010000189.1:0-5103 GCA_964541055.1 uncultured Eubacteriales bacterium
TAGATCTTGTCGAAGAGGCGGGGGACGCTGATCATGATCGTCGGCCGGACCTCGAGGAGGTTCTCCGCCACGGTCTCGATGCTCTCGGCGTAATAGATCGAGGCGCCCTTGTAGAGGAACGAGAAGGTCGTCATGCGCTCGAGGACGTGGGAAAGGGGCAGGAAGGAGAGGATGACGTCCTTGACGGTGAATTCGGTCACGGCATCGAGGGCCTTGGAGTTCGAGACGAAGTTGGCGTGGGTCAGCATGACCCCCTTGGGGGTGCCGGTCGTGCCCGAAGTGTAGATGATCGAGGCCATGTCGTCGGGCTTGACGGCCAGGGCCCGCTTCGCGAAGAGGTCCGGCGTCTTGTCGGCGATCGTCTTGCCGCGGGCCATGATCTCGGACAGGGTCATCATGCCCTGCGGCCCTTCCTCGTCGATCAAGACGAAATGATGGACGCTACGGAGCTCGGCGCGGACGGCATCGACCTTGAGCCAGAGGTCGCGGTTCGAGACGACGACGATCCGGGCGTCGGCGTCGTTGATGATGAACTTGATCTGCTCGGGCATGAGCGAGGTGTAGATGGGCACGGTGATGCCGCCGGCGCAGAGGACGGCGAAGTCGGTGATCGTCCACTCCGGACGGTTCTCGGAGAGGATAACCAGCTTCTCGCCGGGGGTGAGCCCGAAATCGGCCAGGCCGAGGGACAGGTGGCGGACGCGGCGGGCGAATTCCTCGGTCGGGATGGGCGCGTACCGGCCGTCCTTCTTGGCGGCCAGGAGATCGTCCTTGACGTAGGTTTTTGTCGTGTTGAGGAACAACTGGGCGATCGTGTCGATCATGAGGGCCTCCTTCGGGTCGAACGGTGCCTATTCTAAGCCCAGTCGCGGCCAGGCTGTCAAACGAAAAGTCGGCTTCCCCCCTCGTGGCGCAGCAGCCACTCCTTGCGCCAGAGACCGCCCCCGTAGCCGGTCAGCTGGCCGGCGATGCCGACGACGCGATGGCAGGGGACGATGATCGAGACGGGGTTGCCGTGGTTGGCCCCGCCGACGGCCCGCGTCGCGGCGGCGTTGCCGACGGCGGCGGCCAGGGCCTTATAGGTCGTTGTCCGGCCGAAGCCGATCTTGAGGAGCTCGGTCCAGACCCTCATCTGAAAGGGCGTGCCGTGGAGGTCGAGCTTGACGGAGAAGGCCTTGCGGGTGCCCCGGAAATAGCCTTCGAGCTGGGCCAGGGCGTCGGTGACCGGGCCCGGCGGGGCGGCCTTGATCCGCCGCGCCGCGCGCTCCTCCTTGAGGTCGACGAAGTTCAGGTCCGAGACGCCCGCCTCCGTCCCCCGGATCTCGATCGTCCCGATGGGCGATTCGTAATAGACGATGGACACGTCGGGTTCGGGCACGGCCGCCTCCTGAGGGGGAACAATATCGCATTCCGGGCCGGCCTTCAATAAGACGGGGTCAGACCTGCACTTTTTAACTTTTTTTCGCCAATAACGGGCAAAAAACTTAAAAAGTGCACGTCAGACCCCTCTAAGACGCGTTGACGGGACGGCGACCCTATGCTAAAAGCGAGGGGAAAGAGGAGAGCCCATGAACGGAAACATCCCGACCCTGTCCGTCGCCGGGCGGACCCTGCCCGAGGCCTGGGAAAAGGCGGTCCTGGCCTGTTGGCGCGAGGGCGTTCCCATCAAAACGGAATACGACAAGCCCGGCGACCCGCCGAGCCGGGACTGCACCATGCTCTGGACCGTCGAGGACCCGTTCGCCGAGCCGCGCATCCACCGGGCCTTTCCCGGCGGCCTCGAAGACCTCGAGATCTACAGGCAGGAAGTCGTCGACGGGGTGCACGACCATTGGATCTGCCCGGAAGAGGGCAAGTGGACCTACACCTACCACAAGCGGCTCTTCGCTTACGACATCGAGGGCGAGACCGTCGATCAGGTCGCGGCCGCCGTGGGCCGCCTGGCCAAGACCGGCCACACCCGCCGGGCCCAAGCCATCACCTGGAACCCCAAGCTCGACGCCCGGACCGACGATCCGCCCTGCCTGCAGCGCCTTTGGTTCCGCATCCTCGAGGACGGATCCGGGACGCCCGTTCTCAACATGAATTCGCATTGGCGGTCACGCGACGCCTACAAGGCCGCCTACATGAACGTCTTCGCCCTGACCGACCTGCAGCGCCTGGTCGCCGCCCAAGTGGCGGAGAGAACCGGCCGGGTCGTGAGGGTCGGCCGCTACGCCGACCTCGTCGACAGCTTCCACATCTACGGGTCTTATTTTCATGAGTTCGAGGGCTTCCTGAAGATGGTCGAAAAGCGGACGTTCGAGGAGCGGACTTGGCCGAGCGCCTACGCCGAGCCGATGTTCGACGACGCCCGCGAGCGCCTGCGCCGCGAAAAGGCTGAAGGGACATAAGACATGCTCTGGTCCACGCCCGCCCTCGTTCTCTCCGTTGGCGCGGTCATTGCGGCCGTTCTCGCCATCCGCCTCGACGCCAAGGGCCCGAGGAGCGCGTTCCGGATCGTCAAGCCTCTGACGACGGCCCTCATCATCGCCGCGGCCGCGCTCGCGCCCGTCCCCGTCCCCGCGGCCTACAAAACGCTCATCCTGGCCGGCCTGGCCTTCTCGCTCCTCGGCGATTACGCCCTGGCCCTGGCCGAAAAATGGTTCCAGGCGGGCCTCGCCGCCTTCCTCATCGCCCAGGTCTTCTACATCCTGGCCTTCAAACCCTCGCCGGGATACCCGGTCCCGGTATCGGTGTTCCTGCCCTTCATTCTCTTCGGATTGCTGATGTTCTTCATCCTCAGGCCCGGGCTCGGCCCGCTCAAGCTCCCGGTCTTCGTCTATATCGCGGCCATCACCGTCATGGCGGGGTTCGCGGCCTGCCGGTTCGTCGACCGCGGCGGGACAAAGCCGCTGTTGGCGTTCGCCGGCGCGATCCTGTTCCTGATCTCGGACTCGGTCCTGGCCTACGACCGGTTCGGAAGAAAGATCGGCCCGGCGCAGATCATCATCCTGGGGACCTATTTCCCCGCCCAGCTGCTGATCGCCCTTTCCGTCTGACCCGGGTTCAGGCCGCCGGAACGATCTTCCCGTCGATCCCGACCACGACCTTTTTCAGGTCGAGCGGCACGCCGGCGCGGGCGACGGCCAGCCGGACGATCCGTTCCAGGCCCGAACAGCAGGGCACGGTCATGATCGCGACGGTGAGCGACCGGAGGGCGTTGCGCTTGATGAGCTCGGCCAGCTTTTCGATGTATCCTCCGGTCTCATCAAGCTTGGGGCAGGCAATGACCAGCTTCTTGCCTTTGAGGAGCTCCTCGTGGAACCCGCCCAGGGCAAAGGCGGTGCAGTCGGCGGCGACGAGGAGATCGCTGTCCTGGAAATAGGGGGCCGCCGGCGAGATGAGATGGAGTTGGACCGGCCACTGGCTAAGCCGCGAGAGAGCGGGACCGGCCGGCACGGCGGCGCCGTCGGATCCGCACGGGATATCGAGGGCCCGGCTTCCCGGGCAGCCGCCGTGGCCGTGAGAGGCGTGCTCGCCGCCCGCCCCGTGGACCTTGAAGGCCGCCGCGACCCCGCGCATCTCGAGGACGTGATCGAAGGCCGCCCCGGGATCATAGGCCTCGCTCTCCCGGTCCACGACCTCGAGCGCGCCGGTCGGGCAGACGTCCAGGCAGGCGCCCAGGCCGTCGCAAAAGATCTCGCGTACAAGGACGGCCTTGTTCTCGGCGTCAAGGGCCAGCGCGCCCTCGACGCAGGCGGTCGTGCACAGGCCGCAGCCGTCGCACTTGTCGCGGTCGATCTCGATGATCTTACGGGTGGCCAAAGACGGTTCTCCTCGCCGATAAAGCCAATCTACTTTGCTAAGGTATCTCTCAGAATAGCAGCTCCGAGCTACTTCGCTGCTATTCTGATGGTCCGCTTCGAAGACTCCGCTCCCCGCCGGGCGGGACCTGGGAGACCGGCCGGCGCGTCCCGGGCGTCCCGAACCAGTCGGCGGCGTCGCGGCCGAGGAGGCCCATCAGGGCGATGCCGCCGAGGATGGTGCCGATCGGGAAGGCCAAGAGAGAGATGACGGCGACGACGACGCCGGCATAGCGGGCCCAGACTTTGCCCTTGGCGATGCCGGCCGCGATGAGAAGGTCGAGGACCCCGAAGGCGGCGAAGACGACGGCCAGGATGATGCCCGCCGCGCCGATCAGGGCGCTGCCGAGCAGGCCGGCCCGCTCCGTCCCGAAGCCGATCAGGGCGGCCCCGGCGAAGAACAGAAAGAGCAGGAGCGCCGCCGTCGCGAACTCGAGCGCCGCGGCGACGACGAATGAGATCCTGGTCGTTTTGATGCTATCCGGCATGACCCGCCTCCGTCGGAACCATGGCACCATTTTACCCGATGCTCTTGGCCGAGACAACCTGATATAATCCCCTGGGAGCGCCCCATGGACAGGATCATCCGCATCAATCCCCTTCTCGAAGCCCTCCGGTCCGCGCCCGAGCGGGTCAACAAGGTCTTCGTTCAAGAGGAAAAAGGCCACGCCCGGATCGGCGAGGTCATCCGGGAAGCCAAGGCCCGTCACGTCCCGGTCGTCTTCGTCCCGTCGAGGCGGCTCGACCAGATCGCGCCGGGCCACCAGGGCGTCATGGCCGAGGTCGCGCCCAAGGCCTACGCGACCCTCGACGAGATCCTGGCCCGCTCCGCCAAGCCGTTCGTGGTCATCCTCGACGAGGTGGAGGATCCCCAGAACCTGGGGGCCATCGTCCGCAGCGCCGAGGGGGCCGGCGCCGACGGCATCGTCCTCCCCGAGCGCCGCTCCGCCGGGCTGACCGAGACGGTCGACACCGTCTCGGCCGGGGCCCTCGAACATCTCCCCGTCGCCCGCGTGACCAATCTCGTCCGGGCCATGGAGGAGCTCAAGGAAAAGGGCCTCTGGCTCGTCGGCGCGGAGGGATCGGGAGACGAGCCCTGGTATTCGTTCGACTACACCGGCCCGGTCGGCATCGTCCTCGGCTCGGAGGGCCGCGGCCTCCGGCCCCTCGTCAAGAAGACCTGCGACAAGATCCTGTCGATCCCTCTCGGCGGCAAGGTCACCTCCCTCAACGTCGCCGCCGCCGCCGCCGTCTTCTT
>CAZIQR010000190.1:0-5101 GCA_964541055.1 uncultured Eubacteriales bacterium
CAAGGGTGTCGACGCGGTCGGGGACGACCTCGACTTCGGGCCGGGGATCTGCGGAAAGGGCCAGGCGGCCGAGGTCACGGCCGGGCAGCCCACGGTGCGGATCCGGGGCATCAACGTCGGCGGCTCGAGGGCGCGCTGAGGCGCGGAAAGGACAACGACGATGGACATCAAGGGACTATCGGAACAGCTGGTCAAGACCTGCCTGCGGAAGGGCGCCGACGCGGCCGAGGTCTACATCGAGACGGCCCGCAACCTGAGCCTCGACGTGCGCAAGGGCGAAATCGAGACGGTCCAGGAGGCTTCGGCGGCCGGGGCCGGGATCCGCGTCTTCGTCAAGGGGCGGATGGCCTTCGCCAGCTCCAACGACCTGGGCGGCAAGGCCCTGGACGACGCGGTCGGCCGGGCCATCGAGTTCGCCCGGATCACGACGCCCGACGAGAACAATGTCCTGACGGACGACAAAGGTACGACCGAGGTGGCCGGGCTCTATGATCCCCGCATCGCCCAGGTGTCGATGGACGAGAAGATCGACTTGGCCAAGCGGACCGAAAAGCTGGCCCTGGCGATCCCCGGCGTCACCAAGAGCGACGGTGCGAGCTACAGGGAAGCCGAGGGCGAGGTGGCCGTCGCCAACTCCAACGGACTCAGCAAGAGCTATCGTTCGTCGGGCTGCGGCTTCGGCGTTTCGATCGTCGCCGAGAAGGGCGAGCAGAAGTCGTCAGGCGGCGATTCCTGCAGCCGCCGCTTCTACGGGGACCTCAAGCCGGCCGAGGAGGTCGCCGCCAAGGCGGCCAAGGACGCCATCGATGCCCTCAATCCGCGGCCGGTCAAGACGCAGCGGACCGCGGTCATCTTCCACACCGACGTCTCGAGCATGCTGCTCGGCGGCATCCTGGGCGCCGTTGACGGCGAGCGCGTCCTGCAGGGCGCGAGCTTCCTGGCCCAAAAGCTGGGTCAGAAGATCGGCTCGGAGCTCATCACCGTCATCGATGATGGTACACGCGAGAAAGGGATGGCCAGCGCCCCGTTCGACGGCGAAGGCGTGCCGACCCAGAAACGGGTCATCGTCGACAAAGGCGTGCTGAAAAGCTTCCTTTACAATACCGCCGTGGCCAAACGTGCCGGGGTCAAGAGCACGGGCAATGCTTCGCGCGGCGACTTCGGCAGCCTGCCCGGGATCGGGCCGCACAACTTCTTCATGGCCGCGGGGACGGCCAAGCTCGAGGACATCATCAAGGCCACGAAGACCGGTCTCCTGGTCAAGGAGGTCACGGGCTACGGCATCAATCCGGTCAACGGCAATTTCAGCGGCGGCGCCTCCGGGCTCTGGATCGAGAACGGCCAGATCGCCTTCCCGGTGAAGGGACTGACGATCGCGGGCACGGCCGAGGAGATCTTCAACGGACTCGACCTGGTCGCCGACGACCTCGACCTGAACGAGGCCATGGCCGCGCCGTCCTTCCGCATCAAGGTCCTGCAGATCGGCGGGGAATGACGGTAGAGGCCCGTCGGGGGGGCCTGCGCAGGAGCGGAGCAGTCTACTTGATGCGGATGAAGACCCCGAAATTGAAGCCGCTCAGGCCGACATGCTGGGCCGGAAAGGTCAGCTCCGAGTCCAGTCGAAAGGCCACGGGCCTGTCGGTGCCCAATTCCGTCCCCGGATAGAAGCTCAGCCCTCCGTTGAACGTTGTCGCCGGCAGCATGGGTCTGAGGACCATATAGCCGGCGAAGACGCCTCCCGATATCGCGTCGCCCGGCGAGAATTCCCACGACGCCCCGAGCTGGAAGACGGGGCTTGCCTTGAGCCGGAACGAGCGCGGGGCGTCCCCGATCCATGGCGAGCCCTCGATCGGGCCGAATTCCCTCAGGGAAGAGAAGGCCAGGCCCGCCCCCAGCTCCACCCTGGGGCCGGAGGCGGCCCCGAGGCTGACCCCCAGGACGGCCGCTGTCGCCTCGACGGTGCCGGAGGTGAACAAGCCCGAGACACATGTTTGGCCGTCCCGGACGACGCTCGGGTAGTCGACGGCGCCGACCTGATGGCCGCCCAGGGATGCGAACTCGAATCCCAGGAAGAGCCAGGGACGAAGCCCGTAGTCGACGCGAACGCGCCCCAGCCGGTTGGGATAGCTCTGGTCCTTCCGGTGGGTCGCCTCGGTCGCGGTTGAGCCATACGGCGCGGGAAGCGAGGCCGCGCCGTCCAGGCGGATCGGCAGGGGCGGGTGGAAATAGGGCCTCAGCGAGAGACGAAAGCCGCCCAGCCAATCGCGGTGTCCGGCTCTGTGGTCGCGACTGTCGGCCTCGAGGTCGTTCAGCAGACTCGACCGGAGCGTCGATGAAAGGCCTTCGAGCGAGATCGTTTCCGACCTCTTGCCGGCGGCTTCAAGTCCAAGACCGGCCAGCAAGCCCGCGACCCCCAACAAGGACGGAGCCAGGGTCGGCGCGTAATCGTCGTGATAGTCCCGGTTGGATGAGGAGGCGAGAAGGCCGGCAAAGACGCCGAGCGCCGCCCCGTTGAGCAGGCGAGGCTCGAAACGTCTCTCCCTGAAGACCTGGATCGTGGCGATCGCTTCGATGGCGACTGTCCGCTTCGTCCGGCCGCGCTCGGCGGATAGGACAAGCCGGGTCGGCTCGACGCGGACGAGCTCGCCGTAGGCCAGGGTGCCGTCGGTCAGCTTGACCGAGACCGTCGCCCCGCGCTTGTCCCCGGCTTGAAGGAGAGCGCCGCTGAGACCTGCGATAAAGAGGATGGCGAGCAGGATCCTCGCGGACGCCGTGAATAACCGATCTTTTGGAGACCGCGTCGCTCCCGTCATGAGGCGATCGTCCTTTCCTTGGCGGTTCTTTGGCCTGCCGCTCCTTAAATAGCATCGCGGCCGGCGAAAGTTGTCAAGGTTCTGTCAAAATAATTGGACGGGCCTCAGCGAACGAGGGTGTCGAAGAGCGGCCGGGCCGGGCGCACCGGCGCGCCTTCGTCCGAGACGGTGACGGCCAGGACGCGGATCCGGTCGTTCGCCGGGAGCGTCAGGGACGCCGCCCCGGCCGGGACCTCGATCTCGTAGGCGAAAAGATAAGAATAGGCATAGGGATCGTTCGTCCCGTCCTGAAGGTGCCGGTGCGAGGCGAACCAGGCCACAGGAGCCGGTTTGACATAGCCGGGGATAAGAGCCGTGTATTCCTGGATCGTCATAAGGCGGGGAGCGCCGCCGCGGGGGCCGGGCCCGTATTCCTGCCGGCTCGTCCAGACGCGGTTGTCCCACTGGCCGATGTATCCGCCCCAGTCCTGGACCGTGAGCTCGGCCGGTTTCTCGCCGACTTTGAACACGGCCTTCTGGTCGCCTGCGGCCGACGCGGCGAGAATGTAAGCGCGGCCGTTCGCGTTGCCGGGGAGATCCAGGACCTGGCCGCGGGCGGTCATGGCGTTCCGTTCGCCGGCCGGTCCGAGGGCGAATTCGATCCCATTGTAAGCGATGCGGGCCGGGAGCATTTCGGCCGGCATCGACCGGCCTTCGGCGTCGAACCCGCCGACCGGGACCTCGCCGTCGCGCGTCGTCGCATAAACGTCGTAGGTGAGGGGCAGCGTCGCGAACGTCGGCGCGGCGGTGCGGGCCGGGGCCGGGCCCAGCTTCACGGTGAAGGAGCGGACTTCGAAGGGGCCGAAGTCGGCGACGAGAGCGCCGCCCGCGAGCCGGGCGGGACCGATCGAGTCCTCGATGCCGTTCACTTCCCGGGCCGCGGCGAGGGGCGCCGCGAACGAGACCTTGACGCCCTTGGCCGGCCGGCCGCTCATCTCGACCAGCCGGACCACGACCTCGTCGCTCTGCTCGGCCTTCTTGAGGGCCAGGGCGCGGACGCGGCCGTGCGAGACCGTCATCAGGGAGAATGTCTTGCCGAGGGCGCCGCTGTGAGACGGCGTCAGGAACGCGGCCGGGGGCTGGTCGAGGCGGAGGGCCTCCCAATCGGTATTGCCCTTGCGGAAATCGCCGACGTGCCCGGCGAGGCCGTAAACGATCTCGTGCCGGCCCCAATCCTGCGAGGTCTGGTCGGTATAGCCGCGGCTGCCCTCGATGCCCGGGGTACGGACGAGGGTCAGCCGGAGGGTGTGGTCGTCCGGCTTGTCCGAGCCGAACTTGGCCCCGGTTAGGATCGTCGCCCCGAACGCGCCCGAGGCGTCGGTCAGGTCGACCCACTGGTGCGAAGGCATCTCGAACTGCTTTTCGCTGTCGGTCGGCCGCTCGATCGTGCCGATGTCCCAGTTGTAGGTCGCGACCTTATTCTTGGCCGCGAGCGGGAAGACGGCCTTGACGTGGCTCGCCGCGGTCTTCCAGTCGATGATCGTCGCGAACTCGACCCGTCCCGAAGCGCCGCCCGCCATGAGCCGGATCGTCTGGACGAACGTGGAGCCCTCGGCGGAGCGGCTGACCTCGAGCGCGACGCGGGCCGGGCCGTTCTCGACGACGCGGACTTTGACGGGCCCCGCCACATAGGCGCGGGCCGGGCGGCTCTGATCGGCCCAATCCATGTTCCAAGCCGGCCACTGCGCGGGCTTGTCGGTCTTGATCTCGAGGCGGGCCGGCGCGGCCAGGAGCTCGCGGCCGACCGCCTTGTCGAAGATGGAGGCCACATCGCCCGCCTCGTTGAGGCTCACCCGGTAGCGGGCGTTCTCGAGGGACGCGGGGCCGGCCTTGAGCGTCGAGGCCATCGGAGCGTCGGCCGGCCGGACGTCGTAGACCGCGAAGCCTACCGATGGGGCCTTGGCCAGAAAGATGACCTTGCCGCCGGAGAGCTGGGCCGGGGTTTCCCGGCCGTCGGGGCCGAAGACGCGCACGGCCTGAAGCGTCCCGCCCGCGAACTCGATCGCGGCCTCGACGATGTCCTCGCGCGGGACGGACAGGCCGTTCGTGACGATGACGGCCGCGCCTTGGGTCCGCGTGTCCATGGCCGAGGCCACGGACCCGACCGCGCTCGTGAGCACGCCGCCGAACTGGTTGAGGGCCAGGACCTCGTCGTTCCAGGAATACTCATAGGCCTTGGGGATGCTCGTGCCCGGGATGATGTCGTGGAACTGGCCGCCCATGACCAGGGTCCAGGCGTCGTTGAGGCG
>CAZIQR010000191.1:0-2114 GCA_964541055.1 uncultured Eubacteriales bacterium
CGGGCCGGCCGGCCCGTGGATTCGGTCATGGTCACGGACATCCCGAGCCAATCGTGGTCGTTCGTGCCGGCCCTCGCCCTGGCCGGGATCAAGTACGTGTCGAGCGGCCCGAACTATATGCCGAGCCTCTTCGACGGCGGCGACCGGGTCGGCTGGGCCCTCAAGACCTGGGGCGACCGTCCGTTCTATTGGCTTTCCCCGTCGGGCGCCGAAAGGGTCCTGTTCTGGATGGCCGGCCGCGGCTATTCCTGGTTCCACGGCCTGAACATGGGATCCCTGGCCAAGGCCCCGGCCTACCGGATCTTCGAATACATGGACGAGCTTCTCGAAAAGGGCTATCCCTACGCGATGGTCCAGGTCCGCTACACCGTGGGCGGCGACAACGGACCGCCCGATCCCGAGCTGGCCGGCCTCGTCAAGAGCTGGAACGAGAAATATGCCTCTCCGAAGATGGTCATCGCCACGGCCTCGGAGATGTTCGTCGAGTTCGAGCGGCGCTACGCGGGAGCGATCCCGGAGGTCCGCGGCGACTTCACCGGCTACTGGGAGGACGGGGCGGCCTCGACGGCCCGAGAGACAGCCATGGCCCGGAGGGCTGCCGGCCGGCTCGTCCAGGCCGAGGCCCTATGGTCCATCTTGGACAGGACGGATTTCCCGGAGGACCGGGACCGGGAGGCCTGGCGCGAGATCGTCCTGTTCAGCGAGCATACCTGGGGTGCGTCCGACAGCGTTTCAGATCCCGACGGCGCGGGGCCCCGGGCCCAGTGGGAATACAAGAAGGCCTTCGCGGCCGGGGCCGAGCGGATGTCGAGAGAGCTCCTGGACGGGGTCGCGGCCCGAAGGAGCGGAGACGCCATTGACGTCGTCAACACCTGTTCCTGGCCGCGGACGGAACTCGCCGTCTTGCCCGCGGGGATGAGCGCCGCCGGCGACGTCGTGCGGGACGCCGAGGGCCGGGCCGTCCCGTCGCAGCGGCTCCGAACGGGCGATCTGGCGTTCGTGGCTTCGGACGTGCCGGGCTTTGGGGCCAAGCGCTACACAGTTGGAGCCGGACGGGCGGCCGAGGCGGCTGCGGCCGGCGCGGGGCCCCATCATCTCGCCTCGCGGACGATCGCGGCCGAGCTCGATCCCGCCTCCGGGGCTGTCAAGAGCCTGCGCTGGAAGGACGGCGCTTGGCGGGAGATGGTCGAGCCGGGCGAGCTCCCGGGGCTGGCCCACTATCTCTATATCGCGGGGCTTGATCCTCGAACGGCCCGGGCCGCCTCCGGGGCGCGGATGAGCTTTGGAGAGCGGGGCCCGCTCGTCTCGTCACTCGTCGTCGAGGCGGACGCCCCCGGCGCCAAGGGGCTCGTCCGCGAATACCGGCTCATCGAAGGACTGGACCGCCTCGAGGTCGCGGTCACCATCGATAAAGAGAAGGTCCGCGAGAAAGAAGGCGTCCACCTCGCCTTTCCATTCGATCTTCCGGAAGCGGTCGTACGCGTCGACACGGGCTGGGGCTTCGTCAGGCCGGAGGCCGACCAGATCGCCGGCGCCTGCCGGGACTATTTCTGCGCGCGTGACAGCGTCGATATCTCCGGCGAGGACTTCGGCTTGACCTGGACCTCGCTCGACGCCCCATTGGTCGAGATCGGCGCCATCACCGACGAAACGCCCCGCCGGGGCGAGCGGCGGGACTGGCTCCGGACGCTCGCGCCCTCGTCACGGCTCTTCTCCTATGCCATGAACAACTATTGGCACACCAACTACAAGGCCGACCAGGAAGGGCCGGTGACCCTTCGCTACGTCCTGGCCCTTCATCGAGGCTCGGGGACGGCCGTGGCGAAGAAGCTCGGCCTCGAGGCCGGCTCTCCTCTCGTCGCGATACCGGCCGATCCCGCCTCTCCCCCGCCCCGCTTCCCGGTCACGGTCGGGTCCGAGGCCTTTGTCGCGATGCGCCTCAAGCCGTCGGGCGACGGACGGTCGTGGCTCCTGCGGCTCTTCAACGCCTCCTCCATCCGTCAGACGCTGGCCCTCTCGGGAGACGCCGTTCGGGCCGGCCGGGTCTTTTGGAGCGACGTCGACGGGAACCGCGGCCCCCGGCTCGCCTCGCCCATCGAGGTGCCGGCCTTCGG
>CAZIQR010000191.1:2214-5084 GCA_964541055.1 uncultured Eubacteriales bacterium
TCGACGGGAACCGCGGCCCCCGGCTCGCCTCGCCCATCGAGGTGCCGGCCTTCGGGATCGTGACGCTCCTCATCTCAAGATAAAGAAAACGCTCTTTCAAGATATTTCGTAGAAATCCCCCTCCGGGTCTCTCCGGGGGATTTCTGCCCTTCGTTCACATTCGTTCACTTCGGTCGGATGGCCGCACGCCGGGGTTTTGGATATAATGGTTCCGATATCGAAACCGGAGGCGTCATGATCACCCATCCCCAGCGTCCCTTCCGATCCGTCGTCAAGATCGCCGCGGCCGCGGCGCTTCTGGCCCTCCTCGCCGGCCTCCCGCCGGCCGGCTCGGCCCAGTATATGGACCAGATGCAGCAGAGGCCCGAGCCCCGGGCCAAGATGCCCATGATCTTCGAGTCGAGCGTCAACCTCGGCGACCTCTGGGCGATCCAGTCCTCCGAGAAGGCCAAGGGCGCCGGGGAGCAGATCTCCAAGCCCGGCTTCAAGGTCGACTCCTGGTACCCGGCCGTCGTGCCGTCCTCGGTCCTGGGGACGCTCGTCGAGAACAACGTCTATCGCGACATCTTCATGGGCAAGAACCTCGACACGGTGCCGGCCGAGCCCTTCAACGGGTCCTGGTGGTACCGCAAGGAGTTCACCGTACCGGTGGGCCCGGGCCTGACCCACACGCGGCTCGAATTCGACGGCATCAACTACCGGGCCAATATCTGGCTCAACGGCCAGAAGGTCGGCGACGCGTCCCGGATCTACGGCGCCTACCGCCAGTTCGTGATCGACGTCTCGGGCGTCGTCAAGACGACCGAGAAGAACGTCCTGGCCGTCGAGGTCTTCCCGCCGAAGCCGGGCGAGCCCACCATCGGCTGGGTCGATTGGAGCCCCGCCCCTCCGGACAAGGCCATGGGCCTGTTCCGCGACGTCCGGGTGCGGGCCACCGGCGATGTCTCGATCGAGAACCCGTTCGTCATGACCAAGCTCGACCTGGCCGCCTTCAAAGAGGCCCGGCTGACCGTGACCGCGAACCTTGTCAACCATGCCGACAAGGACGTGACCGGGACCTTCGAGGGCCGGATCGAAGGCTCGCGCTTCTCCCGCGAGATGACCCTCCGCCCGGGCGAGACCCGAAAGATCGAACTCGTCCCCGAGACGGCCCCCGAGCTCCTCATCAAGGACCCGCGGGTCTGGTGGACCCATGACCTGGGCAAGCCCGAGCTTTACAGGCTGGCGCTGACGTTCACCCTGAAAGCCGCGGAGAAGGCCGAGGCCCCGGCGCCGCCCCCGCCCGACAAAAACAAGGACAAGGATCAGGAGCTGCGGCGCCGGCCCGGCATGCCGCGCGTCATGCCGTCCGATTCCCGGATCGTCCGCTTTGGCATCCGGGAAGTCTCCGATTACCGTACCGACCAGGGCTTCCGCGGCTTCAAGCTCAACGGCCGCAAGATCCTCATCCGCGGCGGCGGCTGGGCCGACGACATGCTCCTCGACGCGAAGCCGCACAGGCTCCAGGCGCAGGTCCTCTACGCCCGCCAGGCCAACCTCAACGCCCTCCGGCTGGAGGGCTTCTGGGGCACGGGCCAGGACTTCTACAACCTCTGCGACGAGAACGGCCTCCTGGTCATGGTCGGCTGGAGCTGCCACTGGGAATGGACCGACTACCTCGGGCGGCCCGCCGACGAGCCCTACGGCGGCATCGTCACGCCCGAACTCATGGACCTGGTCGCCGCCTCCTGGAAGGACCAGATTCTGTGGCTGCGCAACCACCCGTCCATCTTCGTCTGGGCCGAGGGCAGCGACATGATCCCCCATCCCGACCTCGAGAAGCGCTACATCGAGATCCTGAAAGAGATCGACCCGACGCGGCCGACGCTCGTCTCGACCAAGGACAAGACGAGCACGATCACCGGGCCGTCCGGGGTCAAGATGCGCGGCCCCTATGATTACGTCCCGCCGGTCTACTGGTATGTCGACACCGAGAACGGCGGCGCCTACGGTTTCAACACGGAGACCGGGCCCGGCCCGCAGGTCCCGCCCCTCGAAAGCCTGCGCAAGATGATCCCGGAGGACAAGCTCTGGCCCATCAACGACTTCTGGAGCTTCCACTGCAGCCGCGGCATGTTCAAGGACCTCGGCCGCTATAACGAGGCCATGGCCAAGCGCCTGGGGCCGGCCCGGGACCTCGACGACTACCTGCGCAAGGCCCAGTTCCTCAACTACGAGGGCATGCGGGCCATGTTCGAGGCCTTCGTCGCCAACAAATACAAGGCCACCGGCGTCATCCAGTGGATGTACAACTCGGCCTGGCCCAAGCTGTGGTGGCAGCTCTATGACTATTCGCTCCAGCCGACCGGGGCCCTGTACGGCGCCCGCAAGGCCGGCGAGCCGGTCCACATCCTCTACAATTACGGCAGCCAGGAGATCGTCGCCGTCAGCAGCTCGGAGGAGGCGGCGCCCAAGCTCAAGGCGACCATCCGCGTCCTCGACTTCGGGCTCAAGGAGGTCATCGCCAAGACGGTCGATTTCGCCCTCCTCGCCGACGAGGCCAAGACGATCGACGTCCTGCGCCTGCCGGCCGGCATCACCCCGACTTATTTCCTCGACCTGCGCGTCTTTAAAGACAAGAACACGCTCGTCGACGCCAACTTCTATTGTCTTTCGGCCAAGCCCGAGACGCTCGACGAGGCGAATTCGACCTGGTACGTGACGCCGGTCAAGGACTACGCCGACCTGACGGCCCTCAACGGGCTCAAGCCCGTGAGCCTCAAGGTCCGTGCCAAGACCTCCAAGGAAGGCCCGATGACCAAGGTCACGGTCGAGCTCGAGAACCCGACGGACGCGCTGGCCCTCATGGTCGAGGCCCGGGTCGTCCGCGA
>CAZIQR010000192.1:0-5076 GCA_964541055.1 uncultured Eubacteriales bacterium
CTAGAGGCTCCCCGCAACACGTCCCTCCGGATCGTCGAGCTCTCCGGCGGAGAAAACGTCAGGCGACGCCTGATGGCCCTGGGATTCCACAAGGATGATATCGTGGTCCTGGACGGCCAGGCCCTCTTCCGGGGCCCTTTGCTCGTCCACAACTGCCGGTGCGACACGACCGTCGCGATGGGCCGTGGCGTCGCCCAAAAGGTCCTCGTCGAGCCCGTCCATGAGCCGGCCTGAGGTCCCGTCGGTCATCTTCATCGGCCAGCCGAACAGCGGCAAGAGCACCCTCTTCAACTCGATCGCCGGGTCCAAGGCCGAGACTTCGAACTTCCCGGGCACGTCGGTCAAGCACACCCACAGCCGGGTCAGCATCGAAGGGCGCCTGCTCGACATCATCGATCTGCCGGGCGCCTACTCCCTATGCACGACCGACCCGGCCGAGCAGGCCGTCCTGTCGCACTTGTTCGGCGAACGCCCCGACTTGGTCGTCAACGTGATCGACGCCTCGACCCTCGGCCGGGGCCTGGAGCTGACCCTCGAGCTCGTCGAGCTCGGTTATCCCATGGTCGTGGCCTTGAACATGATCGATGTGGCGGAGCGGAAGGGCGTCCGGGTCGACACGGCCGCCGTCGAGCGCGCCCTCGGCGTCCCCGTCGTGGCCACCATCGCCGCCCACGGCCGCGGCGTCAAGGAGCTCCTGGACCGGGCTTTCGACGTCCTGGCCAAGGGTCAGATCGCGCCGCCGCGGCGGTACTCGGAGGACGTCGAGGCCCAGGTCGCCGAGTTGGCCGAGAGCCTGCCCGGGGGGTTTCCGATCGTTTCCAACCGGCGCTTCACGGCCGTCAAGCTCATCGAGACGGCCGGCCATGCCTGCGGCGATTTCCTGGGCGAGGTCGAGCCGGTTCTGCGGGAGGCGGTCGACCGGGTCCGGCGGAAGATCGAGGAGCGCCGCGGCTCGCCCGCCTATGAGGTCATCGCGGCCGAACGCCACCATCAGGCCATGAAGCTGGCCGAGGAGACCAGCCGCGTCGAACACGGCCGGCGACTGACCTGGGACAAGCGCGTCGATGCCGTGCTCATGCACCCCCTGGGCGGCTATCTCATCCTGGCCGCCGTTCTCATGGCCTTCTTCGTGATCATCTTCGAGGTCGGCAGTCCCCTGGAAGCCCTCCTGCTCGGGCCGTTCAACGCGCTCAAGGCCGCCTTGGCCGCCAGCCTGGGTGACGGCTTGGCTTTCCACCTCGCCGAAGGGCTCATCCAGGGCGTCGGCGGAGGAGTGGCCATCGTTCTGCCCTATTTCCTGCCGCTGCTTGTCCTGATGGCCGTGCTCGAGGACCTGGGCTATCTCGCCCGGGCCGGATTCCTGCTGGACGCCTTCATGCACCGGATCGGGCTGCACGGCAAGTCGGTCTCGCCGTTCATCCTCGGCTTCGGCTGCAACGTGCCGGCCATCATGGCCACGCGCACGCTGGAGTCGCACCGGGACCGGGTCCTGACCTCGATCCTCATCCCCTTCATCCCGTGCTCCGCCCGGACGACGATCATCCTGGCCCTCGTGGCCTTCTACCTCGGGCCGCTCTGGGCCATGGGCTTCTACGCCGGGAACATCCTGGTCGTGGCCCTGCTGGGGTGGATCGTCAGCCGGTTCCTGAAGGAGCCTTCGCCCGGCCTCATCCTGGAGATCCCTTCGCTCAAGACGCCGCGGCCGGGCTCCGTCCTGCGCAAGACCTGGCTCCAGCTGCGCTCGTTCATCAAATTCGCCTGGCCCATCCTCATCGGCGGCAGCATCGTCCTGAGCCTGTTGAGCTCTGTCCGGGCCGACCGCTGGATCAACGACGTCCTGGCGCCCCTCGTCGTCCGCGGGCTCGGCCTGCCGCACGAGCTCGGGGTCACGCTGGTCTTCGGTTTCCTGCGCAAGGAACTGTCGCTCATCATGATGCTCCAGGCGCTCGGCGTCGATTACCGGGATCTCATGTCCGTCATCACGCGGGAACAGCTGGTCGTCTTCACCGTCTTCATCAGCTTCTTTGTCCCCTGCCTGTCGACGTGCGCCATCCTCTGGAAGGAGATCGGCCGGAAGTGGGCCCTCGTCTCGACCGGCCTGAGCATCACCGTCGCCGTGGCCTTGAGCGCGCTCGTCCGGCTGCTCCTCTGAGGACCGGACCGGGGGCCGCGAGAGGGGTCGTTCCCGCGGCGCCGCCGGTCCTCGCCGGAGGCCCCTTTTCTGCTATAATCACGTCATGAAAAAGCTCATGATCGGGTTGGTTTTGGCGATCGTGGTGTGTGGGGCGGCCGCGCAGGCCCAGGACGAGCTCATCAAGGCGATCGAGCCCGTCCGGAGCTATGACGGGATCGTCGATTTCCAGAAGACGCCACAGGCGGCCCGGATGTTCGACTTCAACTACCCGGCCAAGGACCTGGACAAGGCCATCGAGACCTACCTGGTCGGTCGCGGCGGCAAGGTCCGCAACGTCAAGGGATACAATGTCGTCCAGGGAGTCCTCCTCCACGAAGCCGAGAGCAAAGTCTACGATGTCTACTACAAGGTGGAGGGCAAGGGCGGCGGGAGCAGGGCCATGTCCACGTTGACGGTGATCCTGGCCGAACCGAACGAGGACATCCTGAAGCGGTCCCAGCCCCAGGCCGGGGCGGCCGGGGTCACGGAGGCGTTGCCGGTCTTCGCCGGAACGGGCGCCACGGCCTTCTTTGGCGATCTCGGCGCGGTTGTCGGGGACTACGACCACGCCCAGGCCGTCGCGGCCTGCGAGGACGAGTTGCGCAAGGCCCAGAAGCGCTACGACGATCTCATCGACGAGGGTCAGAACCTGGCCAAGAGGAAACAGAAGCTCGAGGAAGACATCGCCAAGAACGTCGACGCCCAGGGCAAGCAGGCCGTGGAGGTCGACAAGGCCAGGCTGAAGCTCGAGCAGATGAGGGCGAAGAAGCGGGGCTGAGCCCTAGCCCAGGCGTTCGACGACCTTGGCCGCGGCGGCGGTGCCGACGAGGGCGTCGAGCTCAGCCCGCGGGGCGCTGCGGATGGCGTCGATGCTTCCGTACTTCGCCAGCAGGACGGCTTTCTTCTTCGGACCGAGGCCGGCGATGCCGTCGAGGAGCGATTCGAAACTCCGCTTCTCGCGGCGCCCCCGATGGAAGGTGATGGCGAAGCGGTGCGTCTCGTCGCGGACGGCCTGGACGAGCTTGAGCGCCGCCGACGTCCGGTCGAGCTTGACGCCCTCGCGCAGGGCCGGCGTGTAGAGGATCTCCTCCCGCTTGGCGATGGCCAAGAGCGGGACCTGCGACAGGCCGAGCGGTGCCAGGGCCTTCTCGGCCGCGCCGAGCTGCGGCTTGCCGCCGTCGACCATGATCAGGTCGGGGAGGGTCGCTCCCTCGTCGAGGACCTTGCGGTATCGGCGGGTGAGGACCTCCTCCATGCTGGCGACGTCGTTGGAGCCCTCGACGGTCCGGATGAGGAACTTGCGGTAGGAGTCCTTGTCGGGGCGGCCGTCGCGGAAGACGACGAGCGAGCCGACCGATTCCTCGCCGCCGGTATTGGAGATGTCGAAGCCTTCGATCGTCCGTGGCAGGGAGGGCAGCCGGAGGGCCGTCTTCAGCTCCTCGAGGGGGACGAGATCGCCTGACTGGCGGCGGAGATAGGATTCGGCGTTGCGGCCGGCGAGCTCGACGAGCTTGCCGTTCCGGCCGGCCCGGGCGACGAGGACCTTGACTTTGGCCCAGCCGAGAAGAGTCTGAAGGCCGGTCGTTTGGGCCGGCTTGACGGGCAGCAGCAGACGGGGCGGAAGGTCGCGATCCCGATAAAAACCGGCTAGGAAATCGCCCAAGAGCTCGGCGTCGGGAACATCGGCCGGGACGTCGACCGTTTGCGCCTCCGAGTCGCGGATCTTGCCGTGCCGCATGAAGAAGACGTAGACGGCGGCCCGGTCGGCGATGCGGGCCAGGCCGACGACGTCCTGGTCCTCGAGGGACGTGGAGATGGCCCTCGGACGGTCCTGGTAGTCCTCGATCGTCCGCAGCAGGTCGCGGGAGCGGGCGGCTTCCTCGAAATGCTCCTCGGCCGCGGCCCGTTCCATCCGGGTTTTGAGCGTCCGGGCCAGCTCGGGCATGCGCCCCTCGAGGAAGAGGCAGGCGTTCTCGACGTCCTCGCGGTATTCCGGCTCGGAAATGAGGCCGACGCACGGCGCCGAGCAGAGGTGGAGCTCGAATTCGAGGCAGGGGCGCTTGCGGCCCTTGAAGACGGCCTCCTCGCAGCCGCGGACGCGGAAGTGGCGGTTGACGAGGTGGATCGAGGTCCGGGCCCGCTGAGCCGGGCTGAAGGGGCCGAAATAGCGGGCCCCGTCGGGCTCGACGCGGCGGCTGAAGTAGATGCCGGGATAGGGCTCGGCGGCGGTGATCTTGAGGTAGGGGAAGCTCTTGTCGTCTTTGAGCCGGAGGTTGAAGCGGGGCTGGTACTGCTGGACGTAGTTGTTCTCGAGGAAGGCGGCCTCGCGCTCGGAGCCGGTCAGGATGAAGTCGATGTCGGTCGTCTCGCGGAGGATATTCCGGACCTTGAAGTCGGGGTTGGTCAGGAAGTAGGACCGGACCCGGTCGCGCAGGGACCGGGCCTTGCCGATGTAGACGACCTCGCCGGCCGCGTTCTTGAAGAAGTAGATGCCGGGCTTCGCCGGAAGCTCGGAGGCCCGCTTCCTCAGCTCTTCGAGATCCGCCATAACGGGCTCATTATCCGCCTATTCCCGTTGATTTTCAACGGTTTGGAGGGGCGACCCGGCTACAGGCCGAGCTCGAGCTCGCGCTTCTTGAGCTTGGTCAGCTCGTCGCGGTAAGCGGCCGCCTTCTCGAACTCGAGGGCGTCCGAGGCTTCCTTCATGAGCTTGGTGAGCTCGTCCATCCGCTTCTTGCGCTTCTGGGGCGAGAGGAAGATGTCCTTGTCCTCGCCGAGCTTGGTGTAGTCGAGGTAGTCGCGCTCGGTGACCGAGGTCAGGGCCTCGTCGATGCCCTTGATGATCGTCTGCGGGGTGATGCCGTGGGCGTCGTTGTAGTCCTGCTGGATGCGGCGGCGGCGGG
>CAZIQR010000193.1:0-5068 GCA_964541055.1 uncultured Eubacteriales bacterium
CGAAAGCAGAGGTCCTTTTTAAGATCATCGCGTTGGGCATGGGGCTCTCCTTGAGGATGGGGTCTCCCTCGGATAATAAAGCGGGACCGGAGGCCGAGTCAACCGCTCTTGAATTACCGGGCGGACGCCCCTATAATAAAGCGGTGAAAGGAGACTGGGGGCGAACTGGTTTCGACGGAGGTAATGAGACACAGGTTGCACGCCGAGGTCCCACCCACCTCGCTAAACCGGTGGAAACAACTTAACTGCAGAACCTTTAGCAGTCGCGGCCTAATAGAAAGGCTCGCCGTTCCCGGGATCCCCTCCCGCAGGGTTCCGGGAGCGTCAAACGGGCGGGATAGCGAACCGGTCCGGCCCTGAGGCCGGGGAGCGAAAAACCTTCGGGGCTGGCGCTGCGGCGCCCTTCCTCTCCGGGCGCCGCGGGGCGAGATCAAAGAAGAGGATAAGCGTGTAGAGACCTGCTGTTGAATGCTTTCGGACGCGGGTTCGATTCCCGCCGCCTCCACCAGACCCGATCATGAGAACCGTGATGCATAGCCTGGCGGCGGCCGCGCTGGCCCTGGCCGTCCTGGCACCCGCCGCGACGGCCCAGGAGCGGCCCCTCCGGACCGTCGTCATCGACCCCGGCCACGGCGGCCTCGAGACCGGGGCCAAGGGCCGCTTCGGCAACCTGGAGAAGGACATCACCCTGGCCATTAGCCTCAAGCTCAAGGCCCTCATCGAAAAGGACATGGGCTTCGAGGTCGTCCTGACCCGGGACCGCGACGTCGACGTTTCGATCGAGAACCGCGCCGCGACCGCCAACAACCACAAGGCCGGCCTGTTCATCAGCATCCACGCCAACGGCTCGGTCCAGCGCAAGGCGGCCGGCTCGGAGACGTTCTTCCTCAGCCTCAACGCCACCGACGAGGACACCCGCCGCCTGGCCTACCTCGAGAACAATTCGAACGAGCTCCAGAGCCGGATCGACCCGTCCTCGAGCGACGACCTAATGATGATCCTCTGGGACATGGCCCAGAACGCCTACATCAAGCAGAGCAGCCGCCTGGCCGACCTCGTTCAGGGCGAGCTCGATGCCATGCTCGGGACGCGCAACCGCGGCGTCAAGCAGGCCCCGTTCCGGGTCCTGACCGGCGTCGCCTGCCCGGCCATCCTGGTCGAGACGGCTTTCATCTCCAATCCCGACGAGGAGCAGAAGCTGGCCTCCGACGATTTCCAGAACAAGGTCGCCGAGGCCATCTACCGCGGCCTGGGCGTCTTCCTCAAGGGGAAAGGGTAGGGCGCCATGGCCGACAAGAACAAAGGCGGCATCTCCAAGCAGGCCCTCCTCCTGAGCGCCCTGGCTCTCGTGCTGCTCGTCCTGGTCATTGTTTTCTTTACGGGCGGGGGCGGGGAGAAGGTCAAGCGATTCGTCGAGACCAACGTTCCCCAGGAGCCGGTCGCGCCCGCCGGGAAGGCGGCCGCCCGGACCGTGACCCTCTTCTTCGTCGACGAGGACGATCTCCTTCACAAGGAGACCCGCGAGATCCCGGCCGGCCCGGCCGCATCCGACGAGGCCGCGCGGGCCCTGGCCGAGCTCGTCCGTGGCTCCGAGGAGGGCTTCTCCTCGCCGCTGCCGCCCGGCACCCGGGTCCGCCAGGTCTTCGTCACCAAGGACGGCGTGGCCACGGTCGATTTCAGCCGCGAGATCGTCGAGAACTTTTCCTACGGCTCGACGGCCGAGCTGGCCGCGGTCTACGCCGTGGTCGACACACTCGTCTCCAATTTCCCGGCCGTCAAGAGGGTCGTCCTCCTCGTGGAGGGCGCCGAGCGCGAGACACTCGGCGGGCACGTCGACCTGTCGCGGGCCTTCTTGCCCGACTATTCCCTCGTCGCGAAGTGACCCGGAGCCGGCCGTGACGAAGCTCCCCCGGGTGGTCATCGCCGGCTTCCCCAACGTCGGCAAGTCGACTCTGTTCAACCGCCTCCTGGGCCGCCGCAAGTCCCTCGTCCACTCCGACCCGGGCATGACCCGCGACAGCCTCGCCGCCACGTGCACCCTGGGCGGCCGCCGCTTCACCCTGGTCGACACCGGCGGCCTCTTCGGCGTCGCCGATGAGCCCCTGAGCGACAAAGTCCGGGAGAAGGCCCTCTCCGAGGCCGCCGCCGCCGACTTGGTCCTGTTCGTCCTCGACGGCCAGCGCGACATCGCCTCCGCCGAGGAGGACCTCTACTTGCAGCTGAAGCGGCGCGGCCTGAAGATCCTTCTCGTCGTCAACAAGTTCGATTCCCCCGCCAAGGAGGAATCGATGACCGCCGATTACTACCGGCTCGGCGAGAAAGACATCCACTTCATCTCCGCCGAGCACAAGATCAATATCGACCGCCTCGAGGAAGCCGTCGCCGCCGCCCTGCCGCCGGGCGGGGAATCCCCGGCCGCCGCCGAGGAGCCCCTCAGGATCGCCATCGTCGGCCGGACCAACGTCGGCAAGACGTCGCTCGTCAACCGGCTCGTCGGCGAAGAGCGCCTCATCGTCAGCGAGATCCCGGGCACGACCCGCGACAGCACGGACACCCTCATCCTCCGCGACGGCAAGCCCTTCTGCCTGGTCGATACGGCCGGCATCCGCAAGATGGCCGCGACCGAGGACGGCCGGGAGAAGGCCGGCATCGTCCGGGCCAAGGCCAATATCCGCCAGGCCGACGTCGTCTGCCTCGTCCTCGACGTCCAGGAGTTCCCGACCCGCCAGGACGCCCGCATCGCCCAGCTGGCCCTCGAGTCGGGGCGGCCGCTCGTCCTCGTCCTCAACAAGTGGGACCTCGTCGACAAGGACGCCGTCCGGCCCGACGCGGTCCGCGAGCGGGTCTTCGGCAAGCTCGGTTTCGTCTCCTACGCCCCTCTCCTGTTCGTTTCGGCCCGGACCGGCCAGCGCGTCGTCAAGATCCTCGACACGGCGGAGCTGGTCTACCGGGGGGGCGCCATCAGGGTCGAGACCTCGAAGCTGAACGAGTTTCTGGCCCGGACGGCCGAATCGCATCCGCCCCGCCTGAAGAGCGGGGCCCGGGCCAAGCTGCGCTACATCACACAGAAGGGCGTCCGGCCGCCGACTTTCATCCTGTTCCTGGGCGCCCGGGGGCCTCTCTCGCCGGCCTACGAGAAGCACCTCGTCGAGTCCCTCCGGCAGGAATTCGGCTTCGCCGGGACCCCGCTCCGCCTCATCGTCCGGACGAGCTGACCGGCGGCCCCGCCCGGCCAGTCCCGGGGCGCGGACCGGGGGCTTTTTTCTTGACTTTAGGGGAGGCATCGTTTATAAATAGGTTTCTATCTTTCTCTGTGACCGGCGTTTGACTGTAAGGAGGTCCAATGTCTCGTAAGACCCAGAGAATCATCATCGCCGCAGCCGCGCTCGCGATCGTCGTCGCGGTCACGGGCTGCCAGAATATCTCCTACTCGAAGCTGGCCGCGAACTACCACTTCAACAGGGCCAACGCCCTGTTCCGCGAGAACAAATACCGCCAAGCCATCACCGAGTACGAAGCGACCCTCAAGTACAACTCGGGGCTGACCCAGGCCTACCGGTTCCTGGGCGAGAGCTACAAACAGCTCTACAAGCCCGGCGTCGACACCTCCCTGAACAAGGACCTCGAGAAGAAGACCCTGGACGCCCTGACCAAGGCCTACGGGATCGAGCCCAACAACAAGGACGTCATCTACTCGCTCGGCGACATGTACGACAAGCTGCGCAAGTTCCCCGAGGCCGAGAAGCTCTACCTCCGCATCATCGAGCTCCAGCCCGAGAACATGAGCAACTACTACGTCGTGGCCGAGTTCTACAAGCGCTATTCCGCCGACAACAAGGACGTCGCCAAGAAGGCCGAGTCCATGTACCTGCGCCGCATCGAGACCGACCCGGACAATCCGCAGGGCTACGCTTACATGGCGACCTACCTGCAGGAAGGCTCTGGCGGTCCCGAGGAGCTGCTCAAGGCCTACGAGCGGGCTGCCGAGTTCTGGCAGAAGAGGATCAGCCTTCAGCCCGACTCCGCCGAGGCCTGGCTGGCCTTGGGCGTCAACCAGTGGTCGCGGTCCTTCCGTTTCCAGTTCCTGACCGCGGACACCCGGCTCAAGATGGCCCAGGAGGCCCTGCGGTCGATCGGCAAGGCCATCGAGCTCGACCCGAACTACCCCGAGCCCTACGCCTGGATGGGCCCCCTCTACAAGGCCGTTCTGTCCAAGCTCGAGCCCGAGAAGGAAGCCCGCTACAACGCCGAGGGCGACCGGTACCTCGAGAAGTTCCAGGAGCTCCGCAAGCGGGCCGCCGACCGCAAGAAGCTCGAGGAAGAGCTGAAGAAGTAGCTCCGACGGCGACCGGTTGTTCATCCCGCTCCGCGACGACAACCCGACCTCGCGCTTTCCCTACGTCACGGTGGGGCTCATCGCCCTCAACACGGTCGTCTTCCTCGTCCAGGCCGTGGCGCCTCACGGGCTCCAGATGGCCGCGCTGCGGTTCGGCGCCGTCCCCTTCGAGATCACCCATTTCCGGAGCCTGGCCGAGCCGGCCGCTTTCCCACCGCTGCTGACGATCCTGACGAGCATGTTCCTCCATGGCAGCCTCTTCCACCTCCTCGGCAACATGCTTTATCTCTGGATCTTCGGCAACAACATCGAGGACCGGCTCGGACCCGTCCGCTTCACCCTGTTCTACCTGGCGAGCGGCGTCGCCGCCGCCCTGACCCATATCGCCGTCCAGCCCTCGTCCCGCCTGCCCATGATCGGGGCGAGCGGGGCCATCGCCGGAGTGCTCGGGGCCTACTGGCTGCTCTATCCCCGGGCCCGGGTCAAGACGTTCATCTTCCTCATCTTCTACATCGACGTCGTGGCCATCCCGGCCGGGCTCGTCCTGGGCCTCTGGTTCGTCCTCCAGATCCTCAACGTCGGCCTGGGCGGCGGAGTGGCCTGGTTCGCCCATATCGGGGGCTTCCTGGCCGGGATCCTCATCATCCGGCTGGCCCTGGGAAAGGGGTACCGGCAGCTCCGTGCCCCCTGGGGGGACCGGGGTCTCGGACAGGCCTGAGAGATCGGACATCC
>CAZIQR010000194.1:0-5051 GCA_964541055.1 uncultured Eubacteriales bacterium
GACAGGACGAGCGAGCCGTTCTCGCCCATGAAGGTCTCGTAGAAGCCGCCGTGCTGGGTCGTCGTCTGGACCTGGTAGAAGGCCCGGGTCGCCCCTTCGGCGGTCTGGAATTCATAGATGGCCATGACGTTGTCGTACCATTCCCAGTCCTTGTAGTAGTCGAGCCCGCCGCTCGCGACCACGGACCTGGGCGGCGCCCCGTGGACCCAGCTGAAGAGGTCGATCTGGTGGGAGCCGAGGTCGACCATCGGGCCGCCGCCGTACTTCTTGTAGAGGCGCCAGTTGCGGAACTGGGTCATCGAGCCGTAGCCGTACTTGTCGAGCGTGGCCTGATCGATGGCGTATTTCTCGGGCCAGCCGAGGAGGTCGGCCTTGGCCCGGTTCCACTGGGCGTAGGCGACCGTGACGCGGCCGAGGAGCCTCTTCTCGCGGATGAGCTTGTCGATGGCGTGGATGTAACGCGGATTGGAGCGCCGCTGGTGGCCGATCTGGAGAAGCCGGCCCGTGTCGCGGGCGGTGAGGACCATGGACCGGGCCTTCTCGAGCGAATTCGACATCTCTTTTTCGCAATAGACCGGGAGCCCGGCCCGAAGGCAGGCGTTGGTGTGCTCGGCGTGCATCCAATCGGGCGTCGCGACCACGGCCGCCTGAAGGCCTTTCTCAGTGGCCAGAAGCTCGCGGTAGTCCTCGTAGGTGTTGACGACGTGCCCGTATTTCTTGAGGTAGTTGCCGGTGTACTGGCGGCTGTACGACCAGATGTCGCAGATTGCGGCGATGCGGAGGCCGGGGATGCGCAGCATCGATTCGAGGAGGACGCGGCCCTGGGCGCCGCAGCCGATGACGGCGACGCGGAGCTCGTCGGCGCTCTTGGCCGAGGCCGGAGCGGCGGCGGGGGCGGCTGCCTGCGGCTTGTCCCCGGCGAAGGTGGTCCCGGCCAGGGCGGCGCCCAGCCCGGCCGTGGCCGATGTCATGAGGAAATCGCGGCGGCTGAGGGCTCGGGCCGCCCGCGTCTTGAGCACTTTGGCCATGGTGTCACTCCTCGCTCGGTTTGAGGCCCCTTATCATACTATACCTGGACGCTCCTTGAAAACGCCGGGACGATCTTGGAGATTTCGGTTCGACCCGGCGGGGGAGTATCATGGAGGGCCGAAGGGAGAACGACCATGACCCGGACGATGGGATGCTTGGCCGGCCTGTTGGCGCTGATCCTCCTGTCCGCGGCCTGCTCATCGGGCGACAATGGCGGGACGACGCCGCCCCCGACGACCGCCAAGGTCACCGTCTCGCCTGCGACGGCCACGGTCTCGGCCGGGGGCACGCGACCATTCACGGCCGCGGTCTCCGGCTCCACGGACCAGAACGTCACCTGGAAGGTCAACGGCGTTCGCGGCGGCAGCTCGACCTACGGGCTCATCTCGCTGCAGGGGGTGTATATCGCGCCGGTCGCGGCGCCCAATCCCGCGGCCGTGACCATCACCGCCACGTCCTTCTCCGATACGACGAAGACCGGCACGGCGACCGTGACCATCCAGCCGGGCCCGGCGGTGCGGGTCGTCGTGGAAGGGAGCTCGTCCCGTCTGACCGTCCCGACCTTCGGCTCCCGCCAATTCTCGGCGACCGTGACGGGGACCTCGAACACGGCCGTCACCTGGCAGGTCAACGGTATCGTTGGAGGCTCGGCCGTCACCGGCACGATCTCCGCCGCCGGCCTTTATTACGCGCCCCACTCCGCGCCGGTCTCGACCTCGGCCAACTATGAGGACAAGACGACCGACGTCGTCGTGACCGCGGTCTCCCAAGCCCACGCATCCGCTTCGGATTCCGCCCTGGTCGTTCCCACGCCCATCCAGCAATCCCATTTCCCGGCCCCCGTCCCCCTGGGGACGTCGGGCGGGAACGCCCTGGACACCTCGACGGCGAGCGGGACCACGTTCTGCTGCAGCGGCACGATCGGCGCCCTGGTCAGCCGGGGCGGCAAGCTCTATATCCTGAGCAACAACCATGTCCTGGCCCGCAGCGACCTCGCCGCGATCGGGGAGAACATCATCCAGCCGGGCCTCGTCGGCAACAACTGCAACGTCGCCGGCACGGTCACGGCCGCCAACCTGTCCCAGTATTTCAACCTCGAGGACGACCCCCGGCCGAACGTCGATGCCGCTCTGGCCGAGATCATCTCCGGCGCGGTCGACCCCCTGGGGACCGTCGCCCAGCTCGGCGGGACGGTCGTCGGCGGCCAGCCGACCGACGGCACGCCCAACCCGGGCCCGGGCGTGGCCCCGACGATCGGCCGGCTTGTGGCCAAGAGCGGCGCCGCGACCGGGCTGACCTGTGGCAGCGTCCTGGCCATCAACGTGGCGACCAACGTCGAATATCAGAAAGGCTGCAATACCGGCTCGACCTACACGTGCGACTTCACCAACCAGATCGACATCTCCGACCCGGGTTTCAGCGCCTCGGGCGATTCGGGGTCCCTCGTCGTCACCCAGGACACCGCCGACCCGGTCGGGCTGCTCTTCGCGGGATCCTCGGGGGACACGATCGCGAGCCCCGTCGCCGTGGTCCAACTCCAGCTGGCCGACAAGGACACCGGAGAGCAGTTCGTCTTCGCCGGCGACGGCGGGGTCGGCCCGCACGCCGTGGCCGCCTGCTCGATCGTCCAGCCGACGGAGGCCCAAACGTTCGGCCTGACCGGGCTCGCCCTCAGTGATGAGGCCAGGGCGGCGGCCGTCGCGGCCCGCGACGCCCATGCCGCGGAGCTCCTGGGCCGTCCCGAGGTCCTGGCCGTGGGCGTCGGGCCGAGCTATGACCACCCCGGCGAAGCGGCGGTCCTCCTGTTCGTCCTCAAGGGCGCCGCACACGGGGCCTTTCCGGCCTCGCTCGACGGCCTTCCCACCCGGATCGTCGAGGCGGGCTCGATGAGGTCGCGGGGCCTGCTCTCGCCCGAGGCGAGCGAGCTGGCCGAGCGCGCCGGCGAACGCCCGCCCTTCGTCAGGCCCGTCTCCGGGTCCGAGGTCGAAAGGGCCGCGGCCGTCCACCGCGCCCGGGCCGAGGGGCTGATGCGGCAGCGGGGCGTTCAGGGCGTCGGCCTCTCCTCGAGCGCCGACGCGCCGGGCGAGGCGGCCCTCATCGTCTTTGTCGTCAAGGGCGTTCCCCGGGACCCCGTCCCTCCCGTCCTCGACGGCGTCAGGACGCGGGTGCGCGAGACCGGCCGGTTCCGGGCGAAGTGAGGCCGCGCCCGGATTGACAACGGTCCCGGACCGCCTTATCATCCTCTCAACACTCAGCTGGGCACCTGAGGTGCGACGTCCCGGGGGAGAGGCTCCCATGAGATGTCCTCGCTGTCAGGCCGAAAGCCCTGATGATTCCCGCTTCTGCGGCCGGTGCGCGACCGCGCTCAGGCCCGGCGCCGCGGCTGTGGGGACGCCCCCCGTGGACAGGACGACGCCGCTGCCGGCGCCGCCGGGCTCCATGACCCGCACCGCCCAGGCCGCCTGCGGCGAGCTCATTCCCGGCGCCGATTTCGCCGGGCGTTACCGCATCCTCGACGAGCTCGGCCGGGGCGGCATGGGCCGGGTCTACAAGGCGCTCGACCGCGAGATCAGCGAATCGATCGCCCTCAAAGTGCTCATCCCGGCCTTCAGCGCGGACGAGAAGATGGTCGAGCGCTTCCGCAACGAGCTCAAGCTGGCCCGCCGCATCTCCCACAAGAACGTCTGCCGCATCTTCGACCTGGGCAATTGCGAAGGGACCTATTTCATCACCATGGAGTTCGTCCCGGGCGACAACCTCAAGAGCATCATCCAGATGATGGGCCCGCTCGATCCACCCCGGGCCCTGGCCCTGGCCGGCCAGGTCTGCGACGGCCTGGCCGAGGCCCACCGGCTCGGGGTCATCCACCGCGACCTCAAGTCGTCGAACATCATGATCGACCGGGAGGGGAGCGCCCGGATCATGGACTTCGGCATCGCCGTGGCCGCCGAGACCAAGGGCATCACCGACCAGGGGGCCCTCGTCGGCACGCCGGAATACATGGCCCCGGAGCAGGTCGAAGGGAAGGAGGTCGACCGGCGGGCCGACATCTATTCGCTCGGCATCATCCTCTTCGAGATGGCCACCGGCAAGGTCCCCTTCGAGGGCCGGACGCCATTGAGCATCGCCCTCATGCACCGCGACATCAAGCCGCCCGACCCCCGCCAGCTCAACGACCACACCCCGGCCGGGCTGAGCGGCATCATCGCCCGTTGCCTGGAGAAGAGCCCGGCGGCCCGCTATCAGAAGATCGAGGAGCTCGCGGCCGAGCTCCACGGCGTCGCCGAGGGGCTCGCGGACCGCGGCCGGCGCGGGCCCGAGCCGTCGACGGCCGGCCTGACGCCCGGAGGGTCCAGGATCCTGAACACCATCGCCGTCCTGCCCTTCGCCGACCTCAGCCCGCAGAAGGACCAGGAGTATTTCTGCGAGGGCCTGGCCGATGAGATCATCACCGCGCTGGCCAAGGTCCGCCACCTGGAGGTCGCCGCCCGGAGCTCGGCCTTCTCGCCCGAGTTCAGGGCCATGGACGTCCGCGAGATCGGCCGGCGCCTCGGCGTCGCGGCCGTGCTCGAAGGCAGCGTGCGGAAGGTCGACAACAAGTTGCGCATCACCGCCCAGCTCCTCAACGTCACGACCGGCTACCAGATCTGGTCGGAGAAATACGAGCGGACGCTCGACGACGTCTTCGCCATCCAGGACGAGATCACCCTGGCCCTCGTGGACCGGCTCAAGGTCAAGCTCCTCGGCGAGGAGCGGGAGGCCCTTCTCAAGCGGCACACGGACAATCCCGAGGCCTACAACATTTATCTTATGGGCCGCTTCTACTGGAACAAGCGGACCGCCGACGGTCTCAAGCGCGGCCTCGAATGCTTCTCCCGGGCCATCCAGATCGATCCCTCCTTCGCCAGGGCCTATACAGGGATCGCCGACACGTATGAGCTCTTCGCCTACTACTGGACGCCGCCGCGCCCCACCCTGATGAAGGCCAGGGCAGCCGCGGCCCGGGCCATCGAGCTCGACCC
>CAZIQR010000195.1:0-3563 GCA_964541055.1 uncultured Eubacteriales bacterium
CCGCGACCAGCCGGTCTTCGAGACCGAGGTCGACCGTTTCCGGTATCTTGACTGGCTTGGTGAATACGCCGAGCGCTTTGGCCTCGACATCTTGGCCTATTGCCTCATGCCCAACCATGTCCACATCATCTGCGTGCCCCGAGCCGACGGGGCCCTGGCCAAGTCTTTCAACGCGACCCACATGCGCTACGCCCAGTACTTCAACGGCAAGAGGGATGTCACCGGCCCGCTCTGGCGGCCCAGGTTCATGTCCTGCATCCTGGACGAGCCCAGCCTCCTGGAAGAGATCCGCTTCGTCGAGAACAATCCCGTTCGGGCGGGTCTCGTCGAAAAGGCCGAGGATTACGCCTGGTCGAGCGCCCGGAATCATGTCAGGGGAGAGCCCGATGGCTTGTTGAGTGATCCCGGGTTGGCGCTCGGCGCGGTCGCCGACTGGAAGAACTACCTGGCAGGCCCGGGGGAGGAAGTCCTCCTGCGCCGCGTCCGGGAGCGGCTGAAGACGGGCCGGCCGGCCGGCGACGCCGCGTTCGTGCGCGGGCTCGAAGAGAAGCTCGGCCGGCGGCTCGAGGCCTTGCCGCGGGGCCGCCCGAGAAAGGCCTCCCCGGCTCCTTCTTGAAGACCGAAGGGGGATCTCAAATGAAGAAGGCCCTTATCACCGGCATAACGGGACAGGACGGCTCGTACCTTGCGGAGCTACTGCTCCTGAAAGGCTACGATGTCCACGGGATCGTTCGCAGGTCGAGCTCCTTCAACCGCAGCCGCATCGACCACCTCTACACGGACCCGCACCTGCCGGAGACCCGGCTCTTCCTCCACTACGGGGACCTGGCCGATTCGGGCCAGCTCACCGAGATCATCTACAACATCAAGCCCGACGAGATCTATCATCTTGGCTCGCAGAGCCATGTCCGCGTCAGCTTCGACCTCTCCGAATACACCGGCGACATCACCGGTCTCGGCACGACGCGCCTCCTCGAGGCCGTCCGGCGGAGCGGGATCAAGACGCGGTTCTACCAGGCCTCGAGCTCCGAGATGTTCGGCAGCGCCCCCGCGCCCCAGAACGAGCGGTCGCCCTTCCAGCCGCTGAGCCCGTATGCCGCGGCCAAGGTCTACGCCTACTGGATGGCCCGGAACTACCGCGACGGCTATGGGCTTTTTGCCTGCAACGGCATCCTCTTCAACCACGAGTCGCCGCGGCGGGGAGAGGCGTTCGTCACGCGGAAGATCACGCGGGGCATCGCCCAGATCCTCGCCGGCAAGGACAAACTGCTCTACTTGGGGAACCTGAACGCGAAACGGGACTGGGGCTACGCTCCCGAGTATGTCGAGGTCATGTGGCGCATGCTCCAGCTCGACCGTCCGGACGATTTTGTCGTCGGGACGGGGGAGGCCCATTCCGTCAACGAGTTCCTCGATGCCGCGTGCGCCTATGCCGGCCTGGACCGGGCCGAGCACGTCGAGGTCGATGAGAAGTACTTCCGGCCGAGGGAGGTCGACAGCCTGAGGGCGGACTGCCGGCTGGCCCGGGAGAAGCTGGGTTGGGCGCCCAAGATCGGCTTCGCCGACCTGGTGAAGATCATGATGGACTTCGACCTCGAGAAAGCGGGACTCGCAAGCCCGGGGGAAGGGAAGGCCGTCCTCGAACGATGCGGGTTCGGCTGGGCCAAGGACTTCTAGGACGCCCCGCTATGATCGACCTGAGAGATAAGCGCATCGTCGTGACCGGCGGGAACGGCTTCCTCGGCCGTCACCTGGTGCGGCGGCTGCGGGAGAGCCGAGGCTGCGCGAAGGCCGCGGTCGTGGATCTCCCGGAATACGACCTCCGCGATATCGGCCACGTGCGCCGCATGTTCGACCACCTCGCGCCGGAGATCGTCATCCATCTCGCCGCGCTCGTCGGAGGCATCGGGGCCAACCGAGAGAGCCCCGGCCGGTTCTTCTACGACAACGCCGCCATGGGTCTCCATCTCATCCACGAGGCGCATCTGCGCTCGATCGAGAAGATCGTCGTCATGGGGAGCGTGTGCGCTTATCCCAAGCTCACACCGGTGCCTTTCAGGGAAGAGGATCTCTGGAACGGCTATCCGGAGGAGACGAACGCGCCTTACGGCCTGGCAAAGAAGATGCTGCTCGTCCAGCTCCAGGCCTATCGCCGGCAGTACGGCCTGAACGGGATCTTCCTGCTCCCGGTGAACCTGTACGGGCCCGGCGACAATTTCGATCCGGCCTCGAGCCATGTCATCCCGTCGCTCATCCTGAAGTGCCTGGAGGCCAAGGCGGCCGGGGCGAAGGCCCTTTCGGTCTGGGGCACGGGCCGGGCCTCGCGGGAGTTCCTTTATGTCGAGGACGCGGCCGAAGCGGTCATTCTCGCGGCGGAACGATACGACAAGCCCGACCCGGTCAACCTGGGCAGCGGCACGGAGATCTCCATCCGCGATCTCGTCCGGCTGATCGCTGGGGCGACGGGTTTTGAAGGCGGGATCGCCTGGGAGACCGACAAGCCGGACGGCCAACCGCGGCGCGCGTTGGACACGTCAAAGGCCGAGCGGGAGTTCGGATTCAAGGCCTCCACGCCGTTCGAGATTGGCCTGAAAAAGACGGTCGAGTGGTATCTCGAGAACATGAAGAAAGGACACAACGCATGAAGAAAGCGGTGGTCTGCGGAGCGGGCGGCTTCATCGGAAGCCATCTCGTCAAGAAGCTGAAGAGGGAAGGGTATTGGGTGCGGGGCGTCGATATCAAGCGGCCGGAATTCGCCCCCACGGCCGCGGACGAGTTCCTGCAGCTCGACCTGAGGGAGAGGCCGAACGCCGAGAAGGCCGTGGCCGGCGGCCTTGACGAGGTCTATCAGCTCGCCGCGGACATGGGCGGCATGGGTTTCATCCATTCGGCCGAGACCGAGATCATGCGCAACAGCGTCCTGATCAACATCAATATGACGCATGCCGCGGCCCAGGCCGGCATCCCGCGCTATTTCTTTTCCTCGTCGGTCTGCATCTATCGGGACATGAAGCCCGGCGAGCCGGAGATGACGGAGGAGGGCGCCTATCCGGCGCTTCCCGATAACGAATACGGCTGGGAAAAGCTCTACTCCGAGCGGATGGCCCTGGCCTACGGGCGCCGCTACGGGATGACAGTCCGGATCGCCCGCTTCCAGAATTGCTATGGCCCTGAGGGGACGTGGACGGGCGGGCGCGAGAAGGCGCCGGCGGCCATGTGCCGCAAGATCGCCGAGGCGCCCGACGGCGGCACGATCGAGGCCTGGGGCGACGGCAGCGCCATCCGTTCCTATACTTATATCGACGACATGCTCGACGGCATCTACCGGCTCATGCAGTCCGACCTCGGCGTGCCCGCGAACATCGGCTGCCCCGAGTACGTCACGGTCCAGGAGCTGATCGATATCGTGGCGAAGGCGGCCGGCAAGAAGATCAACGTGAAGTGGATCCCGGGTCCGGTGGGCGTCCAATCGCGCAACTTTAGCAACGACAAGATCTATTCGCTGGGGTGGAAGTCGAGGTTCCCGCTGAAGGCCGGGATCGCGTTGACGTATCCGTGGGTGC
>CAZIQR010000195.1:3663-5001 GCA_964541055.1 uncultured Eubacteriales bacterium
AACAAGAGCATGCTCTGGATCCCGCCGGGGTTCGCTCACGGCTTTTTGGTCCTCAGCGAGTGGGCCGATATCATTTACAAGACCACCGACTATTACGCCCCCGAATGGGAGCGGACGCTGCTTTGGAACGACCCCAAGGTCGGCATCGCCTGGCCGATCCCTCCCGGCGAGACCCCCCTGCTCTCGGCGAAGGACGCCGCCGGCATCCCGTTCGAAACGATCGAGGTCTTCGAATGAAGAACATCCTGGTGACCGGCGGAGCGGGTTTCATCGGCTCCAACTTCATCCATTACCTTCAGCGGATCGAACCCGAGGCCCGGATCGTCAACCTCGACGCGCTCACCTATGCGGCCAACGTCGACAATCTCCGGGATCTGCCCGATCCTGGCCGTTATGCGTTCGTTCAAGGAGACGTCTGCGATCGCGGGCTGCTCGAGCGCCTCTTCCGCGACCACGAGATCGGCATCGTCGTTCACTTCGCCGCGGAGTCGCACGTCGACCGCTCGATCAGCGCTCCGGACCTCTTCGTTCAGACGAACGTCGTCGGCACGCTGGCCCTGCTCGAAGCCGCCCGCCGGGCCTGGCTCGGAGGAGGGAAGGTCTCCTCCGGCGAGGTGCGGTTCCATCATGTGTCGACGGATGAGGTCTTCGGTTCCCTGAGCCCCGGGGAGCCGGCGTTCAAGGAAACGAATCCCTACGCCCCGAACAGCCCTTATGCGGCCTCCAAGGCGGCGAGCGACCATCTCGTCAGGGCCTATTTCCATACCTACGGCCTGCCCGTCACCATCTCCAACTGCTCGAACAACTACGGGCCCTTCCAGTTCCCCGAGAAGCTCATCCCACTGATGATCCTCAACGCGGTCGGTGGCCGGCCTCTGCCGATCTACGGCGACGGCCTCCAGATCCGGGACTGGCTCTATGTCGAGGACCATTGCGAAGCGATCTGGACGATCATCAGGAAGGGCCGGCCCGGCGAAACCTACAATATCGGGGGGAACAACCAGCCGGCGAACATCGAAGTCGTGAGAGAGATCTGCGCCGTGCTGGACGACCTCTTGCCCCGCTCAGCGCATGTGCCTCATGAGCGTCTTTGTCAAACCGTCGCCGACCGGCCCGGCCACGACCGCCGCTACGCGATGAATGTCGACAAGATCCGGGCGGAGCTGGGTTGGAGGCCGAGGGAAGACATTCACAGCGGCCTCCGGAAGACGGTCCAATGGTATCTCGATAACGAGAAATGGGTCCGCGGGATCACCGACCGGCCCGAATACGGCGCCTGGATCAACAAGAACTACGGACAACGGGAGAAAAAGTCATGAAGGGCATCATCCTGGCCGG
>CAZIQR010000196.1:0-4877 GCA_964541055.1 uncultured Eubacteriales bacterium
GTGCTCCGGCCTCGGCGTCAAAACAACTCGCTCGGCTTGCGCTAAGCCTCGCTCAGACACGTTTTGCCGGTTTCCAGGGAAACTCCCCTTGTCCGGACCGCGTCCCTGCTAAAATTTTCCAAATCGGGCTTGATTGCCCCCCTCGCCGCTCTGTGCCAGGTCTCGGCGATCAAAACGAGACACGCACGATTCATCACTCGGGCGGGACGGTTGACCGGCGAAGATACGAAGAAAAGGAACGCAGGATCAGAAGGGGGGACGGTAAATGTTGATGATGTCCTTGAGGAGGGCGGCGGCGGCGCCGCGGGGGCTGGAGCGGCCCCCGGTCACGGTCACGGAGCCCATCGAGTCGGTGAGGAAGGTGATCCCCTTCTCCGTGCCGTTGACGTGGACGAGCGGGTGCGAGGCCTCGACGAGCGACGGCCGGACATCGAGGCCCCAGCGCCCGCCCTGGCGGCCCGGGGCGGCCGTGGCCAGGAGCTTGACGGCGCGGCCCTCGCGACGGGCCGCTTGGACGAAATCGACGTCCAGGCCGGCGATGCCGGCGACATGGACGTCCTTGAGAACGTATTCGGCGGCGAGGCAGGCGTTGGTGATGAGCAGGATCTTGCAGGCGCTGTCCCAGCCCTCGACGTCGTGGGCCGGATCGGGCTCGGCGATGCCCTTGTCCTGGGCCTCTTTGAGCGCTTCGGCATAGTCGAGCCCCTCGCCCATCCGGGTCAGGATGTAGTTGGAGGTCCCGTTGAGGATGCCCTGGATGCCCTCGATCCGCGTTCCGGCGAGCGAGAAGGTGCCGACGTCGAGCGTCGGCAGGGCGGCCGCGGTGGCCCCGCTGAACTTCAGGAAGACGCCGTTCGCCGCCGCCAGGGCCCTGAGCCTGGGCAGGCCGACGACGAGGGCGCCCTTGCTGGCCGCTACGGCGTGCCAGCCGGCCTCGAACGCGGCGCTGAGGAAGGACATCCCGGGCTCGCCCGTCTGGAGATTGGAGACCGTACATTCGACGAGGCAGCCGCCCCGGCCGAAGCGACCCAGGATATCCGTAGCTTTCAGCCCTTCGTGCCAGGCCGGATTGCCGGAGGTCCAGGCGTCGCCGGCCCGCGAGATCTGGCGGACCTCGAGAGGCCCGCCGGTCGAGAAGCAGCCTTCGGCCCGGGCCACGGCCAGGATCTCGAACGCCAGGCCATAGCGGCGCTCGAGGTCCTCGGATTTTTCGCGGAGGAGCGAGAAGAAGGCCCGGCCGACGTGGCCGAAGCCGGTGACGACGAGAGGGATCTTCTTCATCACCGGAGCGAACATGGCGGAGAGGGCGGGATTCGAACCCGCGATCCCAATCGCTCGAGATAACGGTTTTCGAGACCGTCGCCTTCAACCACTCGGCCACCTCTCCGCAAGAAAGGGACGCGAAACGAAAGGCGCATTATAGCCGAAATCCTTATTTGTTTCTACGCGAGCGAAAGAAGCTGCGGAGAAGCGCGGCGCTCTCGCCGGCCAGGACGCCTCCGGCGATCTTCGGCCGATGGTTCAAGCGCTCGAACGGGAAGCTCATGACCGAGGACACGGCCCCGGCCTTGGGGTCTGCCGCTCCGAAAACGACCCGCCGGACCCGGGCCAGGACGACCGCGCCCAGGCACATGGCGCAGGGCTCGACCGTGACATAAAGGTCGCAGTCCGGCAGCCGGTAATTGCCGGCCTTTTTGGCGGCCCGCCGCAGGGCCGCGATCTCGGCGTGGGCCGTCGGGTCAGAAGCGGCGATGGGCCGGTTTGAACCGCGGGCCACGATCCGGCCGTCCCTGACGACGACGGCGCCCACGGGCACTTCGCCCCGGGCCGCGGCCTTGGCGGCCTCGGCGAGCGCAGCCCTCATGAACCCGATGTCATCCATGGCCGAATGATTTTACTCCCACCCCGGCCGCGGTTCAATCCTCAGCTCCCTAACGGGCGGCGCAGGCTGGCCGCGCGGCGAAATTCGGTTTATAATGCCCGTTCATCATGGAAGGAGCCGAGATGGACCGCTTCGAATGCACGGCCTGTGGACCGATCGCCCGGCGCGATCCCCACTCCCCTTTCTGCCCCGCCTGCGGCGAGCCCGTCTTCGTCGCCCCGGGCGCGCCTCCCGGCCGCCGGCAGATCCGGGAAGATCGAACCCTGGCCCTTGAAAGATACGCCGAGTTCCTGCCGCTCGGGCGGGTCGACGCCAAGCTGAGCTTAGGCGAAGGCTCGACCCCCCTCGTCCGGCTTGACCGGATCGGCCGGGCGCTCGGCCTCGACGGCCTCTATGCCAAGAACGAGGCCCAGAACCCGACTGGGAGCTTCAAGGACCGCGGCACGGCTGTGGCCGTTCAAAAGGCCGTGGAGCTCGGCGCCGAGCGGATCGGGACCGTCTCCACCGGCAACATGGCCGCCTCGACCGCGGCCTATGGGGCCCGGGCGGGTCTCGAGACCATTGTCCTTCTCAAAGAAGGGACATCGGCGCAGAGCTTGCAGGCGGCCGGCATCCACGGCCCCAAGCTCGTGGCGGTGGAGGGCGACTACGGCGGCGTTTTCAACGCCAGCCTCTCGATCGGGCGCGGTCTCGGCATCACCTTCATGAACTCGATCGATCCCTATCGTCTCGAGGGCTACAAACTCACGGCCTTCGAGATCTACCTCGCCCTCGGCCGGCGCGCCCCCAGAACTGTCATCGTGCCCCTGAGCTCGGGCGGCCACCTGCTGGGGCTCATGCGGGGTTTCGCCGACCTCGAGCGCGAGGGCCTCATCCCTCTCTATCCGCAGATCGTGGGCGTCCAGGCTCGGGAGTGCGCGCCCCTCGTCCGGGCCTTTGACAAAGGCCTCGCCGCGTATGAGCCTCTGGCCGCCGGTCACACCATCGCCCACGCCATCGCCAACCCGACGCCTCCCGCCGGCAACGCCGTCCTGCGCCTCATCCGGGAACGGGACGGGCTTCTCGTCGCCGTGTCGGACGCGGAGATGCTCGAGGCCCAAAGGGAATTGGCCTCTTCGGAGGGCCTCTTCTGTCAACCCGAGTCGGCGACGACCCTGGCCGCGGCGAGAACGCTCACCGCCTCGGGACGGATCAGACCCGGCGAAGGGGACGTCGTCTGCGTTCTGACCGGAAGCGGCCTCAAGACGCTGCACCTCCTCGTGGCCGAGCCGGTCGAGGTCCACCGCCTGTCCCTCGGCGATCTCGGGGCGGGGCTGGCCGCCCTGTGCCGCGCGGCCTAGCCTGGATCTAGGCTTTCTTCACGAGGAATTCGAACAGCTTTTCGCGGTGAGGGAAGAGGGCCGGCGTCCCGCCGGTGTGCAAGAACACGACTTTGTCCGTCGGATTGAAGAAGCCCGTCTTGATGAGGTCCCGGAGCCCGATCATCGCTTTGGCCGTATAGACCGGATCGAGCACGATCCCCTCGGTCTGAAAGACCTGCCGGATCGTCTCGGCCACGGCCTTGTCGACGATGCCGTAGCCCGCGCCGAGGTACTCGTCGAAGACGACGACGTCGTCGGGCATGACGTCGAGGCCGAGGCCGAAGGCCGCGTCGGCGGCCCGGCCGATCTCCAGGACGTCGTCAGAGAAGGGGCCCTTGGGGTCGGAGACGCTGATGCCGACGATCCGGCACCGCGGGCACATGGACTTGGCCCCGACGACAAGCCCGGCCTGGGTCCCGCCGGACCCGGTCGCGTGAATGACGTAATCGGGCTCGAAGCCGGCGGCCCGGGTCTGCTCCAGGAGCTCGGCGAAGGCGACGACGTAGCTTGCCGCCCCGAGCGGCTTGCCCATATCGCCGCGGACGAGCGACCCTCCGACCGGCACGAGGTAGGGCTTGTGGCCCTGGCCCCGAAGCTCCTTCCCGATCCCTTCCAAGGCCTCCATGGCCTGGCGGGCCTTGATGATCTTGCCCTTTTCGGCGGTCATCAGGCGCAGGTCGGCGTCGAGGAGGATATCGAGAAGGACGTTGCCGTCGGCCGTGGCGGCCTGCTCGGCCGGCCGGAAGAGGACCAGGATGGGCTTGAGGCCGAAGGTCCGGGCGGCCGCCGCCGCTTGCATGCACCAGTTGGATTGGAGGCTGCCCCAGGTGACGACGACGTCGGCCTTCTTTTCGAGCATGTCGCCGATGATGAACTCGAGCTTGCGTGATTTATTGCCGCCGAAGGCCAGGCCGGTCAGGTCATCGCGCTTGACATAGATCTCCGGTCCGCCGAAGCGGGCCGAGAGCCGGTCGAGCTTGCGGAACGGCGTGGGGCGATGGATGATATCCACTTGCGGGAAGCGGTCGGCGCGGTCAAGGACATCCCGGGTCGTGTAAGCCATGATCGAACCTCCCGTGGCTAGACTAGCAGAATCCTCTTATGAAGGAAAGCCGGGAGAGGACGGCTCAATCCCCGTTCGGAAGCTGGATCAGGGAGCCGAGCGGCTCCTCGTCGAAAAGGAGCGTCGCGGCACGATAGAAGCGCCGGTTGCCCCAGCGAAGGCCAAGCCCGGCGGCGGCGGCCCCGCCAAGATAGATGAGCCCCCGGACGGGATCGGCCAGGATCTCCTTTTCGATCGCCGCCAGGATCATCATCACGAGCAGCAGGCCGATGGCGCCGGGAATGGCTGTGTACTGGAGCCGGAGGCGGCCGGGCGCCCAGCTGCAGGCGAAGGGGATCTTCCGATAGCGGAAAAAGACCGCTTCGAGAGCGAGGGCCGAAACGACGAAGCCGAAGAGGCCGTGGAGGGCCGCTGTGCCGACGTTCCAGAGCATGGCGTGCGTGACGGCCACGACCCCGAACCAGGGCGCCAGGAACTTCAGGACGACGGCCTTCTTCAGGCCCGACACGTAAAGCCGGGTCCGGGGCGACTCGGTGAGCCGAAAGATCCAGTTGGCCTCGAGAGAGGCCGG
>CAZIQR010000197.1:0-4846 GCA_964541055.1 uncultured Eubacteriales bacterium
AAGGCCCAGGACTTCGGCTCCTACTTCCAGGAGATCGGCGACTCGGTCAACGAGCTCCACAAGGAGGGCCTGCTCATCCTCCAGAGCCTGCCGCCGCACCTCGACTTCGCCAAGCTCGGCGGCCACGACCTCATCGAGATCAACGCCCAGTACCGGACGATCAACCACTTCGTCATCGAGCTCCACGACACGATCGCCGAGTTCGAGACCCTGCTGCGCTACAAGGAACGCTCCGACTTCGTGCGCTACGTCACGAAGTATAAAAAGGACGTGACCAACCTGATCTCGTTCTTCAACATCAAGGTCAACGGGATCATCGCCGAGCGCATCCACGCGTGCAAGTCCAAGCACGCCTGATTGAATCTCCACGGCCTGAAGAAGGGACCTGGTTTACGCAAAAGGGAAGGCCTGCCCTTTTGCGTAAACCAGGTCCCCTCTTGAGATCTGCGGTCGACAGATAAAAAAACGGCCGGCCCCGATTGGGACCGGCCGCGCGGAGTGCGCTTAAGAGAATCTAAAACTTGCGGGGGGATTCCTGGATGCGGATGGTGTCGTAGGTCGTGGACAGGAAGACGAGCGGCGCGGCCGCGTCGCTCGAGTAGGCCTTGACCAGCGACGAGCCGTTCGACTCGTCGACATCCGGCTTGTCGGGCAGGCCCCAGTGCACGGAGCCGCCCTTGGAGCGGGCCTCGAGCCTCGCTTTCGCGCCGGCCGGCCAGAAGAGATCGATGTCCCCGTACTCGTTACGGACGTCGATCCCGCTCTTCAGATCCCGGGGCTGAAGCGTGATCCGGCCGTTGTGGCTCACGACCGTGGCTTCGCCCGAGAAATCGGTCAGGGAGACGCCCTCGTAGGACGTCTTGACCGAGAGCGCGCCGTCGATCCGGTCGGCCGCGACCGACGCGTTGTTGGCCTCGACGATGAACCGCCCGGCGACGCCCTCGGCGTGCACGGGCTCGTAGCTCGTGCGGACCTCGAGGTCGCCGCGGACGTTCTCGGCCTTCACCGCCATGTTATGGCCCATGATCTTGGCCGGGCCGACGTCGTCGAGTACGACCTTTTCGTAGGACGTATCGACCGTGACCGCGCCGGTCACCCGTAGGGCCTCGACGTCCGTGTTCGAGCCGCTGAGATCGGCCTTGCCGCCCACACCGTCCACGCGGATGCGGGCGTAGCTCGTGGCGACCTCGAGGTCGCCCCCGATCGTCCCGGCCCGGACGTCGCCGTGGCTGTTGACGATCTTGCAGCCGCCCTTGATCGCGTCCGCCTCGACGTCTTCGTAGCTCGTTTCGAGGACGCAGGGCCCGGTGATGTCCAGGGCCGTGACGTCGCCGTGGCTGTTGCGGACCGTGGCCTCCCGGACGTCCTCGACATGGACCGGGCCGTAGGCGTTGGTGACCCTGACGGCCATCGACTTCGGCACGGTCAGGATGAACGTCGTCTCGATCGCGTTCCGGCGGTCGAGATCGGCCCGGTTGGTCGTGAAGGTCAGCGTGCCGCCGGCCGTCGTCATCGTGTATCGGACCTGGGCCGCGAGCGCGTCGGCGTCCTCTTTCCTCCTCCGCCAGACGGTCTTGCGGAAGGTCAGCTGGGCGATGTCCTGGTCGCTGCCGCGGACCTCGACCGTGCCCCGGCCGTTCTGGATCTCGAGCGCCGCCGGCAGGGGCGCCGGGATCACCGTCTGCTCTTCGGCCGTGACCTCCTGGCCGAGGCCGAAGCCCTCGAACCAGACCCAATCCGAGCCGAGGTCCCACTTGCCGGTCTTGAACTGGAAGATGACGAACCCGGCCAGGATCAAGACGACAACAAGGAGGACTTCCCTAAATTTCATGGGTCTTATCCGGGGTCGGGGTCTGGCCCTGAGCGTTCTTTTCCTTGAGACCGAGCCAGAGCTTGTTCGCGCCCCAGATGATCAGGATGACGGGCCAGAACCGCCAGACGGCGTCCCAGACGTCGATGTTGAACTGATCGAGCAGGAACAGGACGCCGAAGACGATCAGGATGATGCCCCAGACGAGGGAACTGTTCTTCTTTGCGGTTGCCATAGCATGCCTCCGTTACTTGTTCTTTTTGGACCGGGCCGCGTCGAACACGAGCTTGAGCCCGACCACGATGGCGGCGACCGGCCAATAGTCGCCGAGGGTCCGATAGGGGATGACCTCGAAGTTGGCCAGGATCAGGACGACGCCGAGGACGATCAGGACGCTTCCCCAGAAGATGGAGCCCGATGCGACTTCGCCCGGCAGCTCCGCGGCGCCCGCAGGCTCGCCGGCCGCGACCGCCGGAACGGCCTTAGCCGACTGGATGTTGTCGATGGCCTGGTAGAAATAAAAGGCCGCGAGGGCCAGCCCGAAGACGACCCCGTTGCCGCCCTTGGACAGGGCGTAGACCAACCCGAAGAAGACGAGGAACTGGGTCAAGGCCTTGGTCTTCTGCTCGTTGTAGAGCGCGCCGACGCCGAACGGCAGCATGAACGACAGGATGCCTGCCAGGGCCGGCGACTTCACGGATCTCGGAGCCACGACTGCTTTTTCGTCCATAGCTCAAACCTCCATTTATTGTTTCTTCTCGTCCGCCCGGGAGAGACCCAGGGCGTCGAACGACTTGACGACGTTGCCGGCGAGCGCGCCGACCTGGCCCTTGATCACCCCGGCGTCGGCGTAGAGCTTCTCGACCGTGCCGATGCCGCGGTGGAGCCCGACGTTGATCGTCTTGCGGATGCCCTGGCCTTCGGGATGGAACAGGACGAAGGTCAGGACGGCGATGAACGCCGTGAGCGCGGCGTAGACCGGCTGGAGGGCCGGCCGCGTCAGTCCCTCGAAGATCGGCCGGACCGGGCGCCGTCGCTCGCGCTTCTCTTCGGGGATGGCGTAGAGACGGGCGAACAGGGCCGGCGAAGGCTCGACCTCGGGGAAGGACGCCGCGGCCGCCATCGTGTCCTTCATGGCGTTCGCGAGCGCGGCGCAGCCGGGGCAGGCGGCCAGATGGGCCTCGAACGCGGCCCTCTCCGCCGCGGCCAGCTCGCCCTCGAGGTAGGCGGACAGAAGCTCTTCGATCCGTTGGCAGGTCATGCGAGTTCTCCCTTGCGCTCCTGCAGGACCTTGGCCAGCTGGACCCGGGCCCGGTTGACCCGGGACTTGACCGTGCCGAGGGGCAGGCGCAGGATCTCGGCCAGCTCCTCGTAGGTCTTGCCTTGCAGGTCCCGCAGGATGATGACCATGCGCATATCCGCCGACAGGTGATTGAGCCCCTCCCAGACCACGGCCTGGGCTTCCTTAGCGACGAGACTCTCCTCCGGGCCGCCTCCGGCGGCTTGGGCCAGGACGCGCTCGTCGAAATCGTCGCGCTGCGTCTTCTCCCACTTGGTCCGGCGGTACTCGTCGATGAGGTGGTTCTTCGCCAGGGTCAGGAACCAGGCCGTGAAGTTCTTGCCGAAGTCGTATTTCGGCAGGGCGCCGTGGAGCTTGAGGAAGACCTCCTGGGTCCGGTCCTCAGCCTCTTCCCGGCTGCCGCAGAACTGATAGGCCATGCTAAAGATCCTCCTGGCGTACGCGTCCACCAAGGTTTTCCAGGCGTCCTGGCTGCCGTCCAGGCAGTCCCTGATGATCGCGTCCAAATCCACTCAATTCACCTCGGTTGACGGATTCGCATGGAGCGAAGTTCCATTTCCCGGCCATTTTCCCCTAAAATCTCCAAAAAATGAAGCCGCCGACCCCGAGAGGGACCTGGTTTACGCAACGGCTGGACGTTCCCAGGAGCCGTTGCGTAGACCTGGTCCCTTCCGGTTTCTTGATATAATAGATGGGCCAAAATGAAACAGCCTGTCGCCCCTGGGAGTTAAGGTATTCGGATGGACGAACAAGAGCTGATCCGTCGCGTCCAGAAGGGAGACGAGCACGCGTTCGGCCAGATCATGGCCTTGTACAAGGACAAGATCGTGAATTACCTCTACGGATTCACGGGCGACTACCAGAAGGCGGTCGAGCTGGCCCAGGAAACGTTCATCCGGGTCTTCTTCAAGGCCAAGAAATACAGGCCGATCGCCCCGCTCTCCTCCTGGATCTACGCCATCGCCTCGAACCTGGCCAGGACGGAGTGCCGGCGCTCGCGGCGGATGGCCACGGTCCCCCTGGAGGACATCACTAATCACTACTCGAGCGGCACGTACTACGAGGACCCGGCCGACCCGGGTCTCGTCCGCAATCTCCGCGAGGCCCTGGAGGCGCTGCACCCCCGCTACCGCGTCCCCGTCGTCCTCAAGGACATGGAGGGCTTCTCGCAGGAGGAGATCGCCAAGATCATCAAGCGGCCGGTCGGGACTGTCAAGGCCCGGATCAGCCGGGGCCGGGAACAGCTCCGGCGGACGCTCGAAAAGGCCCGCAGGGACGAGAGCGTTCCGGCCGGAAAGAAAGAGGTCACCGAACATGGAAGGGCATGAGCTTTTGAACAGGATGGGCCGGGTCCGCGCCCCGGAGGGTTTCGAAGACCGCGTGCTGTCGCGGCTGCCGGCCGCCCGCGAGGAGCGGGCCCGCCGGGCCCGCCGCGCGGCCACCCGCTATGCCTTGGCCGGCTCGGCGGCGCTCCTGCTCGTCGTCGTCCTCGTCTTCCATCCGGGCCGGGTGGCCGAAAAGCCGACGGGCCTGTCCTTTGCCGAACGTCAGGCCCTGACGGCGAACCCGGGGAGCGGCGGAACAGGGGGCCCGTCCTTGGGGCGGAACGTGGCCATGCCCGTCTACGAGACCATGGATTACGCGTCGGAGTTCCGGAACGCCCAGCCGCGGCCGCAACCCGTGACCGTTTACATATTGGAGCAGGTTTCCGAGGTCCCGTCATCGGAGATCATTTA
>CAZIQR010000198.1:0-4842 GCA_964541055.1 uncultured Eubacteriales bacterium
GGGCACGACCATGCGGATGGGCAACGAGGTCGAGTGGACCGCGAAGAAGAAGTAGCTTCGCCTTCGATCCTTCTTCCCGCTTGACCGCGGGGCCTTGTTCCGAAAAGGGACGCATGCGGAGGAGCATGCGTCCCTTCTTTTATTGCCGCGGAACCCCGTCCTGAACACGTGGCCCCGTCCTGAAGAAAAATTCACGAACTCTTAATCCCCCATTAATCAACCGGCGCAACGTACGTGCTAGAATTTCGTTGGAGATTGAAAGGACCTTTTGTTCACGGAGTGCGGGCATGGTCAACGGCGGGTTTCGGACGAAGAGCAGCCCGGTTTTTGATCGGATCGGCGCCCTGATCGCCAAGACGGGCATCGCGCCGAACGTCTTCTCGTCGCTGGCCCTGGCCGTCGCGGCCGCCGGCGCGCTGCTGTTCTACCTGCGCTTCTACGTCGTGGCGTGGATGCTCATCGGCATCGCCTGCCTTTGGGACACGGTCGACGGAGCGGTTGCCCGGGCCCAAAACCGGGTCACCAAGTTCGGCTATTACATCGAGGGGATCTTCGATAAGTGGGTCGAGGTCATCATCTATGCGGGCTTTGCCTTCTCGGGCTATGCCCTGGAGTCCTTCCTGGTCATCTCGGCCACGCTGATGGTGAGCTTCGCCAAGTCCAGGGCGGCCCAGGTCGTGCCCATCGGCGAGTTTGATTGGCCGGCCATCGGGGAGCGGGTTGAACGGCTTGTCCTGCTCAATATCGGCCTGGTCGTCTTCCTGTTCCTGCCCGGCTTCCGCGTCGCCGGGCACGCCGTGCGGACGCTGTCGGTTGTCTTCGCGGTCCTGTTCGTCATGGCCCTGGTCGGCGGGGTCCAGCGCGTCCTCTTCGCCCGAAGAATCATCGCGCTCGGAGGGACGGAGACTCTGCACATCGCCGCCCGGGACGTCTTCAGCAATGGCCGAAAATAGCCGCCGCCCGCCCCGGGTCGTCATCCTCGTCCCGACCTACAATGAGGCCGGCAACCTGCCCGTTCTGGCCGGGGCCCTGCTCGCCCTGCCGCTCCCCGGGCTCCGCCTGCTCATCGTCGACGACGCATCGCCCGACGGGACGGGCCAGAGGGCCGACGAGCTGGCGGCGGCGTCGGAAGGCCGCCTGTCCATCCTCCACCGGACCGGCCCCAAAGGCCTGGGCCTGGCCTACCGCGACGGCTTTCGATGGGCCCTCGACCAGGGCGCCGAGGCCATCGTTCAGATGGATGCCGACCTGTCGCACGCCCCGGCCGATGTCCTCCGCCTGGTCGCCGAGCTCGAGACCTGCGACGTGGCCGTGGGATCTCGGTATGTCGCAGGCGGCCAGACCGACGAGCACTGGGGCCGCGGCCGGTTGGCCCTGAGCCGTTCGGCCAACCACCTATCGCGTCTTGTCCTCGGCCTGAAAACCCGCGACGCCACGGCCGGCTTCAAGGCCTGGCGGCGCTCGGCCCTCGAGGCCGTCGGCCCCGGCAGGATCCGGTCCAAGGGCTATCTCATCCAAGAGGAGACGGCCTTCCTGAGCCAGCGCCTGGGCCTGCGCGTCCACGAAGTCCCGATCCTGTTCGCCGACCGGCGCGCCGGCCGGTCCAAGATGACCATGAGGATCAAGCTCGAAGCGGCCGCCGGCCTTCTTCGCTTGCGCTTGCGCCACCGCCGGATCGGGGCCCGGTCGACCCGCGACGTCCGAGAGGCGGAGCGCACGTGACGTCAGACGCTCCCAGGGCGGAAGAGACCGGCGCGGGGGCCGAGCGCGGGATGCTCGCGCTCCTGCTCGCCGGCGTGATCGTCTCCCTCGTGATGTTCGTCCTGAGGCCGGTCCCCGGCGGCCGTCATTATGAGTACGCCCTGATCCTGACGGCCTCCTTGACGGTCATTTGGCGGCTCTATATCTCCCGTCCCCGGACGTTTTTCAGCCCGGGCGTCCTGGCCTTCGTCATGGCGGCCGGCCTTGTCCTCGGCACGGTGAACCTTCTGGTCATCAGGTCGGATTCGGAGGTCGTCCGGACCTACCGCTCCGTGTTCGAGGCCCTCGATTCCGGTCAAAACCCTTATACGGCCGGGACGATCTATCATGAGATCGAGGGCCAGGGGACGGTCTATGGCAATTTCAATTACCCGCCTCTCGAGATCGCCCCCTATTACCTGGCTTATCGGATCGCCGGGACCTGGAACATGACCGTTCTCGCCTTGACCATGATCCTGATCCAGGCGCTTGCGGCCGTAATCCTCTTCCGGATGTTCCGCCGGCTCCGGCCGGCCCTCCTGTGGCCCTTTGTCCCCATGATCCTCCTCGGGGAGGTCAAGACGACCGTGGCCCTGACCGTCCTCGTGACGGCGTCCGTGCTCTGGGCCTTCAAGAAGAACGCCGACGCCCCCCTTCCGATCTATCGGGTCCTCATCGCCGGCCTGTTCGGGCTGGGCCTGATGACCAAGTTCCTGGTCCTGCCGCTCATGGCCGCCTATTACTGGCATCGATTCGACCGGAAGAACCTCAAGTCCCTGATCCCGATCGCGGTGGACACGGCGATCGCCGCGGCGACGGCCGTCCTCATCGCGGCCCCCTTCGGGATCGGCAACGTGCTGAAGAACACGGTCCTGTTCAATATCGTGCTCAAGGACAGGGCGGCGCTGACCACGTTCTACCCGAACGTCCTTTCAGGCCTGCTGGCCTGGGCCGGCTGGGGAGCCCTGTTCCCGTTCCTGGCGGCCTTCCTGCTCCTCCTGGCCGTCCTGGCCGCTCCGAAGTTCCCGCCGCTCACGGCCATGACCATCTCCGGCTTCGTGTTCATGATCTTGGCCACGACCCCGGAGCCGCAGTTCCTGCCCCCCCTGCTTCTGATCACGGCCGTCGCCCAGGGGATGGCCGCCGAGGCCGAGGCCCGGCTCGGCCCGCCGGCCGCCTGGGAGCGGCTCATGCGGCCAGCGAAGGGCAGGGCCGCATGAGGGCGCCGCGCAAGGTGTTCGCCGCGTCCCTGGCCGTCCTCTTTGTCGCGGCGCGGTCTGCGGCCGCCCCGGTCCCGGGCTCGTCTCCGGCAGAGGCCGGACCCCGGATCTGCTTCTCCCTGGTGGCCCGGCCAGCCCTGGATGGGGAGCGGCCTATCGGCGCCGGTCCGGCCGTTCGCTCCGAAACCCCAGGTCTCCGCCTGCGGCCCCGTCTGGCCCGCGCTTGGTCCGAGTGGGGCGCTTTCGTGACCGTCTCCTCCGTCAATTACTGGCTGAGCAATTCCTTTCCCGAGGACGCCGATTACCGCCTCACGCTCGACGACCAGGTCCGGCGCCTGGCCTTCCTCGACGGCGTCAAGTTCGATTCGAACCAGTTCTCCTTGAACTGGTCCCACATCCTGGGCGGGGCCCTTTACTACCAGTTCGGCCGGACCAATCACACGTCGTGGCCCGCCGCGCTGCTGATGTCGGTCGCCGGCTCGACCTGGTGGGAGACGATCGGCGAGCCCAAGGAGGTCGTCGCCATCAACGACCAGATCATCACCGGACTCGGCGGGTTCCCCGTGGGGGAGGCGTGGTATCAGGCCAGCCAATTCCTGCTCCACCGGCCGGCGTTCCTCGAACGGGCCCTGTCCGTCATCAACCCGTTCCTCCTCATCAACCGCTGGCTCGACCGCCGGGACGCCGCGATCAGGGCCTACGACCAGCCGGGCTGGCACGACTTCAGCGTCTTCGTGGGAGGCCGGCGACTCGCTTCGGACGGGAGCGCGGCCCGGACCGATCTCTATCTCGGGGTCCGGACCCGGCTGATCGAGCTCGCCGAGTACGGCCGGCCCGGCGAGGTCCATCGCCGTTTCAAAGACACCGCCGTGAGCGAGCTTGGCTTCGACATCGCGGTCCAAAATGGCCGCGCCGCGGAAACCCGCTGGGCGGCCCAGGCGGTCCCTTGGGGCTGGTTCGATCAGAGGATCGACCGTGACGGGAACGGCCACAGCCTGATGTTCGGTTTCGGCTCCGCCTTCGAGTTCTTCAAGAAACGCCCGCTTGCCGATTACGACGCGACACCCGTGCCGGTCAAGTCCGATCTCTCGCGCCTCCATCTCGACGAGCCCCGGGCCTTCACCGACAAGCTCGCCATCCTGCACGTGGCCGGCCCGGTCCTGGATTGGACGATCTTCCGGCGGGGACTGCGGCTTCGCACCGTCGTCGAGGGCTACGGCGACTTCGGGCTGATCAACGCCACGGCCCTCAACGATTATTCGGCGGTCCATCCGGTCGCCGGGCTTTGGACGACGGTATTTTATTACGGCTATTTTTACGGCTTTGGCGGAAGCGGGGCGGCCAGCTTCAGCCTCGATTATCGAGGGCTTGAGGCGCGGGGCCGGGCCGAAACCGGCGTCTGGAGCTCGGCCCGCTTCTTGGACCGCTTCCAAACCGAGGTCACCAATAGGGCCCGCATCGTCGATGCGCGAACGCTCTTCCGGGGCGGCCTCGGCTGGACCCTCCCCCGGACCTCGCTGAAGATCTTCGCCGATCTGGAATATGTCCGGAGAGGGGGCCGGCTCGATGGCGTTAAGGCCGCGCGCGTCGAGACCAAGACCTACGTCGGCCTGGCCTTCTCGTTCTAGTCCCCGCCCGCCGGCCCTCTTCGGCTCTTTGGTTGGGCCGCTTGCGGACGGGCCTCTGCCTCTATTAAGATAAGCAGCGATTGGAGGTGGCATATGGCACGGACTTTTCGCTCGTTTGGCGTCGCTTTAATCCTCCTGGCCGCGGCCGCTTCGGCTCCGCTGTCCGCCCAGGTGACGAAGGCGGACTACGAGAGGGCGGCCGGGCTGAGGGCGAAATATGCCCCGCTGGCCCTGAACATCGTCTCCGGCGGAGG
>CAZIQR010000199.1:0-4757 GCA_964541055.1 uncultured Eubacteriales bacterium
ATCTCCATCGACCAGAAGACGATCTCGACCAACCCCCGCTCGACCGTGGGCACGATCACCGAGGTCTATGATCTCTTCCGCCTCCTCTTCGCCCGGGTCGGCACTCCCCACTGCCCGGTCTGCGGCCGGGTCGTCTCCTCCCAGACGCCGGAAGAGATCCTGAAGCGGATCCACGAGCAGGCCGCCGGCGCCCGGGTCCGCATCCTGGCCCCGGTCGTCAAGGGCCGCAAGGGCGAGTACCAGCGGCTCTTCGACCGCCTCCGCAAGAAGGGCTTCCTCCGCGTCCGGACGAACGGCGTCCTCCGCGACCTCGAGGACGACATCCCCCTCGACAAGAACCGCAAGCACACGATCGAGGTCCTCGTCGACACCATCAAGGTCGGCCCCGACGCGGAGCGCCGCCTCCGCGCCGCTGTCGAGAAGGCCCTCGAGGTCTCCGACGGCGAGGTCCTCGTCATCGACGACGCCGGCAAGGAGCGCTTCTTTTCCCTGACGCTGCTCTGCCCCCATTGCGAGGTCTCGCTCGCCGAGCTCGAGCCGCGCAGCTTCTCGTTCAACAGCCCGTACGGCGCCTGCCCCAAGTGCCACGGCCTCGGCTACCAGACGACCCACAACGAGTGGGGCGAGGTCGAGCTCACCGACGACGTCTGCCCCGAGTGCGGCGGCGCCCGGCTCAAGAAGGAGAGCCTGTCGGTCAAGATCGGCGGCCGGAACATCCACGACACCGGCGAGCTCCCGATCGACGCCCTTCTCGCCGAGCTCGCCAAGCTCTCGTTCCCGCCCGCGGCCGAGCTCGTCGCCGGCCGCATCCTCAAAGAGATCCGCTCGCGCCTGGCCGTCATGGGGGAGCTGGGCATGTCCTATCTCCAGCTCAACCGGACGACGGCCTCCCTCTCCGGCGGCGAGGCCCAGCGCGTCCGGCTCGCGGCCCAGGTCGGCTCGCGCCTCCGGGGCGTCCTCTACGTCCTCGACGAGCCGACGATCGGCCTCCACCAGCGCGACAACGGCCGCCTCATCGCCCTTCTCCGGGCCCTGCGCGACGAGGGCAATTCCATCATCGTCGTCGAGCACGACGAGCAGACCATCCGCGCCGCCGACTACCTTCTCGACCTCGGCCCCGGGGCCGGCGAGGACGGCGGCTTCAAGGTCGCGGAGGGGCCGCTCCCGGCCGTCCTGGCCTCGCCCGACTCGCTGACGGCCCAGTATCTCCGCGGCGAGAAGTCCGTGCCCGTGCCGCCCCTGCGCCGCGACCCGGCCGGGTGGCTCGTCATCCGCAAGGCCCGCGAGCACAACCTCAAGGGGATCGACGTCCGCATCCCGCTCGCGACGATGACCGCCGTGACCGGCGTCTCCGGCTCGGGCAAGAGCACCCTCGTCTACGACATCCTCTTCAGGGCCCTCGAGAAAAAGCTCTACAAGGCCCGACAAGCCGTCGGCGCCCACGACCGGATCGAAGGCATCGAGGGCATCGACAAGGTCGTCGCCGTCGACCAGAAACCGATCGGCCGCACGCCCCGCTCGAACCCGGCTACCTATACCGGCCTCTTCGCCGCCCTGCGCGACCTCATGGCCCACACGCCGGAGGCCCGGATGCGCGGCTACGGGCCGGGCCGCTTCAGCTTCAACGTCCCGGGCGGCCGCTGCGAGGAGTGCGAAGGCGCCGGGGTCAAGAAGATCGAGATGCACTTTCTGCCCGACGTCTTCGTCACCTGCGACCGCTGCGGCGGGCAGCGCTACAACAAGGAGACCCTGGCCGTCACCTACAAGGGCAAGTCGATCGCCGATTACCTGGCCATGACCGTCGACGACGCCTACGAGCTGCTCAAGGCCTACCCCCAGCTCAAGCGCAAGCTGGCGACGCTCAAACGGGTCGGGCTCGGCTACATCCGGCTCGGCCAGTCCGCCCCGACCCTGTCCGGCGGCGAGGCCCAACGCATCAAGCTCACGAAGGAGCTCGGCCGGCGGGCCACCGGCCGGACGCTCTACCTTCTCGACGAGCCCACGACGGGTCTGCACTTCGACGACGTCCGCAAGCTCCTCGAGGTCCTTTCGGAGCTGGCCGCGCTCGGCAACACGGTCGTCATCATCGAGCACAACCTTGAAGTCATCAAATACTGCGACTATATTATCGACCTGGGCCCGGAAGGCGGGGAGGACGGCGGCCGCATCGTGGCCCAAGGCACCCCGGAAGAGGTCGCCGCGAGCGGCAACGGCTCGCACACCGGGCGCTTCCTCCGGAAGGCCCTTGAAGCCGGCCGGGAGCCCGAGCCCGAAAGAAGGGACGGCTGAGACCATGTCCTTCAAGGACGTCGCCGGCAACAAGGGGGTGAAGAGGATCCTCCGGCTGGCCCTCGAGCGCGGCCGCGTCCCCAACTCGCTCATCTTCGCCGGCCCGGAAGGGTCCGGCAAGAGGGCCATGGCCCTGACCCTGGCCAAGGCCCTCAACTGCCAGGCCCGGCCGGAGCCCCCGTCCTTCGACGCCTGCGATGAATGCGCCTCCTGCCGGGCCATCGACGCCGGCAGCCACCCCGACGTCATGGCCCTCGCGGTCGAGGTCCAGAAGGTCAAGGTCGAGCAGACCGAGCTCATCAAGCAGATGGCCTACCTGCGGCCCATGACCGGGGCCCGGCGCGTGTTCATCGTCGACGACGCCAAGGCCATGAGCGCCGAGGCCGCCAACTCCCTGCTCAAGGTCCTCGAGGAGCCGCCGTCCTTCAGCCACATCATCCTGCTCACCGACAGCCCGCACCTCCTGCTCCCGACCATCCGCTCGCGCTGCCGCCTGCTGACGTTCTCGCCGATCGGCCGCGAGGAGATCGAAAAGGCCCTGCTCGACCGGGACTTCAGCCCGGAGCAGGCCGGCATCCTGGCCCTGCTCGTCGACGGCAACCTCGACCGGGCCAAGGAGCTCGAGTGGGACGAGGTCGCGGCCCTCAAGGACAGCGCCTGGGGGCTCTTCAAGGCCCTCTCCTCGGAGGACCGCTCGAGCGAGTTCCTGGAGCGGTTCGGCACCGTGCCGAAGGCCGTGCTCGAGGAGTTCGGCGAGGTCCTGGAGGTCTTCGCCTCCTTCGCCCGCGACATGCTTCTCCTCGGCCTCGGCGGGGACCGCGCGCTTCTCCTCAATCCGGACTTCGAGGACCGGCTCCGCGCGGCCGCCGCGGCCTGGGACACGCCGCGCCTCCTCGGGCTCGTCGCGCAGCTCGATGCCCTGATCGGCGAGCTCGACAAGAACATGAACAAGAGCCTGCTGGCCACGACCTTTTTTTCCAACTTCACGGAGCTGAGACATGCCTGACATCGTCTGCGTCCAATCGGAATCCACAGGGCACCTCGTCCGGGTCCGCACCGGCGGCCTGGACCTTCACCACGGCGACCGGGTCCTCATCGAGTCCGAGCTCGGCGGCGACCTGGGTGTCGTCGTCGACGAGACCTCGTCCTTCTGTCATAACCCCAAGGCCGCCCGCCTGGCGGTCCAGGCCCTGCGCAAGGCCACCCCGGACGACATCCGGAAGTTCGACTGGCTCCGCGAGCGCGAGGCCCGGGCCACCGACCTCTGCCTGCAGCGCATCGCCGCCCACGGCCTGGCCATGAAGCTCGTCGCCGTCCGCTACTTCTTCAACGAGAAGAAGGGCATCTTCTACTACACGGCCGACGGGCGGATCGATTTCCGCCAGCTCGTCAAGGACCTGGCCAAGGAGCTGCGGATGCGCATCGAGATGCGCCAGGTCGGCGTGCGCGACGAGGCCAAGATGATCGGCGGCCTGGGCGTCTGCGGCCGCTGCCTGTGCTGCTCGAGCTTCATGACCACGTTCGAGCCGGTGACCATCCAGAAGGCCCGCAAACAGCAGATCGTCATCAACCCGACCAAGATCTCGGGGCTGTGCGGGCGCCTGATGTGCTGCCTGGGCTTCGAGGAAGGGACGTCAAAAGGACGGATGTTCTCCGACCGCGACGAACGCCTCATCGAAGACTGAATTCATAGAGTAACCGGTCTTTCGGGTTTAGTGGGTTCTTGGCGAAACCCGGCGTTCTTGTGAAATCGCGCTAGGGGCGGTGATGCTTTCGGAAGAGCCGGCGCCAGGGCGAACGGCGTCCCGGGCTATGGGCCACCTGGTAGGTGTCGAGGACCCCTTCCTTCTTCAGGATCTGGACGATCTCGCTCTGCTGGTCGAGCTTGGCGAAGCAGTGGGGGCAGATGAAATAATGCTCCTCGAACTCGGCCTGGTCCTCGGGCTTGAGCTTGTTGAGCAGATAGCGGTCGATCCAACTGTCGTACTTACACGGTTTCATGTCCGGGGCCTCTTCAGGCTTCACGGATTTAGTCGCTCGAGGGCGGGTGAGAACGGACATCCGCCCCCCTATTTCCGGACCACTTTCTGGATGAGCTTCAAGGCGTAGTTGACCCGCTCGGAAACGCGGCGCGGCGAGATGTTCAGCGTGCGGGCCACTTCTTCCCGGGAGAGCTCCTTGTAGTAATAGAGATACAGGACGTCCCGGAACTTGGGCTTGAGCCCGTTGACGACCTCCTCGACCTGCCGGGCCCGCTCCCGCTTCTCCATCTCGACGTGGGGATCGGGGAACGGCGGCGGCTCGGGGGCGTGCCTGAGGACGCGCGTCTTCTGGCGGATGTAGTCGATGATGCGGCGGCTGGTGATGGTGTAGAGGAAGGTCCCGATCGAGGAGTCGCCGCGGAACTCGCCGCTCTTGATCTTGGCCACGGCCTGGGTCAGGATCTCGTTGACGACGTCCTCCCAGTC
>CAZIQR010000200.1:0-4750 GCA_964541055.1 uncultured Eubacteriales bacterium
CTACGCGACTTCGACCCACCAGGCTCCGCGCGAGTGGCAGCCCGGGCGCCCGGGCGAGCAGAAGGAGCTCTTCCTCGAGCTCAAGCTCATCGCAGACGTCGGCCTGGTCGGCTTCCCGAACGCCGGCAAATCGACGCTCATTTCGAAGATCTCGGCGGCGCGGCCGGTCATCGCCGACTATCCCTTCACGACCCTGACCCCCAACCTCGGCGTCGTCGATATCGGCGAATACCGCTCGTTCGTCGTCGCCGACATCCCCGGGCTCATCGAGGGCGCCCACCTCGGCCAGGGGCTGGGCATCCGCTTCCTGCGCCACATCGAGCGGACCAAGGCCCTCGTCCACGTCGTCGACGTCTCGCCGTATTCGGGACGGGACCCTCTCGAGGACTTCCGGATCATCATGAGGGAGCTCGAGGCCTTCTCGCCGGAGATCGCGGCCCGGCCGCAGATCATCGCCGCTAACAAGACGGACCTGCTCGGCGGCGACCGCTCCCGCCTCGTCCGTCTCAAGCGGATGGCGGCGCGGCGGAAGATCCCGGTCTTCCCCGTCTCGGCGCTCAAAGGCGAAGGGCTGAAGCCCCTCGTCGAGGCCGTGGCCCGCCTCCTTGGCCGGATCTCGGAGCCCCGGGAGTCGAAGGCAGACTGATGGAAACGATCGGCCTCTACGGCGGCACGTTCGATCCCATCCACTGCGGTCATCTGCGGGCCGGGGCTGAGGTCCGCCGCCGGACCGGGCTCGACCGCATCCTCTTTATCCCATCGTTCATCCCCCCGCATAAGGACGCGGGCGGGGCCGCCCCGGCCGCCGACCGCCTGCGCATGGTCGAGCTCGCCTGCCGGCGCCGGGCCGGCTTCGAGGTCTCGCCCGTCGAGGTCGAGGCCCGGGGCAAGTCGTATTCGATCCTGACCCTGCGGAAGATCAAGACGCTTCAGCCCCGGGCGCGGCTGTTCTTCATCGTCGGGATCGACGCCTTCCTCGAGATCGGGACCTGGCACCAATACGAAAAGGTCCTTGCCGAGTGCCGCTTCCTCGTCACCGGCCGCCCGGGCTTCGATCTCGATCGGGCCGCCGGCGTCCTCGGCGGCCGCCTCAGCGGCGTGACCGGGCCGCTCGCCGCGGCCGGAGGGCTCGACGGCGCGCTCCCGCCCCGCTTCCGCGTCACCCTCGTTCCCATCCGGGCCCTCGACGTGTCGTCGACCGTCGTCCGGGACCGTGTCCGCCGAGGCGCCTCGCTCGAGGGGCTCGTCCCCCCGGCGGTTGCCGCCTACATCCACGATCACCAACTCTACCGAGGTCGCAAGGAGCCATGACCGAAGAGAAGAAAAAACGGTTCACCAAGCGGAGCCTGCCCGTCCCCGTGCGCGCCGCCGTCGAGGCGGCCCTGGGCCGCAAGGCCGAGGACCTGGTCGTCCTCGACCTACGCGAGCTCTCGTCGTTTACGGACTTCTTCGTCGTCGCCCACGGGCATTCGTCGCGCCAGAACACGGCCGTCGCCGAGGCCGTCGAGGCCGCGCTCAAGGCCGCCGGCCACCGCCCCCTGAGCGTCGAGGGCCTGGAGTCGGCCGAATGGGTCCTGCTCGACTTCGGCTCGTTCGTCGTGCACGTCTTCTCACCGGCGGCGCGCGGGCGCTACGGCCTCGAAAACCTCTGGGGCGACGCGCCCCGCCTCGACTTCTGAGACGAGCGCGGTCTTTTTCCGCGAACCGGGGGTTTTAGGTGTTGACAAGCCGGATTCGAATCGTTATTGTGTTACCGCGTTTTTGGCAATGCGCCTGAGATTCCTCTGGCCTGGCAAAACGAAGAGCCCCGAGTTCAGGGGGTTGCAGGGTTTTTACGAGGCGCGCATCAGGTCCCTCGCGAACGTCGAGATCATCGAGACGCGCGAGGCCCGCGGGCTGGAGGAGCGGGAGGGCGCGAAGATCAAGGACCTGGAGGCGCGCGGGCTCGAAAGACATTTGGACGGAGCGTACGTGATCGTCCTCAACGATCACGGAAGGGAGATGACGTCCGATGACTTCGCCCGCTTCCTCCGGACCCGGGAAAGGGACTCGGGAAAGCCGTTGGCGTTCGTCGTCGGCGGGTTTCTCGGGCTCGCGGACCGGATCGTGGAGAGGTCGGACATGACGCTGTCGCTGTCGCGGATGACCTTCTCGCACGAGCTCGCTCGCGTCGTCCTGCTCGAGCAGGTCTACCGGGCCCTGACGGTCGTCGGGGGCCGGCACTACGCCAAATGAAGGGAATGGTTCGATGGCTCGCAAGCTGAACAAGAGAGACAAAGACGAATTCCGTCGCAAGCTCGTTGGCAAGAAGGAAAGCATCATCCGCAAGCTGACGAATACCATCACCGAGAGCAAGGAGATGGAGTCCAACGTCGCCCAGGACCTGGCCGACAAGGCCGAGACCTCCTACACCAAGGAATTCCTGCTCAGCCTATCGGACGGCGAGCGGGAGCAGCTCCTGCTCATCGACGAGGCCCTCAAGCGTCTCGAGCACGGCGAGTTCGGCGTCTGCCAGATCTGCCAGAAAGAGATCGGGGGCAAGCGGCTTGACGCCATACCCTGGACGCCGTTCTGCATCGATTGCCAGGAGAGGAACGAGGAAGAGCTCCGCGCCCAGTGAGCCGGCCCCTGCGGGCGGCGGCGGCCGGCATCGCCCGGCTGGCCGGGCTCCTCGTCTTCCCGTCCTTCTGCAAGATCTGCGGCGAACCCCTGGACCGGCCAGGGGAGAGGATCGTCTGCGGCGCCTGTCTGGGCGGGCTCCGGCCGCGGCACGGGCCGGTCTGCCCCCTCTGCGGGCGCTTCGAGGACGGCCCCGCGGAGGGTCATATCTGCCGCCGCTGCCTGGCCCGGTGGCCGGCCTTCTCCCGCCACAGGTCCTGCGGCGTTTACGGCGGCGCGCTCAGGGACATCATCCTGCTGTTCAAATACCGGAAATATGCCCCGCTCAGCCGGCCCCTGGCCCGGTTCGCCGCATCCTGCCTCGGTGACGAGGCGGAGCTCTGGGATGGGGTCGATGGGCTCGTGCCCGTGCCTCTCCACCCGTCCCGTCGCCGCGACCGCGGCTTCAACCAGGCCCGGCTGCTGGCCCGCGACCTGGCGAAGCCGCGCGGCCTCCCGGTGCTGGCCGGGGCCCTCGTCAAGGTCCGCAACACTCCGGCCCAGGCAGGCCTAAAAGCCTCCGACCGGGAGCGGAACGTCCGCGGCGTCTATGCCGTCAGGCGGCCCGAACGGGTGCGCGGCCGGACGCTCCTCCTCGTCGACGACGTCACCACGACCGGGGCGACCGTCCGCGAGTGCGCGCGGGTGCTCGCGGCGGCCGGGGCGAAAGAGGTGCGGGCGATCACCCTCGCGCAGGCTTAAGAAACACCCCTTTCTCTTACTTCTTGGGCTTCTCGGCCGTCACCTGAACGGGCTTCAGGATCTTGACCTTGCGGGGCTTGAGCTCGCTCCGCTTGGGCATGTGGATCTTGAGGACGCCGTTCTCCTGCTCGGCTTCGATCATGTCCTGGTCAATGTAGCTCGGCAGGGCGAACGACCGGAAGAACGAGCCGTAGGACCGCTCGACCCGGTGATAGTTCTCTTCCTTCGTCTCCTTCTCGAACTTGCGCTCGCCGCGCAGGGTCAGGTTGTTATCCTCGACCTTGATCTCGACGTCTTTCTCGTCGACGCCCGGGATCTCGGCGGTCAGAACGACCTCGTTCTCGGTCTCATAGATGTCGACCGAAGGCGCCCAGGTATGGGCCATGAGGTCCTTCTCCTCACCCTTGGCCGGGGTCATGTCCTCGAAAAGCCGGTTCATCCTGTCCCTCAGGGTGATCATATCCCTGTAGGGATCCCATCTGATAATAGCCATCTGAAACCTCCTGGTTTTAATATCTAAGCGCTTTAACAATATAATATATGAGCATTCAATTGTCAAGTATATTAAATAAAATTATTAAATCACTAACCTATTGTTAATATTTATATTAGCTAGGTTCAGTTGGAACAGGCGCCTTTTTCTGATCGGCGTGGACCGGGTCAGTGCCTACCGGCGAACATCGACCAGGACGGTCGCTTCACCCTTCGGAACCCGCTCTCCGAGGGCCGCGAGCAGTTCCGATGCGGTCCCCCTCATGAATTCCTCGTGGACCTTGGTCAGCTCCCTGGCCACGACGATGCGGCGGTCGCCCATGATCTCCTTCACGGCCCCGAGGAATTCCGAGAGCCGCCGGGTGGGAAGATAGAAGACCAGGGTCGCCTCCTCCCCGGCCAGTCCTCCGAGGACGCGGCGCATCGCGGCCGTTTTCGGCGGCGGGAAACCGGCGAAGAGAAAGCGGTGCGTCGGAAGGCCCGCCGCGGAAAGGGCTGCCGTCACGGCCGACGGTCCGGGGATGGGCACGACCTCGAGACCTTCCTTGAGAGCCTCGCGGATGAGCGGGAAGCCGGGATCGGAGATGCCCGGCGTGCCCGCGTCCGAAACGAGGGCGACGTCCCCGCCGCTTTTGAGCGCGCGCATGATCTCCGGGATGCGCTGCCCCTCCCGCGGATGGAAATAGCTGAGGAGAGGCTTCTTGATCCCGTAGCGGTTCAGGAGCTTGGCGGTCTGCCTCGTGTCCTCGCAGGCGATGGCCGCGACCTCGCCGAGGACGCGCAGGGCCCGGAGGGTGATGTCCTCGAGGTTGCCGATGGGCGTCCCCACGACAAAGAGGCGGCCGGCCACGTCAGCGGCTCCGATCGTAAGGATAGAGGAAATCGTGGCCGACGGAGC
>CAZIQR010000201.1:0-4744 GCA_964541055.1 uncultured Eubacteriales bacterium
GGGCGGGGGTCGGGGCGTGGCGTCCGTTCCACGAGCCTCGACGAGCTGGCCAGGTTCAAAGAGCGGGTCAGGCCGGAGTATCTCGACGGCATCGCCGCGGACCTCGACCGGCTCGTACCCAAGAACTTCCTCGAGGCCTATCCCGTGGCCCGGCTCATGCGACTGCCGCGCTACCTCGAAGGGCTGATCATCCGGCTCGAGCGGGCCCGCCTGGCGCCCGAGAAGGACAAGGCCAAGGCCGCCCAGATCGAGCCCTACGTCTTCGAGCTGGGACGCTTCGACGCCGCTTTGAAGAAGGCGGGGGTCCTGCCTCACCCGGCCGCTTCCGGCGAGTGGGAAGGGGCCGAAAAAAGGGGACAGGGCGTCACGCTGCCGATCTCGCCGGAAAAACGAGCGGCCGTCGACGAGCTGCGCTGGATGATCGAGGAGTTCAAGCTGGCCTTGTTCGCCCCCGAGATCAAGACGGCCTTCCCCATTTCCGCCGTGCGCCTGGCCCGTAAGATCGCCGAGATCGAGAAGATGACCTGAGATCCGGGGACCTTTGACGGCGGGATGCGTTCCTGCTTCTTTGTTTCTGGGCCTGAAAACGCCGACTTAAGGCCCTTTTCGTGCCCTACGGGGGCTTAAATTATTGATGTCTTAGAGCATTCCTGGGGTCAGACCCCATTGTGGTAGAATCTCTTCATGAGCAAGAGCCGATCGGATATGCCTGGCCTTCCCCCGACTTCCTGCACCGTGCCGGGCCCCGTCCCGCAGGGCGACTGGGCCGCCGCCCGTGACGCCGCCATCGACGATTTCCTGGCCCGCTTCGCGACCGACTGCCCCGACCGCGACATCCTGGCCGACCTGATGGTGGCCATCACCCGCCTGGCCCGCGACGGCGCCGGCCGGGGCGACCTCAAGCTCCTGACCACCTCCTTCAAAGAGCTCCGCTACGCCTTCAAGGTCTTCGCGCCCTTCCACGAAGTCCGCAAGGTCTCCGTCTTCGGCTCGGCCCGGACGCCCTCCGACCATCCCGAATACGTCCATGCCGTCGAGTTCGCCCGCCGCATGCGCCAACACGAGTGGATGATCATCACCGGGGCCGGCGACGGCATCATGGGCGCCGCCCAACGCGGCGCGGGCCGGGCCGGCTCGTTCGGCGTCGCCATCCGCCTGCCGCACGAGCAGAGGACCAACCCCGTCATCGCCGACGACCCCAAGCTCATCCACTTCAAATACTTCTTCACCCGCAAGATCCTCTTCCTCAAGGAAGCCTCGGCCGTCGCCCTCTTCCCCGGCGGCTTCGGCACTCAGGACGAGGGCTTCGAGGCCCTGACCATGATCCAGACGGGCAAGTCCAGCCTCATCCCCCTGGTCATGATCGACGCCCCCGGCGGCACCTACTGGCAGCACTGGCGGACCTACATCAAGGCCGAGCTCGTCCTCAACGGCATGATCGAAGACGACGACCTGGGCCTTTTCAAACTGACCGACGACCTCGACGAGGCCGTCGAGGAGATCGTGGGCTTCTACCGCCGCTATCACTCGATGCGCTACGTCGGGCCGCTGCTCATGCTGCGCCTTTCTTCGCCCCTGCCGCAGGGGGCGCTCGAGCGCCTCAACGACACATATGCGGCGTCGCTCCTGTCCGAGGGCCGCATCGAGGCGCACAGCGTGCCCCTCGAGGGGGAAGGGGACGAGGCCGAGTACCCGCAGCTGCCGCGCCTGTCGCTCGCCTTCAACCACAAGAGCATCGCCCATCTGCGGCGCCTGATCAACGACATCAACAACGCGTCATAAGGGAGGACGCCCATGGTGAGGTCCAAGCCCCGGCCGCTCCGCGTCATCAACAGCGTCGCCCCCATCCGCATCTGCGACAACGGCGGCTGGACCGACACCTGGTTCGCCGGCTACGGGCGCATCTTCAACATCGCCGTCTACCCCTACGCCGAGGTCCAGATCGAGGTCCGGCCCCGCCGCGCGAAGGCCCGCCGGATCGTCATCAACGCCGAGAACTTCGGCGAGCGCTACGCCGTCGGCCCCCGCCACGCGACTTGGGACCGCCACCCGCTCCTCGAGGCGGCCATCGAGTTCATGGCCGTGCCGCGCGACCTGGCGTTCGAAGTGACCATCTTCTCCGAGGCGCCGGCCGGGGGCTCCACCGGCACGTCGGCCGCCGTCACGGTGGCCTTGATCGGCGCCCTCGACCATCTGACCCCCGGCCGCCTGTCGCCGCACGAGGTCGCGCTCGCGGCCCAACGGATCGAGACGGAGATCCTTCATCAGCAGTGCGGCATCCAAGATCAGCTCTGCTCCGCCTACGGCGGGATCAGCTATATCGAGATGTTCAACTATCCCCACGCCTCGGTCTCGTCCGTGGTCGTGCCCAACGCCGTCTGGTGGGAGCTCGAGCGGCGCCTTGTCCTCATTTACCTGGGGCATTCGCACAGCTCCTCGCGGATCCACGAGATGGTCATCCGGGATCTCGAGGAGGCCGGCCCCGGTTCGCCCAAGCTCGAGGCCCTCCGCGGCACGGCGCCGCGCTCGCGGGACGCCCTCTACGCGGGAGATTTCCGGGCCCTGGGCCGGGCCATGATCGACAACACCGAGGCCCAGCGCCGCCTCCATCCGAAGCTCATCAGCGCCGGCGCGGACAAGGTCATCGAAATCGCCAAAGGCCATCATGTCCTCGGGTGGAAGGTCAACGGCGCGGGGGGCGAAGGCGGTTCGTTGACCCTGCTCTGCGGCGGCCGGTCATCCGAGAAGCGGGCCCTCATCAAGGCCCTCGAGGGGATCGACCCCCTGATCCGGAACGTCCCGATCTATCTCAGCCGCCAGGGATTGCGGGTCTGGGAGCACGCTCGGGACGACGCCTGAGGACCGCTCACTCCCGAGGGGATCAGGGCCGCCTGGCCAGCCAGGCCGAGACGGCCGCCCGCACAGCTTCGGCCCCGCCATTCTCGACGAACGAATGCGTCGTGCCCTCGATCCTGGCGTGCTCGAGACGGTCGCCTGCCCGCGCGGCGACATGGCCGATGTAATCGAAGGACTGGGGCTCGGGGATCGGGGGATGGGCCGTGACCATAAGGGCCGGCATCCCGTCCTCGAGGAGCCCGGCGAGCGCCTTCAGAAGCGGCATGTTCGTATTGGGCGGCAGCGCGTTCCCGTTGGCCCGGCTCGTGATCTTCTTCAGGCCGTAATAGATCTTGGTCGCCTGGGGCTCCCACTTCTGGGCCAGGACCCAGTCGCGAACGCGGGCCTTGCCGCCCGCGATCCCGGAGCGGGCCCGGCCGAGCAGGGATCGGCTTGGCGCCTGAGCCGCCGCGACGGGCGAATGGCGGTAGAGGAAGAAAGGCATGTCGAGGAGGACCAGCCCGGCGATGCCCGCGCCGCGCTCCTTGGCCGCCGCGAAGACCGAGGTCTGGGCGCCGCCGCAGATCCCGGCGAGAACGACCCCGGAGAGGCCGTAGGCCTGCCGGAGGTCCTTCACCAAACGGACGACCGTCCCGGCGAATCCGCCCTCCTGGACGAACTCATAGAATTCGGCGTATTCGTTCGGGACGTCGCCTTGAGAATCACCGAGCCCGGGGAGGTCGAAGCGGAAGCAGGGGAAGCCTTCCATGGACAGATCATCGGCGAGGTGGGCATAGAGATCGCCCCGCGACGACCGGGGCAGCGAGCCGGAGTTGAGGAAGAGGACCGCGAGGCCCTTTGGCGCGGGGTGGGTATGAGACGTCCCGTGCAGCAAGAGGCCCTCGATCCGGAGCGTCACCGCTTCACGCATGGCGCCCTGCGATCATCCGGTTTTCCGCGCTGCCCCGGATCCACGCCGCGTTGGGTTCGAAGAAACCGGTGAAATCCTTGTTCAGAGGCGCCGAGGGGACGATCGCCGCCCGCGGGTTCATGGCCCTCAGCATGCTCTGCGATTTGACCAGGGGCGACAGGCTGTCGTCCAGGACGACGTGGCGCCACGGCCGCCCCGAGCCGTCCTCGACGCCTTCCCCGGGGCCGGCATAGGCCTTGTCCAGGGCCATCTGCTCGCCCGTCGTCCACAGCGCGCCCGACCAGGCATAGCCGTCGATCTGGACCGTCCCGCCCGATTTCAGCTCTTGGATATAGTCCTTGGCCGATTTCCGGTCCGACATCCGGTAGAGCAGCATGTCCATCGAGAGACGGAGCATCAGTCCCTGTTTCAGGACGTCCAGGCCCTGCTGGGGCGGGGACCACATCAGAAGCCCGTCGCCGCGGCCGGCGGAGAAGGCCTTCTGCGCCAGGAGCCCGCCCATGCCCAAGCCATGGAGGATGACCGGCCGGCCGCCGGCCTGGCCGGCCGCCCAGGCCGCCATCCACTCGACGTCCCGCAGCCACTTGGCGAAATCCTGTCCCTCGAACCGGCCGGTGCTTTCCCCGGTCCCGCTGTAGTCGAAGCGGACCGCGGCGATGTCGCGCCCGGCGAGGTAGCGGGCCCATTTGGTCCAGGCCCCCAGGGAATAGAGCCGGTCGGACGGGAAGGGGCCGCAGAGGACCACCCAGGCCGCCGGGGTGGCGCTCCGGAAGGTCAGGGCGTAGATGCGCTCCCCGCCAAGGTCGAGATATTGCCCCGTTTCACATTCGTCTTTGGTCATGTCTGATGCGACGGACCCTGCGGCTCAAGCCCTTCTTTCAGCAAGAACTGCGGTCCCACCCCCGCGATCGGCAGCCCCACAAAATCACGGCCCAATTGTATGTCCGTCTTCGGGCGACTGTCAACCATTCGCCTTCC
>CAZIQR010000202.1:0-4731 GCA_964541055.1 uncultured Eubacteriales bacterium
CCCACCCGGCCTCGATGATGGTCTCGATCTGCGACGTCTACGACGCCCTGGCCCTCAAGCGCTCTTATAAAAAGGATTACCCGCCGGAGAAGATCCACGAGGTGATGATGCTCGAGCGGGGCAAGATCTTCGATCCGCAGCTCCTCGACAAGTTCTTCGCGTTCGTCGGCGTCTGGCCCGTCGGCACGCTCATCGAGATGAGCGACGGCCGGATCGGCGTCGTCCGGGCCGTGAGCGAGCTCGACCCGGACCGGCCCTCGGTCCAGATCCTGGCCCCCGAGAACGCGGGGGAGACCGTCGACCTGGCCCTGCGGCCGGAGGTCCTCATCCGGCGCTCCCTGAACCCCCAGGCGGAAGGGGCGGCCTATCTGCCGCTCCTCGGCCTGCCCGAGCCGGCCCCCGGCCCGGAGGAGGAGGACGAGGAAGCGGCCGAGGATGCGGACGTGATGTAAAGGAGGATCGCCATGTGCGGCATCATCGGTTGCGCGGGCGCACGGGACACCGTGCCCATTCTCGTCGAAGGCCTGCGGCGCCTCGAATACCGGGGCTACGATTCGGCGGGCGTCGCCGTCCTCAACGGCGAAGGGCTCGAGCGGCGCCGGGTCAAAGGCAAGGTCCGCGACCTGGCCGAGGAGATCCGCCGCCATCCCCTCGCCGGCCCGTGCGGCATCGGCCACACCCGCTGGGCCACCCACGGCCGGCCAAGCGAGGACAACGCCCATCCCCATACCGACTGCACCGGGACGATCGCCCTCCTCCACAACGGCATCGTCGAGAATTACTGGGTCCTCAAGGAGCGGCTCAAGGCGGAAGGACACACCTTCCGGACGGAGACCGACACCGAGGTCATCGTCCATCTCGTCGAGAAGCACTTCCGCGGCTCGCTCGAGGAGGCCCTGAGGGCCGCCGTCGCCGAGCTCGAGGGCGCCTTCGCCGTGGCCTGCGTCTCGTCGCGCGACCCCGGCAAGATCGTCGCCGCCCGTAACGGCCCGCCGGTCGTCGTCGGCTTCGGCGCAGGGGAGACCTTCGTCTCCTCCGATATCACGCCCCTCCTGGCCCATACCAAGCGCGTCGCCTATCTCGGCGACGGCGAGATCGCCGTCCTGACGCCGCCGGGCATCCGCTTCGCCACCTTCGCCGGGGCGCCGGTCGAAAAGGCCGTCGAGACCCTGGACTGGGAACCGGCCATGATCGAAAAGCGCGGCTTCGCCCATTTCATGGCCAAGGAGATCTTCGAGCAGGCCGACGTCGTCCGGGAGACCTTGAAGAGCCGGGTCTCGCTCGACTCCGGCCGGGTCTTCCTCGACGACCTCGGCCTCGCTCCGGACGTCTTCCGCGAGGTTTCGCGCGTCGTCCTCATCGCCTGCGGCACCTCCTACCACGCCGGCCTCGTCGGGAAGTACTTCCTGGAGACGCTGGCCCGCGTGCCTGTCGACGTCGAATATGCCTCCGAGCTCCGCTCGCGCGACTTCGCCATGGACCGCGGGACGCTCGTCCTGGGCATCTCGCAGTCGGGCGAGACGGCCGACACGCTGGCCGCCCTGCGCCTGGCCCGGGAAAAGGCCCGGGCGGTCCTGGCCGTCACCAACAACGCGCGGTCCTCGATGGCCCGCGACGCGGACGGCGTCCTCGATCTCCACGCCGGGCCCGAGATCGGCGTCGCCGCGACCAAGACCTTCGTCGGCCAGATGGCCGCCCTGTCACTCTTCGCCCTGGCCTTCGCCCAGGCCCGCGGCGTGCTCTCCGACGACGAGAGCCTGGCCCTCGTCCAGGAGCTCCAGCGCGTCCCCCTCAAGATGGACCGGGTCCTCGGCGGGGCGGCGGCCATCGAGCGGGCCGCCCGCCGCTTCATCGGCTGCGAGCACTACCTCTTCCTCGGACGCTGGATCAACTTCCCCATCGCCCTCGAGGGCGCGCTCAAGCTCAAGGAGATCTCCTACACCCACGCCGAGGGCTATGCCGGCGGCGAGATGAAGCACGGGCCGATCGCCCTCATCGACGAGGGCATGACGACGCTCGCCGTCGTCCCGCGCGACCGGGTCCACGAGAAGATGCTCTCGAACATCGCCGAGGTGAAGGCCCGGAGCGGCCGCATCCTGGCCGTGGCCTTCGAGGACGACGAGCGGGCCCGGGCCGCCGCCGAAGAGGTCTTTTTCATCCCCGAGACCCATCAGCTCTTCACCCCGTTCCTGACCGTGCTGCCGCTGCAGCTTTTCGCCTATTACGCCGCCTCGGCCAAGGGGCTCGACGTCGATCAGCCCCGCAACCTGGCCAAGAGCGTCACTGTCGAGTAGCCCATGAACGACCGGGGCCGAACTTGATGGAAGTGACGGCGTTGGAGTATTCTTGAGTTCCGAGGAGACCCCGATGAGACATCGAAACCTCTGGCGCGCCGGCGCCGTCATCGCCGCCACGGCCGTTCTCGCGGCCGCCTTCGCTTGGGCCAAGCCCGGAAAGCCCCGGGCCCTGTTCAAGGAAACGACCCACGACTTCGGCAAGGTCAAGCAGGGCGACGTCGTCACCCACGAGTTCGCTTTCAAGAACACGGGCAACGCGCCGCTCGTCGTCGAGAAGGTCGAGGTCACCTGCGGTTGCACGGCCGCCCTCGTCTCCGAGAAGACGATCGACCCGGGGAAAGAGGGCAAGATCAAGGCCACTTTCGACACCCGCGGCTATTCCGGCCGCCTGGCCCGCTACCTCTATCTCGTCTCGAACGACGCCGAAAACGGCCGGCGCGAGCTCAGCCTCGTGGCCGAGATCCAGGTCCCGCCTTCGCCCCGCATCGACGTCGACCGCGACAACGTCGACATGGGCCTCGTCCTCGAAGGCGAGTCGCCCTCGGCCGCGATCGTCATCAAGAGCGCCGGCGAGCGCGAGCTGAAGATCGAGCTGGCCCACGAGAACGTCCAGTTCTTCTCCGGCGGCAAGACGCTCGTCTCGCCCTTCTTCCTGCCCACGGGCGAATCGCGCGAGGTCGAGATCCGCTTCCCGGCCCAATCCAAGCCCGGGGTCAACCGGGACTACATCCTGCTCAAGTCGAACGACCCCGTCCGCTCGACGCTCTCGATCTACGTCAGCCGCTACGTCATCTCCCGCAAAGAGCTCAAGGACCTTTTCGACCGCTACAAGTCGATCCTCAAGGATCAATAAGGACGGATTGGCGCGGATCCTGGTCGTTAAGGCCCAGCCGCGCTCCAAGGCGCCGGGCGTCGAGGAGCTCGGCCCCGGCGAATTCCGCGTCCGGGTCCGGGCCGCGCCCGACCGGGGCCGGGCCAACCAAGAGATCATCGAGCGGCTGGCCGAACATCTCGGCGTCCCCCGATCGCGCTTGACCCTCGTCCGCGGCGCGGCCTCGTCCCACAAGACCTTCCGGCTCGAGGAGTGACATGACGGCCTACAACCTGATCAGCTTCGCGGGGCTGTTCGTGCTGGCGGCGGTGGCCTGGCTTTTCTCGACGGACCGCAAGGTCGTCAACCTGCGCGTCGTCCTCTGGGGCATCGGCCTCCAGCTCCTTCTCGCCTGCTTCATCTTCGTCGTGCCGGCCGGATCCAGGGTCTTTTTGTGGGCGAACGACGCCGTCACGGCCGTCCTGGGCACGGCCACGGCCGGGGTCAGGTTCGTTTTCGGCCGGCTGGCCTTGCCGCCGGGTATGGCGAACGAAAACGGCGAGACCTCGCTCGGCTACTTCCTGGCCTTCCAGGGACTGCCGACGATCATCTTCTTCGCCTCCCTGCTCGGGGCCCTCTACTATCTCGGCGTCATGCCCTTCTTCGTCCGCCTCTTCGCCCGCATCTTCACCCGGACGATGCGCATCAGCGGGGCCGAGTCGCTCTCGGTCTCGGCCAATATCTTCGTGGGGGTCGAGTCGGCCCTGGTCATCCGGCCCCACCTCAAGGACATGACCGTCTCCGAGCTCGGCACGATCATCACCGCCGGCATGGGGACGATCGCCTCGACCGTCCTGGCCATGTACGTCATGATGCTCCAAAAGGAGATCCCGACGATCGCCGGGCATCTCGTTTCGGCCTCGTTCATCTCCGCCCCGGCCTGCGTCGTTATGGCCAAGCTGGTCATGCCCGAGACCGGCAAGCCCTTGACCCTGGGGCTCGACGTCAAGCCGCACTACGAGCGCGAGGACAACCTCATCATGTCCATCATCAACGGGGCGGGGGAGGGCCTGAAGCTCCTCGGCGGCCTCGTGGCCCTGCTCATCGCCTTCCTCGGCATCCTGGCCCTGCTCAACCTCGGGCTGGGCTGGCTGGGCGGGCTCGCCAACGGGCTTTTCGGCTGGCACTTCAAGTGGTCGATCGAGGCCCTGCTCGGATACGTTTTCTATCCCCTGACCCTGGCCATGGGCGTGCCTCCGTCTGACGCCATGTCCATTGCCCAGCTCCTCGGCGACCGGACCATCCTGACCGAGGTCTTCTCGTTCCGCCGTCTCGCCGAGCTCATGGCCTCCGGGGCCCTTCACGACCCGCGCTCGGCCATCATCGCCTCTTACGCCCTCTGCGGCTTCGCCCACGTCGCCTCGCTGGCCATCTTCATTGGCGGCACAGGGGCGCTCGTGCCGACTCGGGTCAAAGACCTCTCTCGGATCGGCCTCCGGGCCCTCCTCGCGGCGACCCTGGCCTGCCTGATGACCGGCGCCGTCGCCGGGACGTTCTACACCGGCTCCAGCGTCCTCTTCGGCCGTTAAGACGGGGTCAGACCTATACCTTTTTACTTTTTCC
>CAZIQR010000203.1:0-4697 GCA_964541055.1 uncultured Eubacteriales bacterium
CCTGGCCGACCCGACGACGGGCGGCACGACGGCCAGCTTCGCCATGCTCGGCGACATCAACGTGGCCGAGCCCCAGGCCCTCATCGGCTTCGCCGGGCCGCGGGTCATCGAGCAGACGATCAAGGAGAAGCTGCCCAAAGGCTTCCAGCGCTCCGAGTTCCTGCTCGAGCACGGCATGCTCGACGACGTCGTCGACCGCAAGGCGCTCAAGCCCTACCTCGTCCGGGCCCTGCGCCTCTTCCTCAACAAGCCTCAATGACCCCCGCCGAGAGCCGGGATTATCTCGGCCATCTGCAGCACTTCGGCATCAAGCTCGGGCTCGAGAACATCGCCGCGCTGTGCCTGGCCTTGGGCAATCCGCAGAACAGCTTCTTGTCGATCCACATCGCGGGCACGAACGGCAAGGGCTCGGTCTCGGCCATGCTGGCGGAGATCATGCGCGAGCACGGCCTCAAGACGGGGCTTTACACGTCGCCGCACCTTGTCCGGGTCGAGGAACGCATCCGGACGAACGGGCGATGCATCTCGTCGAAGCGCTTCCGGGAGCTCCTGTCCCGCCTGAAGTCCGTGATCGACGGCCTGATGGCCGAGGGCAAGCTCGTCTACCACCCCACCTACTTCGAGGTGCTCACGGTCATTGCCTTCCTCGAATTCGCCGAGCGGCAGGTCGACGTCGTCATCCTCGAGGTCGGGATGGGCGGGCGTTTCGACGCCACGAACGTCGTTCGGCCGCTCGCCTCGGTCATCACCACCATCGCCAAGGACCACCAGCAGCACCTGGGCTCGACCCTGCGGCAGATCGCCTTCGAAAAGGCCGGGATCATCAAAAGGTCGGTGCCGGTCGTGTGCGGCGTCAGGGGAGGGGAGGCGCTCGGCGAGATCCGGCGGGTGGCCCGCGAGCGGCACGCGCCCTTCGTCGAGGCCCTTGGTCCCGGGCGCTCGCTCGAGGCTGAGAAGACGCATGGCGGATACCGGTTCGTCTATTCGGGGAAAGCCGGCCGGTACGTCTTCACCCCCGGCTTGGCGGGCCGTCACCAGGGCGCGAACGCCGCGGTGGCCATCGCCGCGACGGAAGTCCTCTCGACGTTTTGGCGGCCGTTCGACAGGGCCAAGGTCCTGAAAGGCGTCCGCGAGGCCCGCTGGGAAGGCCGGCTCGAGACCGTCCGGATGCAGCCTCTTGTTCTACTCGACGGCGCCCACAACGTCGAGGGCGTGACCGCGCTCGCGGCCCACGTCCGCGACGTCATCGGCCGCCGCGTCGTCCTCGTCTTCGGGGCCATGAAGGACAAGGAGTTGGGGGCCATGACCCGCATCCTCTTTCCCATCGCCTCGAAGATCGTTCTGACCCGCGTCCCCTACAAGCGCTCGGCCGACCCCGAAGATCTCTTGGCCGCCGCCCCTCGTTTCAAAGGTCGGGTCCTCCTCGAGCCCGACACCCGCAAGGCGGTCGAGCTGGCCCTGGCCGGGTCGCGGGGCAAAATGCCCGTCGTCATTGCCGGCTCGCTCTTCCTGATCGGCGAGGTCAAGCGGCTGAAATTGTTCTAGCCAGAGGCCGGGCCTGGCTATTCCGGCCCAGCGCGACGGGCCGGTTCTTGGGCTCTTGAGCTTGACAGCCGAGGTCGAGATCTCCATACTCTGCCTGAGAAACGGGACGATGCGCGGGGCACGGAGGAGGCCGATATGACGCTCGTAGGGCTTAAGTGCCAAAACTGCGGAATGATCTTCGTCCTCGGGATGGACACGACGGTCAGTACGGGTCTCCCGACTCCGACGGGCCTCAATGACAAGTCCATGAAAAAGGACTTCCTGCAGTTGCACGCCGCTTGGGGGAACGAGAATATCCCCGATGAATTCTATTTCTTGCCGGATCCGCGCTTTCAGGAATACAGCCCGGACAAGCCGTATAGCCCGAAGGGCGTTTGGGGAACGCCGTGGTCACAGATGACCTCCAAGGCCCGGGAGTCCGCGGAGCTTGAGCTGACCCGGCTCGTGCTTCTTCTATCGACGGGACTGCCCAGACACTGGAATTGCCCCAAGTGCGGCACCGTTCAGCTTTATCCCCCGCCTTCGTCCTTCGTACAGAAATAGGAGACACGCCCCAGAGGTGCCTATCCCCGGGCTGCCCCCGGACCTGCCCCGAAGGCGATTGAAATCGGGCGGGCTTCATGCTAAAATTTGCTTTCTTTCTCCCGCCGGGGAAAGTCGCCTGAATGCTGTCTATCAACGCCACGGTCTTGGTGGTCTTCGCGATCGTCTGGATCCTTGTCCTCATCCTGACCCGCATCTTCTTCAAGCCCATCCTCCGCGTCCTCGATGAGCGGGCGGCGCGCATCGCCAAGGACAAGGAAGCGGCCGAGGCCGCCCGCCAGGCTTACGAGGCCGACCTCAAGCGCATCGAGGACGGCCTCAAGGAGGCCCGGGCCGCCGCCGACGCCATCCGCAGCAACGCCGAGTCCGAGGCCCTCAAAGACAAGAGCCGGCTCGTGCGCGAGGTCCAGGCCGAAGGCCGGGCCGAGGTCGAAAAGGCCAAGGCCGAGCTTCTCCGCCAGGCCGAGTCCCTCAAGAAGGAGCTCGACCAGCGGACCGAAGAGATCGCCGGCACCATCGAGAAGAGGATCCTCGGCGAATGAGCCCGGCGACGCTCGATTTCCTCGGCAAACTGGTCAATTTCCTGCTCCTTTTCGGCGGCTTGACCATCGTCCTGCGGAAGCCGGTCAAGGCCATGCTGGCCCAGCGGACGAAGGACGTCGGCGACAGCCTCTTCCGGGCCGGGACGGGCCGGGCCGAAGCCGAGGGCCGCGCCCTCGAATCGCGGGACAAGCTGGCCGGCCTCGGGGCCGAGATCGAGCGGCTCAAGGCCCAAGCCGATGACGAGGGCCGGAAGGAAGCCGAGCGCATCGCCCAAGCCGCCGTCGCCGAGGCGGAACGCCTCAAGAAGCTGACCCGCCAGGAGCTCGACGAGCAGCTCCGCCGCAGCGTCGGCGAGATCAAGGCCTACGCCGCCGGCCGGGCCACGGCCCTGGCCCGCGAGCGCATCCGGGCCCGCCTGACGCCCGAATCCCAGTCCGCCCTCATCGACCGATCCATCGAAAGACTCGCCCATCTCCATGAAGAACCTGGCCCTCGTTAAAAAATACGCCGACGGGCTGGCCCTAGCGGTCAAGGACGACGCGGAGTTCACCGCCGCGAGCGGCGAGGTCGGTGCCTTTCTCGATCTCTTCCGATTCCGCGAGGACCTGCGGCAGGCCCTGACGAGCCCGTTCGTGAACGTCCGGCAGAAGGACGCCGTGCTCGGCCAAGTCCTGTCGCGGCTCGGCACCGGCCCCAAGGTCGCGCGTTTCCTCAAGCTCGCCCTCGAGCACAAGCGGATGGATCTCCTGCCCGAGATCGCCGAGGCCCTGCCCGAGGCCTGGGCCGACAAGAAAGGCATCGTGACCTACGAGGCCGCCTCGGCCGTGTCCATGACCGAGGTCCAGAAGGACCGGCTCCGCCGGGATCTCGAGGCCCGGGAAGGCGCGCCCGTCCGCCTTGTCTTCAAGGTCGAGCCGGAGCTCGTCGGGGGCCTGGCCGTGCGCAAGGGCCAGATCGTCTACGACGCCTCCGTCGAGGGCGAGTTGGCCGCGCTCAAAGAGCGACTCGGACGCACATCATAGAGGTTGTCATGAGCATCAAAGCCGATGAGATCACCAAGATCATCCAGCAGCAGATCGAAGGCTTCTCGCAGGAGGTCGACGTCCGCGAGGTCGGCACGGTCACTTCGGTCGGCGACGGCATCGCCCGGGTCTACGGCCTCGACCGGGTCATGTCCAACGAGCTCCTCGAGTTCCCCCGCGGCGTCTTCGGCCTGGCCCTGAACCTCGAGGAGGAGAACGTCGGCGCCGTCCTGCTCGGCGAAAGCCACCTCGTCCGCGAGGGCGACCTCGTCAAGCGGACGCGCCGCATCATGCAGGTCCCGGCCGGGTCGGCCATGATCGGCCGGGTCATCGACCCCCTCGGCAAGCCCCTCGACGGCAAGGGCCCCATCGTCACCGACACCTACATGTATGTCGAGCGCCTGGCCCCGGGCGTCGTCGACCGCCAGCCCGTCCGCGAGCCGCTCCAGACCGGCCTCAAGGCCATCGACGCCATGATCCCCATCGGCCGCGGCCAGCGCGAGCTCATCATCGGCGACCGCCAGACGGGCAAGACGATCATCGTCATCGACACCATCCTCAACCTCAAGAGCTCCGACGTCGTCTGCATCTACGTCGCCATCGGCCAGAAGAACTCGACCGTCGCCCAGATCGTCAAGACGCTCGAGGACGCCGGGGCCATGGACTACACCATCGTCGTCGCCGCCTCGGCCTCGGACCCCTCGCCCCTCCAGTATCTCGCCCCTTACAGCGGCTGCGCCATCGGCGAATACTTCCGCGACAACAAGCGCCACGCCCTCGTCGTCTACGACGATCTCTCCAAGCACGCCGCGGCCTACCGCGAGATCTCGCTCCTGCTGCGGCGGCCGCCGGGACGCGAGGCCTACCCCGGCGACGTCTTCTACCTCCACTCGCGCCTCCTCGAGCGGGCGGCCAAGCTCAGCGACGAGCTCGGCGGCGGGTCGCTGACGGCCCTGCCCATCATCGAGACCCAGGCGGGCGACGTCTCCGGCTACATCCCGACCAACGTCATCTCCATCACCGACGGCCAGATCTACCTCCAGC
>CAZIQR010000204.1:0-4696 GCA_964541055.1 uncultured Eubacteriales bacterium
GGGAGCCGGGTCGAGGGCCGCATCCTCCTCGACGGGCGCAACATCCACGACCCCGACGTGGACGTCGTCGATCTCAGGCGGCGGGTGGGCATGGTCTTCCAGAAGCCCAACCCCTTCCCGAAGTCGATCTACGACAACATCGCCTACGGCCTGCGCATCAACGGCCTGAAGGACAAGCGCCGGATCGAGGCCGCGGTCGAGAAAAGCCTGCGGGGGGCGGCCCTCTGGGACGAGGTCAAGGACCGGCTCGACGACAATGCCTTCGCCCTCTCCGGCGGACAGCAGCAGCGCCTCTGCATCGCCCGGGCCCTGGCCGTCGAGCCGGAGGTCATCCTCTTCGACGAGCCCTGCTCGGCCATAGACCCCATCGCCACGGCCAAGATCGAGGACCTTATCGAGCGGCTCAAAACGAACTACACCGTCGTCATCGTCACCCATAACATGCAGCAGGCGGCCCGCGTCTCCGATTTCACCGCTTTCATGATGCTCGGGGAGCTCATCGAGTTCGGCCCGACCCCCCGGATCTTCACCGCGCCCGCCAACAGGCTGACCGAGGATTACATCACCGGGAGGTTCGGATGAGTCCCTTCGAGACTTCGGATCGGCCGTTCGACGCTGAGCGCATCGCCGACCATGCCACGAACATCGCCGAGGACGTCATCTACATGGTCAAGGGGAAGACGATCAAGCACCACATCGAGAGCGGCCCCGGACGGCCCGGGCCCTGCAGGCCCTGATCGGACAATAGCCGTGCTGCAGGAGGCCGATTTGACTATAATAAGAGGCCGAACGGAGGGAGACGCCCCCATGCCGCAGGTGATCGCCGCCCTGGACGACGAGCCCGACCTCCTCGAGCTCCTCAAGGTCAATCTCAGCAAGGCCGGATACCGCTTCGAGGGCTTTCAGGACGCCGAAAGCCTCTACCATTTTCTGGAGCGGGAAAAGCCGCACCTCCTCCTTCTCGACCTCATGCTGCCCGGCACGGACGGCCTCGAGGTCTGCCGCCATATCCGCCGGACCGAGGGCCTGGCGGAGATCCCCGTCATCATGCTGACGGCCCGGGGGGATGAGTCCGACAAGATCGTCGGCCTCGAGCTCGGCGCCGACGATTATGTGACCAAGCCGTTCTCGGTCAAGGAGCTCGTGGCCCGCATCCACGCGGTCCTCCGGCGGCCCGGAAGCGGCGAGACCTCGCGGCGAATGGCCATCGGGCCGCTGGTGATCGATCTCGACAAGTTCGGCGTCCTCGTCGACGGCACGCGGGTCGAGCTGACGGCGACGGAATTCAAGATCCTCCAGCTCCTCGCTTCGCGAAAAGGCCGGGTCTTCAGCCGGGACCAGATCCTCGATTTCCTCTGGGGCCAGGAAAAGGCGGTCATCGACCGCACCATCGATGTCCACATCCGCAATCTCCGCGAGAAGCTGGGCGAGGCGGGGTCGCTCATCAAGAACGTCCGCGGCGTCGGCTACAAGCTCGAAGAATGAAGAGAACCCTCTTCCTGCGGATCTTCGGAGGCTATGCGGCCGTCCTCATCCTCCTCGCCGCGGCGGTCCTGCTTTTCGCGCCGCCGCTGATGCGGAAGCACAACATCCAAGAGAAGAGCGCCGCTCTCGAGCACATGGCCGTTTTGCTCGAACCCCAGATCCTGCCCTACCTAACGGGGACCGGCACGGGGGATCTGGGGGAGCTCGTCCGGACCTTCTCGCGCGAGACGGCGACCCGGATCACCGTCATCGACCCGACCGGCCAGGTCCTTGCCGATTCCGAGAAGGAAGCGCGGGACATGGAGAACCATCTCTATCGGCCCGAGATCCAGGCGGCCCTCGGGGGCGAGGAGCGGATGTCCATCCGCCGCAGCGCGACGCTGAAGCAGGAAATGATGTACATGAGCGTTCCGCTCGAGGACTCGGGGCGGGTCGTCGGGGTGCTTCGGCTGAGCCTATTCATGAAGAACCTCACCGCCCTCCTCGACGTCTTCCGCCGTGAGCTCCTCAAGGGGGTCGGCCTGGTGATGCTCGTGGCGCTCGTCGCCGGCTTCCTCCTCAGCCGGTCCGTCTCCGGCCCCATCCGCGAGGTGATCGACGCGTCGTCCCGGGTGGCGGCCGGCGACTTCGAGGCGACGGTCTCGAGCCGGCGGAGCGGCGAGCTCAAGCGCTTTGCGGTGAGCTTCAACGCCATGACCGGACGGCTCAAGACCCTGTTTGACGAGACCCGGATGAAAAATGAGGAGATCCAGGGCATCCTGGCCTCCATGCGGGAGGGCCTCTGCGTGCTTGCGGCCGACGACCGGATCGAGCTCTGCAACGCGAGCTTCCGCCGGGCCGTCCTGAACGAGAGGCCCGAAGGGCGGTTCTTCTGGGAGATCGTCCGCAGCACGGCCCTGGCCGAAGCCGTCCGGAGGGCCCGGGCGTCCCGGGCAGAGGCCTCGGACGAGGGGACGGTCGGGGACCGCGTCTATTTCTCCAGCGTGGCCCACCTCCCGACCGGCGACCGTCTGGTCGTGACCTTCCACGACATCACCGAGATCCGGGCCCTCGAGAAGACCAAGAAGGACTTCGTCGTCAACGTGTCCCACGAGCTGCGCACGCCGCTCACCGCGATCAAGGGCTTCCTCGAGACGATCGAGCCGCGGGCCGAGGAGGAGAACCGGCCTTACCTCGAGATCATCCGCCGCAACACGGACCGTCTGATCGCCATCGTCCAGGACCTGCTCGTCCTGTCGGAGCTCGAGGAGCGGGGCCCGAAGATCGACAAAACGGACGTCGACCTCCGGTCCCTGGCCGAATCGATCCTCAAGATGTTCGAGAAGCGGGCTGTGGACAAAGGCCTGGCCCTGTCCCTCGAGGCCTCGCCCTACCTTCCGTCGATCAAGGCGGACCCGGGGCAGATGGAAGGCCTGCTTCTGAACCTGATCGACAACGCCCTGAAATATACCGAGAAAGGCTCGGTCAGGGTCCGCCTGTCGCCGCGGGACGCGCAGATGCTGATCGAGGTCGAGGACACGGGGCCCGGCATCGGCGCCGAGCATCTTCCCCACGTCTTCGAGCGGTTCTATGTCGTCGACAAGTCGCGGTCGAAGAAGCTGGGCGGGACCGGCCTGGGGTTGGCGATCGCCAAGCACATCGTCCTGGCCCACAAAGGCACGGTATCGGTGAAAAGCCGGCTGGGCGAAGGAACGACCTTCTCGATCCTCCTGCCGCTTCTCTAGAACTCGAACCGGGCCCCGAGCCGGATGATCCGTGGGTTCAGGACCTCGCTCAGGCGGCGGTAGGTCGCGTTGTAGGAATTATCGACCTGCGCGCCGGGAGCGCCGCTCCAGATCGTGTCTCCCATATACGCGTCATAAGCCCGGTTCGCCACGGACGAATTGAACAGGTTGAAGACGTCGGCCATCAGAAAGAGGCGTCCCGCCCCGACGGGGATCCGCTTTTCGAGCCGCAGGGTGACGTTGGCGAAGGTCGGCAGGGCGTCGGCCGAGATGTTCTGCGTATAGATCGTCGCGCTCGTGAAGGCCGGGTTCGGCACTTCGCCGGGGACAAGCTCCATGGTGAAGTAATGGGGGATCTTCCAGCCCTCGCGGGCATTGACCGTCCCCGAGATGTCGAAGCCCCAGGGGAGCTGATATAGGCCGCTCAGCTTGGCCATCCAGCGGGTGTACATGTCCACGGCGACCTTGCCGCTCATGGAGCCCCCCAGCTGGGCGAAGGGCCGGCCGTCGAACACCCACCTGTTCGTGGGATCGAGCTGGTCGTCGCCCCAGAAATACCGCTGCTGCTGCAGGGTCAGGGAGGCGTTGGCGAACCATCTCTTCGAGAGCCGCTTGTTCAAAACCAGGTCGAGCCCCAGATAATCACTGTAGCTGCGGCCCTTACGGAGCACGGAATAAGGCGAGCCGGTCGCGGGGTAGTAGGAGGCCGGCAGATAATACGGCCGTCCCCCGGCCTCCCCCGTCGAGTAGGTCACATTCCCGGCTCCCCCCCACGGATAGAGGGCCGACCCGTCGGGGTTTTCGGGGTAGGTGATGGTGATCGACGACGGGATCGTCCCGGCCTCGACGTACCAGGGGCCTTCGGCCGGAGGGTTGCGGGGATCGATGATGAGCCCGGAGAGCGCCATCCCGTTGGGATCGACCACGCCGGCGTAGACGCTCTCCGGATAGTACGCCAGGAATTGATCGAAGCGGTCATACCGCCGGTAGGTCCCCGAGATCGAGCCGACGAAGTCGGGAAGGATCTCGCGTTCCAAGGTCAGCAGGGCCTCGCGGGTCCGGGTGGACGCTTGGTCGCTTGCGGAGGCCGTCCAGAAGCTGGGCACGGCATAATCCAGCGCCGTCTTGGCGTTCCATTCGTAGCCGCTCAGGTTGCCGGCGAGATAGGGATCGCTGGCGTAGCCGTTGGCGGCGAGGTCGGCCAGAGTCGTTGCATTGATGCCGCCGGAGCCGTCGAAAACGGGATAGGGGACATATCGCGTGCCGGCCGGAAGCGTGCCGTTGTGCATCCAGAAGAGCTCATCGAGGGCCACGCGCCCATCTGCGGGGCCCAGCCGCCCCCAGCTGCCGTCCCCTCTCCGGCCGTAGCCGCCGTCCATCCACCAGAAATTGGCCGAGCCTCCGGTCCCGACGGGGAAGATCGTGTCAAAGCCCCCGGCCATGACGTCGCCGTATTGCGAGAGAGCCAGCTTGGCGATGGTTTTGCC
>CAZIQR010000205.1:0-4689 GCA_964541055.1 uncultured Eubacteriales bacterium
CCCCAAAAAATCCGGAAAAGGGACCTATTTTCTGAGGTAGACGAGGGCCTGCATCCCGGCCACGCATCCTTCGCCCGCGGCCGTGACGACCTGGAGGCCGCCACAGGTGATGTCGCCGGCGGCGAAAACCCCCGGCACGTTCGTCTTCTGGAACCGGTCGACCGTGACGCACTGCTTATGGTCGACCATGACGCCGGCCTTCTCGAACAGCGGCCCGGACGGGATCTCGCGGAAGATAAAGACGGCCGCGACCGGCAGGACCTCCGTCCCGGACGCCGACTCGATGGTGATCGTCTCGACCCTGGCGTCGCCGCGGATCTTTTTGATCTTGCCGTCCCGGCGGATGGTCACGCCACGGCCTTCGAGAGCCTTGGCTGCGGCGGAGTCCGCCGCCGGCCCGCTCCCGCCGGGGACCCAGAGCACCTGGCAGCCCATGGACTGAAGGGCGTGGACGTCCTCCAGGGCCTCCTCCGAGTCTCCCACGGCGGCCACTGTCCGTCCCCGGAAGAGCGGCCCGTCGCAGGTCGCGCAATAGCTCACGCCCTGGCCGATGAGATCCCCCTCGCCCTCGATGAGGCGCGCCTTCGGCACCGGCCGGCCGGTGGCCAGGATGACCGCCTCGCATTCGATGACCGCGTCCTTGGCGGTCACGTATTTCGGTCGTCCGTCGAGGGCGAAGGCGATGGCCTCGCCCGGGATGACCTCGGCCCCGAACTCGATGGCCTGCCGCCGGAAGGTCGCCAGCAGCTCGCCGCTGTCGATCGACGGGAAGCCGGGGTAGTTCTCGATCGTGTAGGGAATGGCCATGCGCGACGCGGCGCGGCCCTCGAGGACGAGGACCTTGCGGCCGGCCCGGGCGACATAGATCGCGGCCGTCAGGCCGGCCGGCCCGGCGCCGACAACAAGGACATCCGTCTTCAGCGATTTGATCGACATCGGAAAACCTCCGCGGCGCGGGAACCCGCTCACTCGGCCAGGCGGCCGCTGTCTCCGACCTTCCAGGCGTTAGCGGTCAGGACATAAAGGACGGTCCGGCGGATCTCCCGGCCGTCCTCGGTCTTGATCCAAAGCTCGACGATGGCCCAATCCTCGACGCCCTTGAACTGCATCTCGAGGACCGACACGCTGGCCCCGACGAGCTTGGACCCGCGGAACTTCCTGAGGACCGCGGGGCTGCGGCCAAAGCTCCGGAACTGCAGCGGCAGGAGGCCGTTCGCCTCGGCGTCCGTCTTGATGAATTGCTCGAGCTCGGTCGCCGGCGGAGTGTTCTCGTCCATCGTGGCCCAGGCGATGCCCTTGGTCGGGTCCGCGGACCCGCCGGGCCCCAGGGCCTTGACAAGGAAGTAGCCGCCGACGACGACGGCATCGAACACGAGAAAGAGGACCAGGACGCGAACAGCTTTACTCATCGGATCCTCCTGCAGAGGGCGGGGCGGTGTTCGTCCCGGGACGGGACTTCCCTAGGGCGGCGGCTTCGGCTTCGAGCAGCCGGAAGCGGTCGGAGGGGATCGTCCGGGACTTCCGGAAGAGGGCTCGGTTGCGGCGCTCCTCCTGCCCGGAGAGGCTGCCGAAGATCTCCTGCTCCCGGTCCTCGGGCCCGCGCCGGAAGAACTCCTCGAACTTGGCCTCGGCCAGGACGCCGCGCGTCCGCAGCGTCCGCAGCAGGGCCCTGGTGCTGACCCCGAAGTAGCGCTTGAAGAACAGGACGTCATCGAAGGTCAGCGAGCGGGCCCGCATGTCCTTTTCGATGAGCTCGGCGAGCTTTTCGGGCGGCACGAGGAAACGCGAGGCGAAGGCCTGGGCGAACTGCTCGCGCGGGGGATAGAGCGAGACATATTCGTCGATGACGACGTCGGGGTTGTCGATAATGGGGCTGTCGGCCCGGTCCGCCAGGTAATGCCCATACAGGTGGGCCGCGATAAGGGTCTGGAGCCCGGCCGGCTCGTTGGCGTTGACTAGGGCGAAAGCGGCCTTCCGCTCTTCGTCAAAGACGAAAATGCCGGCGATGCGGGCCTCGTCGGCCAGCGTCTGCCGGATGATGCGGCAGCCGTTGACCTCGCAGAGGGCCATGATGTCGCGGATGGGCTCGCTGCCGAGGCCCAGGCGCCGGCGCTCCTCCTCGGCCAGCCGCTCCGGCGAAACGCGGGCATAGCAGGGCGCCAGGTCGAGGCGGCGGCCCGTCGCCTCCTCGAGCTCAAGATAGCGGTCGCAGGTGGCCCGGAACTTGCGCAGGTCCTTGCGGACCCGCTCGTCGATCCCGGCCTGGCCGCCGAGCGCCTCGAAAGCGGGGCGCGTGTCCTGGAAGAAGTAGGCGACGTTCTTGTTGAGGAATCCGGCCACCTTCTGGAGGGTCTCGAAACTCGGCGTGCGCTTGCCGGACTCGAGGAGCGAAATATATTCGGACGACAGGCCGAGCGCCTTGGCGAACGCACCCTGGCTGAGATTGACCTCCTCGCGGGCCTTCTTGAGTCGTGTCCCGAGAAGACTGTCCATGGCGGCGCACCCCTGGGCGGCGTCGGCAAGATAACACGCGGTTAGCACGTTGTCAACCGGCCGGGCCCCAAGAAAACCATTGACAATTCGGGAGTTGCCCTTAAAATGAGGGGCGGTGAAAGTATGATTATGGCTGAAGACAACCTTCTCGAGCTCTTTCCGGGACTCGCCAAGAGCGCCTGCAACAGTGTCCTCCATCAGGTCCAGGACGGGGTCGTCTGGCTCGACCGGGACCGCAAGATCGTCTTCTGGAACAAGGCCGCGGAACAGGCCACAGGCCGCGAGGCGGCCAGCGTGCTGGGGACGGCCTGCGACAGCCAGCCCGTCCTGTTCGTCGATCCGGGCGGCGTCGATATCTGCCGCGACAAGTGCCCCGTGGCCATGACCCTGCGGGACGGCGTCGCCCGCTCCCTCGACGTCTATCTTCAGCACAAAGAGGGGTTCCGGACGCCGGCGGCCCTGAAGATCATCCCCGTGCTCAACGACGCCGGCGAGATCCTGGGGGCCGTCGAGACCTTCAGCGGCACCGCGCCGAAGGTGACGCTGCCGCTGCGGCTGGCCGAGCTGGACAAGATGGGCCTCATCGACGCGGAGACCGGCATCCCGTCCAAGCCGTATCTCGACATGACTCTGGCGACGCGCCTGCAGGAGTTCCAGAAATACGGCCTCTCCTTCGGCCTGATCTACGTCGATATCGACAACTACGGCAAGGCCCTCGAGAAATTCGGCCGCTTCAACGCCGGCAAGATCGTCCGCACCGTGGCCGGAGCCCTGCAAAAGAACATCCGCTTCTTCGACGTCGTCGGCCGCTGGAGCACGGAGGAGTTCCTGATCCTGCTCCTCAACATCGACGAGGGCCGGCTCGACATCGTCGCCAACAAGCTGCGGCTCCTCGTGGCCGAGTCCTACATCATGACCGAGACGGGCATGCTCAACGCCACGGTCTCCATGGGCGCAAGCCTTGTCCTGCGCTACGACACGGTCGATTCCCTGGTCAAGCGCAGCGAACAGCTCATGATGCACAGCAAGTGGCTGGGCAAGAACCGCGTCAGCATGAGCTTCGTCCAAAAGGACATGGTCTAGCCTGAGAAAGCCCTTTCTTCCGGATATTTAGCAGAATCCCGCCCTCGGGTGCTCGGCCGCGATTCTGCGGCTCGCTCGGTATGCTTCGCCCTCGCTCGCGCCGGCCCCCTCCCCCGGGGGGGATCGGAGAAGGGGGCCGACAACAGAAGGAGGGTTAAAAAGAGGCCGGAGTCTTGGTTTTGAGGGCGTTGATCTCGGCCGAGAAGCTGACCTCGCTGTTCTCGCCCTTCAGGCTGAGCCGGAGCCCGGTGTCGCCGACGGCCCATTCCGAGGACAGCGTCAGGCTGCCCGTCGTGACGGCCGTGCCCAGGCTTTGGCCCTTTTCCGCGTAGGCGCCGTCCTTCCAGACGACGTTGTTATACCGCGGCTCGCCGATCCGGGAGTTCAGGAAATCCCGGATCTGATTGAAATCGGAGACGTAGCGGTCTTTGTTCGCATAGCGCTCGAGGAGGTGGACGCGGAGCGAGGCGAGCTTGCGGTCGACGAGCACGTAGGTCAGAAGGCACCTTTTGCCGAGGACCTCGCGGTGATAGCTCAGGAAGGACATGTCGCCCGAATAGTCGCGGCTGAGCGGCCGGCCCTCGGCCTGCACGATGACCTCTTCGGGCCGGCCCCAATCGATCCGGGGAAGCCGGCCTTCCTTCAGGTCGAACTCCTTGGGGTCGGCGATCTCGGGTTGGGGCGTCAGGTCCACGACCCGGAGCGTCGAATTGAGCTTCCTGACGGACGAGTCGAGGACATACCCGGTCAGGGTCCGGCCCGATCGGCTTGAGGTGAAGAGGACGTAAAGCCAATTGGTCCGGAACTTCAGCGCGCTCGACTGCCTGAGGATGGCGCCGCGGGGCAGGATCTCGACGACGGGGCTGCGGTCGCTGGGTTCGAGGCGGACGGCGACGGACTCGGCGGTGACTTCCAGCCGGACGATGATCTCGGCCCGGGCCGCGAGGGGCGCGAGGAGGGCCAGTCCGAGCAACGACAGGGCCAGGACGGTCTTTCGGGTGTTCATGGTTCTTCCCATCTCTCGCTGTCCAATATGGGGCGGGGGATGCGATCCGGCAATCCCCGGAGGTGATGAATGTGGGGGGGGACATGCCTCACCCCGGAGGGGGGAAG
>CAZIQR010000206.1:0-2306 GCA_964541055.1 uncultured Eubacteriales bacterium
TGCGGCCGGAGGTCTCCATCATCTCCGGCGTGACGAGGACGTACGAGAGGGTGGCTGAGAGGGCCGTCTCGCGGAAGCTCCGGCCGAGGCCCGGGACGTCGTCGCGGCGCAGTGCCTTCATGAACTCGGCGGCGAGCTCGATGTGCTCATAGAAAGGGACGCTGAGATAGGAACCGACGTTGAGGGTCGTCGAGCGCCGGACGGCTCCGGGCTCGGAGGCGAAGGCGGCGGGATTGTCGCCGGCCCGGCGCCAACGGCCGTCGCCGGCGAGGAACCCGGACAAGCTGATATGGTCAAACCATTTCGGCGCGGGGGCGGGCTTGGCCTGGGGGTCTTCCGCGGGCTTGTCCTGGGACCCGGTCTTGGCCTGGGTTTGTGAGGCTGTGCCGACGCGATCGGAGGGAGTAGGAACAGCCTGGGCCCGGGTCATGCAGGAAAGGACAAGGATTGCAAGTACAATCAGGGCCAGTTTGGCTCTCACCGCGTCTTCTCCCAGAGCGCAAGATACGCCATAGCCCCGATCTTGGCAAGATTCGTGTCCCCTATCACGCAGCTTGTCGTCGCATCGGGAGGGACCTGGTTTGCGCGAACCTGGTCCCGTCTGGTCAAGAGGGGACCAGGTTTCCGCAAAGGGGCTGACCTTACCCTTTGCGTAAGCCAGGTCCCTTCCTCCCCCCCATATGGCCAAAAAGGCCTGCACGGGCTTCAGCTTGAAAAGCCCGGAAAAAACCATAAAAAGCGGCTTTTTACACGGATTTCACGAAACCGACCCTGCGGTCTGAAACGCCCCTGCCTTAAGCTGCCGGTGCCTGCCTCGCCCGGTCGTAAAAATCATGTCCAAAACCGGCTAAATCCTCAAAAAACCGATCAAAAAAACCGGATTCCCAAGCCCTTCGCGGGCCTTCCTCGGAACTGTCAGGGATGATCGAGTTTCAAGCCGAATTATGAATTTTTACGAAAACGCTTGACAAGCAGTGTGTCATACACTATATATATATCGCACACTATAGTGAGGCACACACCATGACCGAGAAAGAACGTACCGAACAGGACATCGGCTCACTCGAAACCGAGATGAACCGGGGCTTCCTCCACATCCTCGTACTGGCCCTGCTCGAAAAGGACACCTACGGCTACGCCATGGTCAAGCACATGGAGACGCTGGGCTACACGGTCGAGGAGAACACGCTCTATCCCCTGCTCCGCCGTCTCGAGAAGAACGGCTGGATCAGCTCGAAGTGGGACCTTTCCGAGGACAGGCCCCGCAAGTTCTACGGCATCACGGCCCAGGGCCGCTCGCTGCGCGCCGCGCTGCTCGACGTCTGGAAGAACCAGAACCGCGTCCTCGACCAAGTCACCAAGGAGATCCGCCATGTCTGACAAGCTCGAAAGTTACCTCGAAGAGATCAGCCACTTCCTCTCCGGCAAGGACGAACGGGAGGAGATCCTGGCCGACATCCGCGCCCACATCCTGGAGAAATCCGCTGCTTCGGCCGAGGGCGCCGCCACGGCCGGGACACCGGACGACGCCGCGATCGAGCGGGCCATCGCCGCCTTCGGCCCGGCCCGCCGCGTCGCCGAGCGCTACCTCGACCAGAGCCGCCCCATCATCGCCCCGGCCTACAAGCGCTTCCTCTTCCGCTACACGACGCTCATTTTCCTCTTCCACATGTTCCTGACCGCCGTCGGCGTCATCTTCAAGAAGGACTTCGTCCTCTTCCCGTTCGTGTTCATGCCCAAGCTCGGCGTCATCGAGGCCCTGATGTACCTGCCGACCGCCTTCCTGACCGACCTCGGCATCGTGACCCTCGTCCTCTATATCATCACGCAGAGCGGCAAGGACATCCGCCTCCCCTGGCCCAAGTTCGCCGTCGATATCAACGAGGTCAAGCCGCCCGTCCTGGCCGAGCGCATCTTCATCGGGATCGCCGCCTTCATCATGCTCGGCATCACGGACTTCTTGGTCTATCTCTTCATCAAGCACGGCTCCGTCTTCTTCGTCAACCTCGACCTGAAGAACCTGAAGCCGCTCTTCATGCCGGCGGCCGGCCAGCGCCTCTCGCTCATCCTCATCGCCATGTTCGCCACCTCGACGATGGCCCTCTTCATCAAGATCATCACCAAGTCGCGCTGGGTCGATATCATCTCCGACGTCGTCTCGCTCGGCCTCATCGGCCTCGTCCTGACCCAGCCGTTCGAGAACCTCTTCGCCGTGCACATCGAGGAGCGCCTCATCCCCAAGATCCGCTACGGCATCAAGTTCCTGCTTCTCTTCATCGCGGTCATGATCACGATCGACCTCATCA
>CAZIQR010000206.1:2406-4679 GCA_964541055.1 uncultured Eubacteriales bacterium
GGCATCAAGTTCCTGCTTCTCTTCATCGCGGTCATGATCACGATCGACCTCATCAAGAACATCGTCATCCTGAGCCGCCGCAAGCTCGCCCAGACCCGCTAATTCGGGGACCGGCGGGGAGCGGAGTCATCGGAGTGACCATCAGAATGACGGCGGAGCGACCCGGAGCCGTTATTCTGGGAACAATCTAATAGACCTAACTCTGAGCAGAAGGGACGGCCTGGTCCCTTCCTGTGATGCGTGAGAAAGTCAGCAGATCTCGATCGTCCCCTCTATTGGAGGTGGCACTTGACAAGTGTGCATGAAGATGGCATATCTGTGCATATGAGAACTACCATTAACATTGAGGACGCCCTAATCGCCCGGGCAACCGAATTGACGGGCATAAAGGAAAAAACGACCTTGGTCCGCATGGGCCTCGAGTGTCTGATCGCCCGAGAAAGCGCCCGTCGCCTGGCCAAGCTGGGCGGGACCGAAAAGGACCTTCGGCCGATCCCCCGGCGCAAGAGCAACTGGTAAAATGGTCCTCGTCGACACATCGGTCTGGATCGACCATCTACGGAGCGGAAACCCGCGCTTCGCATCCTTGCTCGAAGAAGGGAAAGTCCTTTGCCATCCCTTTGTCATCGGTGAGTTGGCGTGCGGGCAGATCCACAACAGGAAGCAGATCCTGGACTCCCTGGAGGAGATCCCTGTGGCGGTTCTGGCCGATCAGGATGAAGTCATGGCCATGATCGAATCCTATCATCTCATGGGAACCGGGCTAGGACTCCTCGACGCCTATCTCTTGGCCTCGGCGTGTCTCTCTGGAAGCTCGCTCTGGACTCGCGATTCGTCGCTCCAGAAGGCCGCAGTAAAGCTGGGCGTGCTTTTCGCCTGATGGTCAAGAATCCACAGAAGCTCCAGGCTTTCGAGGCCGCCCGGGCCATGGCCGAGAAGGTCGACTTCGAGCAGAATCTTCGGATCCTCGATGCCCTTTATGAGGAAGCGGTCGAGCTCGGCGAGCTCCCTCGAAAGGACCCGCTCGAAGGCATTGAAGACAAGATCTATGCGGCCTGGAAGCTGAACGGGATCAAGGGCACGCGCGAGGATATCGCACGAACCGTCGCGAAATATCGCCGCAAGAGCTGAACAAGACGGGACCAGGTTCACGCAAACCGCTGGGCCTCGCGTTTTGCGCAAACCAGGTCCCTACCCGAGCCACGAGCACAAAAGAACGGGGACACGCACAAAGAGTACATGTCCCCAAATCCCTTCGCCAACGAGCCTCCCGCAGCATAATTGACTGATCCGAACCGGTGTGGAAGAATGGCCGCAACGGGCCGCGGCGCGCGGCCAAAGGGCCAATGGAAAACCGTTCGGCGAGAGCTCGGCTAGCCCCTCAGCTAGGCCGGGAACGAGTCTGTCTCCAACCCGTTTCAAACGGTCCGCCAACCCGGACTGACCAGCAGGTCTCCCATCGTTCAGTTCGAGAAGACCAAGCAAAGCCTTCGGAAGTTGCCCTCCAGGAAGCTCGCTTGCCAACCGACATCGTTTTCAGCCACAAACTCAGTTTCCCGATCGGCCTCTTCCTCATCTCCATCCTCCTAATCGGCGGCCCGCTCGCCGCACAGGCGCCGACCCAAGCCGCCAAGCCCACGTTCTCGCTCGGCGGGATGATTGCCTGCACGGCCCAGGCCCGGCTCGACGTCTTCCAGCCTTTCTTCAGCGCACGCTTCCTCCCCAAGCTCGACTTTTCGCTGCCCGCCGGCCGCGGCTGGACCTTCGACGGAGAGGCCTCGGCCAACCTCTTCGGCGCGCTCGACTTTCCCCGCCACGAAACGGCCATGGCCTCGGGCGACATCAAGCCCTACCGCGGCTGGCTCCGCCTCTCGTCCTCCCGCTTCGAGGCCCGCCTTGGCCTCCAGCAGCTCAACTTCGGCTCGGCCACCCTCTTCCGCCCCCTGATGTGGTTCGACAGCATCGATCCCCGCGACCCCCTCCAGCTGACCGACGGCGTCTACGGCCTCCTCCTGCGCTTCTACGCCAAGGGCAACGCCAACGCCTGGGTCTGGGGCCTCTACGGCAACAGCGAGCGCCGCGGCTTCGACGCCGTCCCGCCCGACAAGAAGTCTCCCGAGTTCGGCGGCCGCATCGAGCTGCCCCTCTTCAAGGGCGAGATCGCCGCGACCTACCACCACCGCAAAGCCGACATCGGCGTTCTCGTCCCGTTCATGTCGTCTTTCGTGTCTTCGCCGCTCCTCGCTTCCACGGCGCTCGCCCCGCCCCCCGCC
>CAZIQR010000207.1:0-4610 GCA_964541055.1 uncultured Eubacteriales bacterium
TGCAGAAAACAGAGCCCTTCGGGGGTAAGCTGGGAAGCATTAAGACACAGCCTCGGAGCGGGGGGGAACCGTGCGAACTGGTTCCCAGGGGGGCCGGGGAGCTAGAGGCGATTCCCGAGCAAAGCCATGCTGAGGCGATTTCCGACGGCTATTCGTAGCGGAGGGCGACGATGGGGTCCATGTGGGCGGCCTTCTGGGCCGGGAAGATCCCGAAGAACAAGCCGATAGCCCCCGAGACGCCCAACCCCAGGACGACCGACCACGGCGAGACCGTGGCCGGCAGGGGCGTCGCCGCCTTGACGATCATGGCGATGCCGAAGCCGACCAGGACCCCGATCAGCCCGCCGGTCCCCGTGAGAAAGATGGCCTCGATCAGGAACTGCTTGAGGATGTCGCCGGACCGGGCGCCGATGGCCTTGCGGATGCCGATCTCGCGGGTCCGTTCCTTGACCGAGACGAGCATGATGTTCATGACGCCGATGCCGCCGACGAGCAGGCCGATCGAGGAAATGACGATCATGACCAGGAAGGCCGCGCCCGTAAGCTGGTTGTAGAGGTCGACCATCGTGTCCTGGGCCATGACCGAGAAGTCGTTGGGCTTGCCGTAGGGGACCTTGCGGCGCTGCCGGAGGATGCTTGAGATCTGCTCGATCGTCTCGTTGAGCGTGCCCGACCGCCGGGGCGAGGCGATGACCTCCAGACCGTCCTTCTCGTAGCGGAAATATTTCATGAGGGTCGTGATCGGCAGGCCGACGAAGTTGTCGCGGCTCTGGCCGAACATCTGCCCGCGCTTGGCCAGGACGCCGACGACGGTGAACTCTTCGGGCCCGACCCGGATCTCCTTGCCGACCGGATTTGAGGTCGGGAAGAGGGTATCGGCCAGCTCCGAGCCCAGGACGCAGACGCGGGCGCTGCGCGCGACCTCGGCCTCGGTGACGAAGCGGCCCAGGCTCGGCAGGTAGAGCGACATGACGACGGGCCACTTGTCGTTCATCCCGAGGACCATGGCGCTGTCGCTCTTGGCGTTCTGGAACTTGACCTCGAGGGCCTCGAAGGGGCTGACGTTGATGCTGACGGCCACGGCCCGGACGAGCGTCGCTTCCCGCTCGAGGGCCTGGACGTCGTCGAAGGTCAGGTCCTTGCGGGTCCGTTCCTCCTCGCTCATGCGACCCATCTGGATGCCCTCGGTCTTGCGGACGATGATGAGGTCCGAGCCGGCCGACTGGAGCTCCGAGAGGAAGCTCTTGTTGAGCCCTTGGATGATCGAGACCATGCCGATGACGGTCATGACGCCGATGACGATGCCGAGGATGGTCAGGAACGAGCGCAGCTTGTGCGACCGCAGGGACTCGAAGGCCATGCGGAAGACCTCGCGGAAGATCTGGAGCCGCAGCTTCATTGTTCCGACCTCAGGGCCTCGACCGGATCGAGCTTGGCCGCCCGGTTGGCCGGATAGATGCCGAAGAACAGGCCGATCGTCCAGGACATGACCATGGCCAGGGCGACCGAGACGGGCTCGACCCGCGAGGGCATGGCCGTGGCCGCCGAGATGACCCGGGCGACGAGGAAGCCGAGGACGATGCCGACGAAGCCGCCGAGTCCCGAGATGACGGCCGATTCGATGAGGAACTGGTTGAGGATGTCGCGGCGCCGGGCCCCGACGGCCATGCGGATGCCGATCTCCTTCTTCCGCTCGGAGACCGAGACGAACATGATGTTCATGATGACGATGCCGCCGACGATGAGGGCGATGGAGGAGACGGCGATCATGGCGAAGTAGATGCCCCGGGTGGCCGTCTTGTAGAACTGGATGAAGGTCTCGGAGGTCGCGAACGAGAAGTCGTCCGGGTCGTCGTAGCCGCGCTTGCGCCAGGACCGGAGGACCGTCCGGACCTCCTCCTGGGCCCGAACCATCTCCTCCTGGGAATTCGTGTGGATGTTGACGGCGATCGAGCGGCGCGAACCGTAGGCCTTCAGGAACGTCGTGATCGGGATGCGGACATAGTTGTCCTGGCTGAAGCCCAGGATCTTGCCTTTCTTCTTGCCGACGCCGATGACCTGGAACTCGCGGTTCCCGGCCTTCAGCCAGCGGCCGATCGGGTCGAGCGAGCCGAAGACCTTCTCGGCGACGTCGGAACCGATGACTCCGACGGGCCGGGAGTTCGTCTCGTCCATGCTTTGGAGGTGGCGGCCGCTCGTGAGCTCGACGACCGAGCCGATCTCGTGGTCGAGATAGGTCTCGCCAATGACCTGCGTGTCCTTCAGCGACTGGCTGCCGTACTTGACCGTGGCGCCGGTGTTCGCCGAGGCGCCGACGAGCTCGCAGCTCGGGCAGTTGGCCCGGATGAGGTCGCGCTCGACGAGGGTGATGTCCTTCCTCTTCATCTGCTCCCGGAAGTCCTTGAGGGACGTCCCGATCATCGAGAATTTCTGGACCGAGAAGTCGTTGGCCCCGTAGAAGGACATCTTCGTGTAGACGTAGTTGTTGAGCCCCTGGATGACCGAGACGACGGCGATGATCGTCAGGACGCCGATGATGATGCCGAGCAGGGTCAGGAAGGTCCGCAGCTTGTTGGACCGCAGGGACAGGACCGCCATGCGGAAGGACTCGCCGATCTGCAATTTGGCCATGGATATACTTTATCTATTCTACCATGCTTATACGAAAACCCCGGCCGTTGGTTCAGCCGCCTACCCGAAGGGCTTGACTCGGACAAGGCGGCGCGATGATAATCGCTAAAGAACCTATGGATATGCGGCTCAACAAGTACCTTGCGCACGCCGGGGTCTGCTCGCGGCGGGAGGCCGACCGCTGGATCGGCGAGGGGCGGGTCACCGTCAATGGGAAGACCATCCTGGAGATGGGGGAGAAGATCGACCCGGAGCGCGACCGGATCGCGGTCAATGGCCGGCCGGTCCGCGCCGCCGAGGAGAAGCCCGTTTACGTCCTCCTCAACAAGCCCGCCGGCCTCGTCGTCAGCGTCAAGGACCCGTTCGGCCGGCCGACCGTCATGGACCTGCTCAGGGCCGTCCCGGCCCGGGTCTACCCCGTCGGACGGCTCGACCTTGACACCGAAGGCGTTCTCCTGCTCACGAACGACGGCGAGCTGGCCCTCCGGCTGACCCACCCTCGCTACGGCGTCGCCAAGGTCTATGAGGCCCGCCTCGAGGGTGAGCCGCATCCTGATGACCTGGACAAGATCCGCCGCGGCGTTTTCCTCGAAGGCCGGAAGACGGCCCCGGCCCAGATCGAGCTCCTGCGCCGCAGCCACAGCCACGCGACGGCGCGGATCGAGATCCATGAAGGCCGGAAGCGGGAGGTCCGCAAGCTGTTCGAGGCGGTCGGCTTCCCCGTCAACCGCCTGGCGAGGGTCGCCTTCGCCGGCCTGACCCTCGAAGGGCTCAAGCCCGGCGCCTGGCGCTATCTCCGTCCCGCGGAGATCAAGCGGCTGAGGACGCTCGCCGGCCTCGGCTCCGGCCGCTAGCCGCCGGCGTCTTGGCCTCTTTCGACTTCCCCGGCGTCTCGTCCGAGGCCGCGAACTCCTTGAGCCCCTGGGCCAGCCGCTGGAGCTCCCTGTCGACGAGGCCGTGGACCGTGCCGTCCGGATACTCGCCCTCCTGGCCGGCGACGCCTGCCTCGATGCCGGTCAGGATCTCGATCCCCTCGTCGATCGACCGGACCGGATAGATATGGAACGTCTTGGCCTCGACGGCCTCGACCACGTCCGACCGCAGCATCAGGTTCTGGACGTTCTGGTGGGGGATGATAACCCCGTTCGTCCCGGTCAGGCCCTTGGCCTTGCAGACGTCGAAGAAGCCCTCGATCTTTTCGTTGACGCCGCCGATCGGCTGGATCTCGCCCCGCTGGTTGAGCGAGCCCGTGACGGCCAGGTCCTGGCGCAGCGGCAGCCCCGAGAGGCTCGACAGGATGGCGTAGACCTCGGTCGACGAGGCGCTGTCGCCGTCGACGCCGCCGTACGACTGCTCGAAGGCGAGCGAGGCCGTCAGGGACATGGGCCGCCTGGTCGCGTATTTGCCGCGCAAGTAGCCGCCCAGGATGAGGACGCCCTTGTTGTGGGTCGGGCCGCTCAGGTCGGCCTCGCGCTCGATGTTGATGACGCCGCCCCGGCCCATGCCGGTCCGGGCCGTGATGCGGGCCGGCTTGCCGAACATGAACTGGCCCATGTCGTAGACCGAGAGACCGTTGACCTGGCCGACGACGGCGCCCCGGGTGTCGATCATGATCGTGCCTTCTTCGATCATCTCCTGGATCTTGTCCTCGATCAGGTTGACCCGGTCGAACCGCTCCCGGATGGCCTGCTCGACGTCCTCCCGCCCCACGGCCGTCTTCTTGGCCTTGCCGGCCCAATAGCTCGACTCGCGGATGACGTCGGCGATGACATGGAAGCGGGTCGAGAGCTTCTTCTGGCGGCCGGAGATGCGCGTCGAGTACTCGATCAGGGCCCCGAGGCCCTCCCGGTCGAGGTGCAGGAGGTTGTCCTCGAGGCAGATCTTGTTGACGAACTGGACGTAGTCCATGAACGACTTCTCGTTCTTGGCTGATGTATGGTGATGTTTGCAATTTGGCATAGGAGGAAGGCCATCGTAAA
>CAZIQR010000208.1:0-4603 GCA_964541055.1 uncultured Eubacteriales bacterium
TAGCAGCCGAGGTGGTCGGCGCGGGTCGTGTCGAGGGTGATGAGCAGGACGTTACGGGGGACGGCCGCGGAACGTCCGAGCCAGGACCGTCCGGGGCCGAGGAGGAGTACGGCCGCGGCGGCCAGGACCAGGACGAGGCCGACGACGGCGGGCCAGGCCCGAGAGCGCCGGGGCTTCGTCGCGGCGGGGCAAAAGGCGGGTTTCTGGGGTTGGGACGTGCCGTTCGAGCGTTTCGGGACCATAAGATATTCCAGATTAAGGGATTTCCGGAAATAGTCAACCCCAGGCCCATTCACGAATCGAGGCGGCCTCAGATGCGAGGCCCGATTCTGCGACCCTGGGCGAGTGCTTCTTCCCGATATTTCCCAGATGTGCCGCTCCGAGTCGCTCCGCGGCCCATCTGACCTCCGCTCCCTTCGGTCGCTACAGGAAGGCCCGCCCCCCTCCCGGGGAGCGGGCCTTAGTGCGCTGCTTGTGCTGCTTCTGCTGGGTGCTAGAACGAGAACTTCAGGCCCAGGCGCGTCGACCAGGTGCCGAAGCGCGTGCTCCACTCTCCGTAATGGTCGTGGGCGATCCCGCGGGTGTTGATGATCGACGTGTAGTTTTCAGCGAACGTGCCGTCCAGGATTTGCAGGTAATAGGCCGCGCCGCTGAAATTGCTGCGGTTGGGGGTCATGACGTAGTTCTGGATGGTGTCCGTGTTGGTGACGTTGTTGATCTGAAGGTTGATCGAGGCCCGGTATTTGCCCGCGATCTTCATCGTGTAGTCCAGGTAGAGGTCGGCCCAGAACGTGAACGGCATCCGGCCCATGTCGCCCCGGCCGTTGGGGTAGAAGTACTTGGAGTTGAAGAGGACCTTGGTCGTGATCGGCCAGCCGCTCCGGCCGTATGCGACGGCACCCACGGTCAGCCCGAACGGGAAGGAATAGGACCCATAAGCCTTGAGGTAATGGGTCCGGTCCTGGGGCAGGGGGCCGTTGAGGACGTTGCCCTGGCCGTCGTACCCCATAAACCAGCGGTCGAAATCCTGTTCGACGCCGGGGCCGAGGCGGCCGCCTTCGTCGGAGCTGCCCAGGCCGGAATAGTCGCCCGACGCGCGGCTCCAGGTGTAGTTAATGCCACCCTGCCAGTTGTTGCTGAACCTCTTCTCCAGGGAAACGTTGACGGCGTAGTATTCGCGCGTGGCCTTGGGGCAGGGCCAAAGCTGGTAGGTCGAGCCGCCATAGGGGTAATTCAGGTCGAACTGCCCGCCTTCGGAGATCGGACGGGAAACGCCGTACCCGGGGTTGGTGATCCAGAAATCCTGCCAAACCGAGGTGCCTTCCGTCACGTAGACGCCGACGTCCTCGATCGTCCGGATCAGGTGCTTGTTGACGAGCCGGACGGACAGGGACATGTCCTCCCCGATCTTTTTCTCGACGCCGAACGAGATCTCTCTCTGCGCGGTTGGTTTCAGGTCAGGGTCGACCCGGTCGAACGACGGCGGCAGATAGTACATGGACCCAGCGTAGGTATTGCCGGCCGCCTGGCTCGCGGCGTCGTCGAGCACTCCACTGGCCGCGATCGTCGTCCAGTCGGGGTCCTGGAGGGCGTAGATGTCCTCGACGCGCTTCGAGCCGCCGAAAGTCAGCTGGCCCAGATAGAGCTTCATGATGTCGTAGTAGATGCCGAAGCTGCCGAAGATCTTCAGGCTCGAGTCCCCGAAGACGTCATAGACGACGCCCAACCGGGGCGCCAGCGACTGCCCCATATTGAACTTGATGGGCTTGGGAGAATAGGCGGTGACGTCCGTCTGGTCGGTGAAGGACGGCATGTACTGGCTCTCGGCCCGGAGGCCGAGGTTGAGCGTCAGCCGGTTCTTGATCGTCCAGGTGTCTTGGACATAAGCGGACACGTTGTTGCTGCTAGAATTCCAGACGCTGCCGTAGGCCGAGGTGAACGAACCCCGGATGAAATAGTAGCCATAGGCGCCGTAATAGGGGCTCGCCGGATCGGCGCCGACGCCGACGTTGAAGTCGAGGTCGCTGTTGGTCTGGCCCCAGAAGATGTAGACGCAGGGGTGGGGGGCCCCGGTGAACCGGTTGTCATAAAGGTAGTTGTAGCCGACGCCGGCCTTCAGGGCGTGCTCGCCGGCCCAGCTCGTGTAATAGCTGACGTCCAGATTGTTGCCGATCTTGCCCCGCTTGTAATACAGAGTCGTCATGTTGAGCCCGCTGCTCTCCCAGCCCGAGCTGTGGACGAGCTCCGGATGGTCGGCAAAGTACGGGATGGCCGAGTTGCTCGTGCCGAAATAGTAATAGGAGGCGTCGGGAGGGGCGATCTGCTCGTTGGTCGTGTTCTCCTCGTGCCAGCCGCCACGGTAGCTGATGAGCATGTTGTTCCCGAGGGAATAGTCCGCCGTCAGCGAGGCGCTCAGGTTGGGGTAATTGTAGCCTTCCTTCGCCCATTCATAGTCCTCGGTGTCAATGCCCGTGATGGCCGGGATGGCGCCGCGGTAGTTGGTCCAGCTGTTGATGAACCCCGCGGAGACGCGCAGCCCCTTGAACGGCGCGGCGGTCAGCCGGATGGACCCGGCCAGCCCGTTGTCCTTGGTCTTGAACGTCGCGAATGGCCCTTCCCGCGCATTGAAATCGCGCAGGGCCGCCGTCTGGTCATAGGTGGGGTTGAACGAGCCGAAGAACCACAGCTTGTCCTTGATGATGTAGCCGCCGAGGCTGAACACGCCCTCGTAGCGGTTGTAGCGGTCCCGGCTCTTGCCGCCGTCGAAATAGACGTCGTCGTAATTGACGTACTCATAGACGTAACCCGAAGCGTAGGGATCGCGCCTCAGGAACGTCCGGGACTGCCCCTGCATATACTGGCGGTTGTTCTCGTAGAACCCCATGACGTCGCCGTGGAATTCGTTGCTGCCCGACCGGGTGATGACGTTGATGACGCCGCCCATCGAGCCGCCGAACTCGGCGTTGTAGCCCGAGGCCGTGACCTTGACCTCGTCGAGGAGCTCGAGGACGACCGACTGCGGCGAACCCCCGTAATGGAAATCGGAGATGTCGGCGCCGTCGGCATAGAACATGTTCTCGGGCCCGGTCGCGCCGTCCACCGAAAGCCCGGCGGTGTTCGACTCGGTCTGCACGCCGGGGATGGTGCTGATCAGCGTGTCGAAGTTCCGGCCGCGGGGCAGGGCCATATAGACGTCGCGGGTCATGACCTGGCCCTTGACCGTGCTCTTGACGTCGATGAGCGGGCTCTGACCGATGACCGTGACCTTTTCCTCGATCGTCGCCTGCTCGAGGGTGACGTTGAGGGCCAGGGTCTGCGAGAGCTCCAGCACGATGCCCTTGCGGATGAGGGTCTTGAAACCCTGGATCGCGTAGGTGACCTCATACGTGCCCGAGGGCAGGGCCATCAGGCGGTAGACGCCCGCCCCGTCGGTCACAACGACGGCCTTGCCGATGAGCTTGGGACTGAGGGCTTCGACGTTGACGCCCGGCAGGGGGTTGCCCTGGGCGTCGACAACCTTGCCGTTGATACGCCCTTCCGGCACGATCTGGGCGTACATCAATCCGGCCGTCGCCACGCAGGCGATGAACACATAGATCAACAGCTTTTTGCTCATTTCGCTAGGATTCCTCCTCTCGCTACTTTCTTCTTTCCTTGCGGCTGATCCGGGGCGGTCAGCCGCGCGCCTCTGTGCCGTTCGGTGACGGTGCTTGCGTCATTCGCCTCCTCGAGCTGTGGTGGATCCCGGACCGCTGGGAAAAGCATAAGTCCGGGCCAAGAGGGATGTCAAGAGTCCTGGTCCTTCACGTCGACGTTGATCGGGTTGTACCGCGGATTGACGGCGGACGACACCACGACGAAGGTCTCGGCCCGCTCGATCATCGAGACTTTCGAGAGCTTGGCGATGAAGAACTCCCGGAACTCGTCGATGTCCCGGAAGTTGGCCTTGATGAGGTAGTCGATCCGGCCGGTGAGGAAATAGATCTCCTCGATCTCCTCGAGCTGCTTGAGATGCTCCTCGATGCGCCGATAGTCCTCCTGGCGATGAAGGTGCTTGACTTGCAGAGAGAGAAAGCAGGTCAGGCCCCGGCCGAGCTTCTTCTTGTCGAGGATCGCCCTCTGTCCCTGGATGATGCCGCTCGCCCGGAGCTTCCGGACCCGTTCGAGGGTCGCCGGCGGCGAGAGATTGATCTTCTGAGCCAGGGTGGAGTTCGAGATCTTGCTGTCCTCATACAGGATCTTCAGAATACCCTTATCATATTCGTCGTACTTCATTTTATTAGGAATAATATGCGGCCAGAAAGCTAAATGTCAAGCGAATTCGGTTATACATGGTTAATTTGTTTAATATTATTAGGAAAGATGCCGGGCCCGAGGCGGGGACGACAGAATCATATTCGGCATAAGAGCCCGGCCGTGCTCCCCTAGCCCGAGGATCAGCTAATTTCGCCGGTAAGGTAGGCTTTCGTGCGCGGGTCCTTCGGGGCGGCGAAGACCTCGGCCGCGGGCCCGTGCTCGACGAGCTCGCCAAGGTAGAGGAAGGCCAGGTGGTCGGCGATGCGGCGGGCCTGGCGCAGGATGTGGGTGACGACGACGACCGTGT
>CAZIQR010000209.1:0-4572 GCA_964541055.1 uncultured Eubacteriales bacterium
CCGTCTTCTCGAAGTCGGCGACGACGAGCTCGCGGAAATCATAGCTCAGGTAGCTCTCGGCCGCACCGTCGATGTATTCGAAGAGGTCGTCGGGGAAAAAGCTCCGCGGGGCCTCCGCGAGCGTCCAGCCGGCCGGCTTGGGGACGAGCACGGCTAGGTCGGCGCTGCCGGCTCTCGCTTGGGAAAGAGCGGCCGCGGGGGCGACAAGGCAGAGGAGCGTCAAAGCGGCAGAGGCCGTCCACGCTCTCCCGGGCAGGGCACGTTTCATGATCAGCCTCCAGGCGGGATCCGTTCCAGAAGTATCATATCGGAGGGCCCGGCCGCTGGCAAGCTGGCTCCGTTGACAGGTCCGGACAAAAAGACCATCATGGTTCAAAGATGGCCAAGCCTCGTGTCGTCGTCGTCAGGTCCGCCAAGGGCTGGGCGGCGGGGGGGGATCCCGACCCGGCCCTGATCACCCGGATGTTCGCCCGCGGCTTCGCTCTGCTCGACGGGGCGAGCGACGGGAAGGCGGCCGCGGCGGCGCTCTTCCGGCCCGACGACCGGATCGGCATCAAGGTCAACACCATCGGCGGCCGGGCGCTCAGCACGCGGCCCGAAGTCGCGACCGCCCTGGCCGGGTGGCTCGCGGCGAACGGTCCGGCGGCGAAGAACCTCTTCGTCTGGGACCGGACGACGCGCGAGCTGAAGAGCGCGGGTTTCGCGCCCGCCGCGGACCGGAACGGCGTCAAGGTCTTCGGCACGGACACGGAGGGCGTCGGCTATGCGGAGGATCTCGTCTCTCACCTGAACGTCGGCAGCCTGTTCTCCAAGATCCTGACCGAATTCGTCACGGCCTCGATCAGCCTGGCCATCCTGAAGGACCACGGCCTGGCCGGGATCACGGCCGGCATGAAGAACTATTTCGGCGCCATCCACAACCCCAACAAGTACCACGACGGGCACTGCGATCCCTATGTGGCCGAGGTCTTCGACGCGCCCCCGGTCAAGTCGCGGCACCGGCTGACGATCCTCGACGCCCTGGTCGTGCAGTTCCATAAGGGCCCCGCCTACCACGCGCGGTGGGCCGCGCCCTACGGCGGGCTCGTCTTCAGCCGCGACCCCGTCGCGGCCGACGCTGTCGGCTGGGACATCATCGAGCGTCTCCGGGCCTCGGCCGGCCTGCCGACCCTCAAGGACGAGGGCCGGGCCCCGGGTTACCTGGCGACGGCCGAGCGGATGGGCTTGGGCCGGGCCGACCTCGCGGCCGTTGAAACGGTCGAGGAGGCGGTCGCATGAACCGCCGCGGCTTCTTCCGGCAGGCGGCAGGGGCGGGCCTCGTCCTCGGCACGGGCCTGCCCGGTCTCGGCCGGAGCCTGGCCGCCGCCGGCGCGGCGCCGAATCTCTCCCACGTCGAGGCCCGCTACTACGTGAAGCTCCCCGACCGGGAGATCGAGTGCCGGCTGTGCCCCCGGCTCTGCCGTCTCGGCGACAAGGAGCGGGGCTACTGCGGCGTCCGCGAGAACGACGGCGGCACCTATTACACGCTGGTCTACGGCAAGGTCTGCAGCCTCAATATCGACCCGATCGAGAAGAAGCCGTTCTATCACGTCCTGCCGGGACGGACGGCCCTTTCCCTAGCCACGGCCGGCTGCAACGTGAACTGCAAGTTCTGTCAGAACTGGGAGATCGCCCAGGTCCGGCCGGAACAGGTCGAGGCCTATGATCTTTCCCCCGGCGATGCGGCGGCCCGGGCCGCGGCGGCGTCCTGCCCCTCGATCGCGTTCACCTACACCGAGCCGACCGTCTTTTTCGAGTATATGGTCGATACGGCGGCGCAGGCCAGGCGGCGCGGCGTCCGGAGCCTCGTTGTCACGAGCGGCCACATCAATCCCGAGCCGCTCGGCGAGCTGCTCGGCGTCGTCGAGGCCGTCAAGGTCGATCTCAAGGGCTTCACCCAGGACTTCTACACCCAATACGTCCGCGGCGAGCTCAAGCCCGTGCTCGAGACCATCCGCGCCGTGGCCAAGTCGAAGGCCTGGCTCGAGATCGTCGCCCTTCTCATCCCCACTTTGAACGACCGGATGGACCTCATCCGGGAAATGTGCCGCTGGATCAAAGGAGAGGCCGGCGAGGACGTGCCGGTGCACTTCACCCGCTTCCAGCCGATGTACCTGATCAAGAACCTGCCCCCGACCCCGGTCTCGACGCTCGAGGCGGCGCGCCGCATCGGTCTCGAGGAAGGGCTGCGCTTCGTTTACGTCGGCAACGTCCCCGGCCACGAAGGCGAGAACACCTACTGCCCCGGCTGCGGCCGGGTCGTGATCGCCCGCACGGGCTACAGCGTCGACACCGCCGGTCTCAAGAAGGGAAAGTGCGCGGCATGCGGCACGGCGATACCCGGTCTCTGGACCTGAGACGGTCTCTGCCTCCCTTCCTTCTCGGTTTCCTGGCCGTGGCCTTCCAGGCCTATCTGCTGCGTGAATTCGGCGCCGCCTTCTACGGCAACGAGCTCATCTTCGGCCTTTTCCTCGGCTCGTGGCTCTTCTGGGGCGGCGTCGGCAGCCTCGTCAGGCCGCCGGCGGAGCCCGGCGCATCAGAGCGGCGGCTCGCCGCGATCTATAGCTGGGCCGTCGTTCTCTTTTTCGCCGGCCTTATCGCCCTGCGCTTCTCCCACAGGATCCTGGGGATCCTGCCGGCCGAGCTCGCCGGCCTCGTTCCCGCGTTGGGCTTCGCCTTCGTTCTCAGCCTGCTCCTGAATCTCCCGCTGGGCCATTCGTTCGGGCTGAACGCCGCCCTCCATCCCGGCGGAGCCGGCGCCGTCTACGTCCTCGAATCCGCCGGGGCCACGGCCGCGGGCCTGGCCGTCCACTTCGGGCTCGTGCCACGTCTCTCCAACTGGCAGGGCGCGGCCCTGGTCGGGGCTTTGGCGACGGCGGCGATCCTGTCCGCAATGAGGCCGGCCCGGTCCCGCGTCCTTCTCGCGGCGGCTCTGGTCGTGGCGGCCGGCATCGCCGCTTTCGACCGTCCGGCGCAGAGGGAGGCCTGGAAGCCTCTCCGTTTGATCGAGTCCGAGGACACCCCTTATGGAAAGCTCCAGGTCATCCGCACCGAGGAACAGGTCACGCTGTTCGACAACGGCCTGGCCCTCTTTTCCGATCCGGCGCTCGGCGCCGCCGAGGAGTCGGTCCATTTCGCTCTCCTGCAGCGCACCGGCCCCCGGCACGTTCTGCTCGTGGGAGGCGGCCTGAGCGGCGGGGCCGCCGAAGCCTTGAAGCACATCGGGGTCCGCGTGGATTGCGTCGAGATCGACCCCGCTGTCATCCGCCTGGCGAAAGAGCGCCTGACCGGGGCGGGGCGGGCGGCTCTCGAAGACCCAAGGGTCCGCATCATCCGGAGCGACGGACGGGCGTTCATCGCCCGGACCAAGGACCTTTTCGACGCGATCCTTCTCAACCTGCCCGAGCCCTCGACGGCCCAGATCAACCGGTATTACACCCTGGAGTTCTTTCGCGAAGCGCGCGCCAAGCTCCGGCCCGAGGGCGTTTTCGGCTTCGTCGTTCCCTCGGCCGAGAACTACATCAGCGAGCCGCTCAGCCGATTCCTGAGCTCTCTCGCGGCGACCTTACGCGAGATCTTTCCCAACGTCGCCGCCGTGCCCGGGGCGAGCTGCGTCTTCCTGGCCTCGGCCGGTCCTTTGACGATCGACCCGGCGCGTCTTGCGGCGGCCATCGGAACCCTCGGCATCAGCCTGAGATCCCTCGGTCCCGGGATGCTCCCGGCGCGTCTCGAGCGCGGGCGGGTCGACGACCTGGCCCGGAAGATCTCGAACCCCGCGGCGCGGATCAACCGGGACCTGGCGCCCGTCGGTTATTATTTCCACGCGGTTCTATGGACCGGCCAGTTCCGTGGCGCGGAATCGGCGCTCCTTCGCGCCGCCGGCCGCATCGGGCGGCGCTGGCTCCTGGACGTCCCGCTTGGGGCCTTCGCCGTCCTGCTGGCTCTTCTGGCCGTTTTCAAGCGCCGGTCGGCCGCGCGCCATCTCGTTCCCGTGGCCGTGATGGGGTTCACGTCGATCGCCGTCGAGCTCGCCGTTTTCATCGCCTATCAGGCCCGCTATGGGTCCGTCTACGGCAAGATCCCGCTGCTCCTGGCCGTGTTCATGGCCGGCCTCACGGCGGGCTCGGTTGCGGCGAGAGGCCGCAAACGGCCGGCCGCATCGGAGGTGAGCATCGTCCAGGTAGCCTTCGTGGCCCTCCTCCTTGTCACCGGCCCGGTTCTTCTCGGCTTCGGCGACCAGGCCGGGATCATCATCATCCTGGCCGGATTCGGCGTCCTCGGCGGCTATCTCTTCGTGACGGCCAACCGGCGGCTGGTCGCAGAGATCCCCCACCCCGGGCTCGCTTACGGCGTCGACCTTCTGGCGTCCTTCGCGGGCGTCCTCCTGGCGTCTATTCTGGTCATTCCCCTCTTCGGCATCCCCACCCTCCTGCTGCGCCTGACGATCCTCAACGCCCTCTCCTTTCTCTACCTTGTGTCTTCTCCGTGCAGTTCTTGAGCTGCGGGAACGCGAAAAGCGACGTCTGTAACGCT
>CAZIQR010000210.1:0-4569 GCA_964541055.1 uncultured Eubacteriales bacterium
GGACGGCCCCGGCCGGACGGTCCTTTTCGGGGGGCCAGTTGGCGTGGACCTCGCTTCGCTTCCTGATGTTGAAATGGAAGGGCTCGCCGTCGCCCCACCAGAACCACTCGGAACGAACGGTGTCGATAGTCAGGTTGGAGAGGATGACGTTCTCCACGGCACCGCCGTCGAAGGTCATGAAGGCGATGCCCCGGTTGGAATCGGTGATGACGCAGTTGTCGATGGTCACGTCGCGGATGCCGGCGATGTTGCCGTCGCAAAACTTGATGGCGCTCGAGGCCGAGCTGAAGCGGCAGTTCGTCACCGTGATACGCTCGCAGGGCTTGGCCGGCCCGAACCAGTCCATGGAATAGAAGACCAAGGCGTCGTCGCCCGTCTCGATCGTCGAGTTGGCGATGCGGACGTCCCGGCAGCCGTCGGGGTCGATTCCGTCGGCCCAGACGCCGTCTTTCAGGCTGGTGCGGATGGTGATCCCGTCGATGACCAGGCGCTCGCATTGGACCGGGTGCATGGTCCAGGACGGGGAGTCGATGAACGAGACGCCGGCGATGCGGACGTCGGTGCAGCGCAGGAGGAGGACGAGCTTGCCGTATTGATCCGGCTTGGGGAAGGAGCGCATGAGGGGCAGGCCGAGCTTCTCCATCTCGACCTGGTTAGGGCGGATGAAGTCGTCCTCGTGGTCGCCCTTGAGGCGCCGGTCGTAGGCGCCCTCGCCGTCGAACGTGCCGCGACCCTCGATGGTGACGTTCGTCAGGCCCTCGCCGTAAAGCAGGGCCTCTTTGTCGAAGCGGGACTTGTCGTGGAGGGCATAGACCGTGGCCCCGCCCTCGAGGTAGAGCCGGACATGGCTGCGCAGGTGGATGGTGCCACTCGTATAGGCCCCGGGCGGGAAGAGGACCGTGCCGCCGCCGGCTTCGGCGCAGGCCTCGATGGCCTTCTGGATGGACTCCTGGGCCAGGTCCTCTTTGATCCCGGTCGCCCCATAATCGCGGACGTTGAAGACGAGCGTCGCCGCCGCCTTCTCGACCGGCGCGGATTTACAGCCGAGCGCGGGGACGATCAGGGCGGCGGCGAAGAGCGCGGCGAGGCATCTTTTCGTCATGGGATTCTCCCTCGCGGGGGACATTAGCACGAGCTTCGGCCCGTTGGCAACGGACAAGGTCTTGGGCTAGAATCTCCTTTCGGGACCGATGAACGCCGGCCCGCGCCGGCCGAGGAGGCACGACATGCGAAGACGTGATGCGATGAGGGATCTCATCGCCGGAGGGGCCGCGTCGGGAGCCTTCCTGGGCCCGGGCCGGGGGGCTTTGGCGGCGATAAGGACCGCGACCCCGGGCGGCCGTGAGGCCCTGGTTGAAAAGGTCAAGATGTCCATGCTGGCCATGCAGCGAGAGGCCTGGGAGCAGGGTGTGGCCATGCAGGCCCTGCTTGAATGGGGCGACCGCGATGCCGTTATCCGTATGGCCCACGGCGCCCTCCTGCGCATCTACGACGACGGCCGGCTGGGCATGGTCTCCGATAACCACGGCGTCACGGACCCGGCGGCCAACGGCGAGGGCGTGCTCTTCGCGGCCGAGGAGACGGGGGATGCCAAGTACAAGGACGGCGCCGACCGCATGCTGGCCTACCTTCTGAAGACCGCGCCGCGGACCGCCGAGGGAACCCTCTTTCACATCGATCACAAGCCCCAGGTCTGGGTCGACTCGATGTATATGGCGCCTCCTTTCCTGGCCGTGGCCGGGGCGCAGGCCGAGGCCGTGAAGCAGATCGAAGGTTTCCGCCGGATCCTCTGGAACAAACCGGCCAAGCTCTTTTCTCACATCTGGGACGACGGCAGGAAGGCCTTTGAGCGGAAGGCGTTCTGGGGCGTCGGCAACGGCTGGGCTGCGGCCGGGATGGCCCGCGTGATCCGGGCCCTGCCCGAGGCCATGAGCGCGGACCGGAGGCGCCTGACCGGCTATGCCCGGGAGGTCGTCGACGGCTGCCTCCGGCACCGCCGGCCCGACGGGCTCTTTCACGATGTCGTCGATGATCCCAAGACCTTCGTCGACACGAACCTGGCCCAGATGCTGTCCTATACGATCTTCCGCGGCGTCAAAGGCGGATGGATCCCGGGATCCTATCTCAAGGAGGCGGAGATCATGCGCCGCGCCGCGACCGCCAAAGTCGACGCCCTTGGCTATGTCCAAGATGTCTGCGGGTCGCCGACTTTCGAAAAACCCGGCACGGCCACCGAAGGCCAGGCCTTTTTCATCCTCATGGAAGCGGCGGCCCGCGACGCGGGGCTCTGAGCCGTCGCCCAAGCCATGGCCTCGCCCTTCCCGAACCTGCCTCTCGGCAATGCCCGGCCCGACGCCGGACGGTTCATCGACGCCGTCATGGGCCGCCGGCCCGCCGACCGGCCTCCACTCGTGGAGTATCTCGTCGACGAAGCCGTACGCAAGCCGATCGTCACCGGTCTCCTCGGACGCGCCTGGGTCGATCCGGCCCCTGGCGATAGGGCCGGCCTCGAAGCCTCTCTCGAGAACTTCATCGCCTTCTGGCGGGGCCTCGGCTACGACTTCGTCCGCTACGAGGAATCGCTGCCCTTTGTCGAGGCCGAGCGCATCGGTCCCGACGCGAGCCAGCGCACCGGCGAGCGGCATTGGCGGGACACGACGCGCGGGGCCATCGCCTCGTGGGCGGATCTCGAGCGCTATCCTTGGCCGTCGGTCGCGGCCGAGAGCCTGGCCAACTATGAGTACCTCGCGACGCATCTCCCCGAAGGGATGGGGCTCATGGCCTGCCACGCCGGCGGCATGTACGAGCACCTCTCGGCCATCTTTTCCTACGAGGGGCTGTGCTTCGCCCTTCACGATCAGCCCGGCCTCGTGGCGGCGGCCGCCGACCGCCTGGGACAGATCATGCTCGAGTTCTATCGCCGGCTGGTAACCCTCCCGAACCTCATCGCCGTCTTCCCGGGCGACGACATGGGCTTCCGGTCCGCGACCCTCCTGCCGCCGGACGCCCTCCGCCGCCTCATCCTGCCCTGGCATAAGAAATTCGCCAGCCTGGCCCACGAAAGCGGCCTGCCCTATTTTCTGCATTCCTGCGGCAACCTCGCGGCCATCCTGGACGATCTCATCGACGGGGTCGGCATCGACGCCAAGCACTCGTTCGAGAACGCGATCATGCCAGTCAGGGAATTCCAGGCCCGCTATGGGGAGCGCACCGGCGTCCTCGGCGGGGTCGACATCGACATCCTGGCCCGCTCCTCGCCCGAGGGTATTCGGGCCGAGGTCCGCCGGATCATCGATGCTTGCGGCCCCCGCGGCCGCTTCGCCATCGGCTCGGGCAATTCCATCCCGAGCTACATCCCGGTCGAGAACTACCTGGCCATGGTCGACGAGGCCCGGCGCGGAACGGAGGCCCGATGACGGTCGAGAAAGCAGGGATCGGCCCGTCTCTCGTGATCCGTCTGATCCTTCTGGGACTCTTCGGCCCGGTGCTGCTTCTTGTGTCTTCGGGGGACTTCGGTTGGGTCGCGGGCTGGGGCTATTCGGCCTTTGCATTGGTCTATACGGTCGCCGGGCGCCTAATCCTCTTCCGGAAGAATCCGGGCCTCGCGGAGGAACGGGCGGCCGGATTCCGCCACCCGGACGTCGCGAAGTGGGACCGGAGGATCGTGCCCTGGATCGGCCTCATCCTGCCCATGCTGACGATGATCGCCGCCGGCCTCGACCGCCGGCTCGGCGGGGCGCCGCATTTTTCCGCTTGGGCCCAGGCCGTCGCCGCCGTGCCGGCCGGGGCAGGGGCCTCCTTGGGCCTCTGGGCGGCCCTCATGAACCCCTTCTTTTCGTCCGTCGCCCGCATCCAGACCGATCGGGGCCAGCGGGTCGTCTCCGCCGGGCCTTATCGCCTCGTCCGCCACCCTGGCTATGCCGGGACGATCGTCTTCAACCTGCTGACGCCTCTCGTCCTGGGCTCGTCATGGGCCTTTGTTCCGGCCGCGCCCATCATCGTCTTGACCGTCATCCGGACGCGCTTCGAGGACCGTATGCTTCGCGAGAAGCTCGAGGGCTATCGAGACTATGCGGCGCGGGTCCGCTTTCGCCTCCTGCCGGGGCTTTGGTAGGGGAGCGCCTACTTTCCTTTCTTCAGGTCGGCGCAGCGGATGCCGCGCAGGCTGTGGCATTTGTTGCAGGAGATGCACTCGGATTTGGCCGCCGTCCCTTCCCGGAAGTGCTTGACCAGGAAGGGATCGCGGATGAACGGCCGGCTCAGGGAGACGAGATCCACGCGGCCGCCGGCGACCATGCGCTCGGCCGCGGCCAGAGTGCGGATGCCGCCGAGGCCGAAGACCGGCGCCCGGACCTCGGCCCTGATCTTGGCCGCGTTTTCGACGAAGTAGCCTTCGTCCTCTTCGCTCCGAAGCCCGGGCCAGATCGAGCCCTTCTTGGCTTCGGCCATGCCGCCGCTCACTTCGATGGCGTCGATGCCGGCCTGATCGAGCATACGGGCCACGCGGACGGCGTCATCGACGCCAAGGCCGCCTTCGAGGAAGTCCGTGGAGTTCAGTTTGACGAGGAC
>CAZIQR010000211.1:0-4530 GCA_964541055.1 uncultured Eubacteriales bacterium
AGGTCGAGGGCCGAGAGGCCGGTTTCGCCAGCGACGTTTATTCGCTGGGCATCGTCCTCTTCGAGATGCTGACCGGCCGTCCGCCGTTCGAGGGCGATACGGCCCTCAGCGTCGCGGTCAAGCAGAAGAGCGAAGCGCCGCCGGACCCGCGGACGCTCAACTCCCAGGTCCCCGAGGGCCTCGCCCGGCTCATCCTCAAGTGCCTCGACAAGGCGAAGGAAAAGAGATATCAGACGGCGGCCGAGGTTCTGCCGGCCCTGAAGGACATCGAGCGGTCGCTGCCGACGACGACGCACACGGCCGCCTTCCGCAAACCGACGACCTCCAGGGAGATCACCGTCCGCCTGCCGTCCAAGAAGATCTGGATCCCGGCCGCGGCGGTCCTGGTCGCGCTCGCCGCGTTCGTCGTCTGGCAGTTCGTGCCCGATCGGGCGGTGGACCGGCGGGCCATCGCCGTCATCGGCTTTGCCAACAAGAGCGGCGATCCCGGGCTCGACATGTTCCGCGAAGCCATCCCCCGGCTTCTGATCACCAGCTTGGGCGAGTCGAAACGGCTCAAAGTCACTTCTTGGGAGCGGATGAAGGACCTGCTGCGGAACTCGGGTCGTGACGCCGCGGCCGTCTTCGACGAGGACGCCGGCTTCGCCGCCTGCCGGGCGGCGGGCATCGAGGCTGTCGTCGTCGGCAGCTTCGCCAAGGCCGGGGAGACGTTCGCGACCGAGGTCCAGGTCCTGGACTCTTCGACCAAGGACCTCTTGAAGAGCGCCACGGCCCAGGGGAGCGGCATCGACAGCATCCTCAAGACGCAGATCGACGACCTCAGCCGGGCCATCAGGCGCGGCCTGCCGCCGCCCCTGCTCAAGGTCGATCTGCCCCAAAAGAAGATCATCGACCTGACGACGAGCTCGATGGAGGCCTACAACCTCTATCTTCAGGCCCAGCAGGCCCTCGATCGTTTTTTTTTGGGCCGACGCCAAGAGGTATGCGGAGCAGGCGGTGGCCCTCGATCCCACGTTCGCCATCGGCTATTACGCCCTGTCGCAGGCCGCCGATAGTCTCCTCGATTATCAGGCGCGCGACGCCGCCCTCGAAAAGGCCAAGACCTTCTCGGCCAAAGCCTCGGAGAGAGAGAGGCTTTTTATCGAAGCGCGCTATGCGCAGATCATCGAACACGATCAGGCCAAGCGGCGCGGATTCTTGAGGCAGCTGCTCGACCAGCAGGCCGATGACAAGGCCGCCCATTTTGAGCTCGGGCAGGCTTATCTCGTTGCCGGCCGCATTCCGGAGGCGCTCGCGGAATACGGCCAATGCGTCGCGATCGATCCCAAGTTCGCGCCGGCCTTCAACATGCGGGGCTATTCCTACGCCGAGCTCGGAGACTTCCCCAAGGCGATCCAGAGCTTCGAGAGCTATGCCGCGTTGAATCCGGGCCTCCCCAACCCGATCGATTCTGTCGCCGAGATGAACATGCAAATGGGGAACCTGGACGAGGCCGTCAAGAAATACCGCGAGGCCCTGGCGATCAAGCCGGATTTCACGGCCTCCTATGCGGGGCTGGCCTATGTCTACGGGCTTAAAGAGGACTATTCGGCAACAGGGGCCTGTGTGGAGGAATTCCTCAAGAGAGAGCCAACGCCCCAGGCCCGGATGGAAGGGGCCTTCCTCCGGGTTTTTTACGACTATTTCCTGGGCCGGCGCAAAAAGGCGGTCGCCGCGCTGCTTCCTCTCCGGGACACCGCAGAGCGGTTCAAGTTCGACCTCGGCGTGGCGGCCTCGGATTTTCTCTTGAGCTTTCTCTACACGGATCTTGGGGCGTTCGACAAGGCCCGGCGGGCCATTGGGCCATGGGGCGAATACCAGGAAAAGGACTCAGGCCCCGATTTTGCCGCGGCGGCTTCGGCCCTTCTCCAGGGCGCCGTCGACCTCGGCGAAGGGCGTGTCGAGGTCCTCAAGGGCCGTTTGGCGGAGGCGGCGCAGACCCTGCCGCGCCTGGATCCTGAAAGACGATCCTACGCCGAGTTCCTCAACGCGCTTCTCTCGGCCGAGGCCGCGCTGGCTGAAAACGGTCTTCCGGCGGCGATCGACCTTGGCCAAAAGCCCACGTATGAGGTCCTGAATTCCGTGAACGTGACGAGCATCGTTCCTTATAACCTCCCGTTCCTCAAGGACGTCCTCGCCCGGGCCTATTGGAAGAGCGGCGCTCTCGACAAGGCCGTCGCGGAATACGAACGGCTGACGACGATCGACCCGAAGAGCCGGCTGCGCCGGTTGATCCCGCCTCTTTATCACTATCGCTTCGGCCGGGTGCTCGAGGAAAAGGGCGAGAAGGACAGGGCGAAGATCGAATATCAGAAATTCCTCGAGTATTGGGCCGATGCCGACCCGGATATCATCGAACTGAAAGACACGCGGGCGCGCCTGTCCGCTCTGAAGAGACCTTGATCCCGCGGATCATCCGCGGGGAAGTGACGCCGTCCCGTTCCCTCAGGTCTGATCCGCCGATTTCCGGGCCGAGAAAAGATATCCCCACGGGATCGCGATCAAGTCGCCGACGATATAGACGAGAAAGACGGCCGGGATCGTCACGATGTAGAGCGGGAATTGCCCCTTGAGGAAAAGGGGAACCGCCCTCAAAACGATCCAGATCGGCTTGTAAACGATCTGAAGCAGCAGAAGAGGGACGAATTTCAGCGGGGAACGGAGCGCCGGAACGGCCTGGAAACTGTCCTCTGAAGGTGACAGCCCCTGTCATTAGCGAGATCGTCTAGGAGCTCTTTCGGGACTCTTGCGGTTGACGGTGGCCTTCTTCTAACTTATATAATATAAATAACTTGTCTATTAACGACAAGGCAGTTCCGTCCCCTTGGCATGGCTCTTGCAAAATAGATTTGCGGCATGACGAATGAAAGCCCTTTGAGGAGGATAGAAATGAAAGCGAAATGGATCCCCATCCTGATCGTGGCCCTGCTCCTGCCGAGCGCCGCCGCCTGCTACCGGCATTCTGGGTATCATTTTTATCCCAACGCGCCGGCCATCGGCCCCACGGACCCGGCCCGGGTCGACCTGCTCCGGCGCGAGCCGCGGCGGGACCACATCCGGCTCGGTGAGGTCTGGATCCGGCCGACCTGGCGCATGGACCGCAATTATGTCGAGTGGACCCTGAGAGAAAAGGCGGCCCGCCTGGGCGCCGACGCCCTGGTCATTGTCGCCGACCGCTATTTCAACCAGGGCTACGTCCGCAGCTACTGGCGCGGCATGCGGCCCGTCTACGAGCGCCAGATCGTCGGCATCGCCATCCGCTTCACCCGCTAGAGAGATATCTCCGCCACGATCCGCCCGCGAGGAAGGGCGGGCAGACCCAGCCGAAGGCGAACATCTGGGCCGGACCGGGCACGGTTTCCTCCCGACGCTAGCGTGCCATCACGGCCGTCGCCGTCAGGATGCGCGAGGGATCGCTTTCCGAAACAGCCCGCAGAGTCACGGTCGCGGCTTTGTCGGCTTTGGACTCGCGGGATACAAAGACGGTGATCTTCGTTTCGCCGCCGGCCTTGACCTCGGCCAGGGCGTTCGTGAGTTGGGCGGACCATCCTTTTCCGTCGATCGTCGCCGCCAGCCGGTAGAGGTCCGAGCCGAACTCCGGTCCGGCCGTGGCGGGGGCCGGGGCGGCTTTGTTGATCAGGGCGAAGGTGACGGGCGCGAAGCTCGGGCTGGTCTTGAGACCGCCCTTGGGCGCGGCCGGCGGCGCCAGGACGTCGGTCCGGACTTGCGGCGGCCGGCCGTCGAGCGAGCGGACGGCGAGCTTATAGACGAGGAGGCCGTCCTTGTCCCGCCGCAGGTCGACGACGTAGAAGTGAAGCCGGTTGGGCGTGTCCTCCCATTCGAACGAGCTCCCCGAGCGGAGCCCGGCGTGGAAGAGGGCGTCGTTGAGCTGGCGGTAGTCGGCGACCGTCCGCATGACCTTTTCGCCGTTGGGTTTAACGTAATCGACCATAGCGATGTCTTCCGGATGGGCGTCGATGACCCAGATGTAGCTGTTGAACTCGTTCGGGCCGCCGTTCCGCCCGCGGAGCGTGTCCTTGTTCTTGGCGATGAGGACGCCGTTGTCGGGCGTGAACGAATCGTAGCCGATGCGCTGGACGACTTCGAGCGTGTAGAAATTGTAGTTCGGAGTGCCCGGGGAGAGCGGGTTCGAGGCCGGATCGTCCGGCGGCGTCAGGTCGCCGGGCTTTTCGCCGTCCAAGCGGACAACGATCCCGGCGTACGTGCCGGGCAGCGGATCGACCGCCCGGGCCGTGACCTCGGCCACGGCCGGACCGTTCGCGGCGAGCGAGGCCCGCCCGACCGTGAGCAGGTCCGACGCGCCGATGAACTTGTTCTCGAGCCGGTTGCGGACCATGAGCCCGGCCGGCATGAAGGCCCCCTGCGTCGGCGGCACGACCCAGCGCCTGTGAGGCCCGCCCGGTCCGTTGAAGCAGCCGCGGTCCATCATGTCCCAGGTCCCGGCGGCGACCCGCCGGTAGGGCTTGACGT
>CAZIQR010000212.1:0-4351 GCA_964541055.1 uncultured Eubacteriales bacterium
AGCTTCTTGTACATGCGGAAGTAGTTCTGGAAGGTGACCGAGGCCAGGGTCTGGTTCTCCTCCTCGACCTTGACCCGCTCTTTGGCCTCGAGGGCCTGATGGAGCCCGTCGCTGTAGCGGCGGCCCGGCATGAGCCGGCCCGTGAACTCGTCGACGATGACGACCTTGCCGTCCTGGATCATGTAGTCCACGTCGAGCTTGAAGAGGTGATGGGCCTTGAGGGCCGTGTTGATGGCGTGGACGTAGTCCATGTTGTTGAGGTCGTAGAGGTTCGGGACCCCCAGGAGGCGCTCGGCCTCGGCCACGCCGGCCTCCTGGATGGAGACCGTCCGGCTCTTCTCGTCGATCGTGAAGTGCTTCTCCTTCTGGAGGCGGCGGACGAGGGTGTCGACCTTGGTGTAAAGCTGGGTCGACTCGCTGCTCGGGCCTGAGATGATAAGCGGGGTCCGGGCCTCGTCGACGAGGATGCTGTCGACCTCGTCGACGATGGCGTAGTTGAACTCGCGCTGGGCCAGGTCGGCCAGGCGGAACTTCATGTTGTCGCGGAGGTAGTCGAAGCCGAACTCGTTGTTGGTCCCATACGTGATGTCGGCCCGGTAGGCCGTGAAGCGGTCGGCGTCGCCGAGATCGTGCTGGATCGTGCCGACCGAGAGGCCAAGGAAGCGGTAGATCGCGCCCATCCACTCCGTGTCGCGGCGGGCCAGGTAGTCGTTGACGGTGACGATGTGGACGCCGTGCCCGGTCAGGGCGTTGAGGTAGGCCGGCAGGGTGGCGACGAGCGTTTTTCCTTCGCCCGTCTTCATCTCGGCGATCATGCCCTTGTGGAGGACGACGCCGCCGATGAGCTGGACGTCGAAGTGGCGCATCTTCGTCGTCCGCCGGGAGGCCTCCCGGACGACGGCGAAGGCTTCGGGCAGGATGTCGTCGAGCGAGGCGCCCTGGTCGAGCTTCGTCTTGAACTCGGCCGTCTTGGCCCGCAGCTCGGCGTCGCCGAGCGGCTGGACGCGGGACTCGAGCTCGTTGATATGACCGACGAGCGGATGGATCTTCTTGAGGGTGCGGTCGTTCTCGCTACCGAGGAGTTTGCGGGAAATCCACTTGAACATTTACCATTTATTAACAGAATCAGCCTCCAAAGTCAATCGAGAGAAAGGCTTAAAAGAGCCTCGGCGGCCCCATTGACACGGCCCGAAATCGGGCTTACACTCGGGCCAAGAAGGGATTCCGTAACGGGGAGGGGACACTCATGAGAAAAGCCGTTTTTATGATCTTGGTTATCGCCGCCCTGGGAATGGGTACCCGGCTCTTGGCCCAATTCACCGCCGCCGAGATCGCCAACTACGACAAATGGGAGGACTTCCTCAAGACGGCCACGGTCGTGGGCCAAAAACAGCTGACCGGGGCCGAGGCCGTGACCAACCCCTATGTCCTGACGTTGGAGAAGGACGGGGTCCAGCACAAGGCCCTCTGGAAGAACGTCTATGGCTTGCGCGTCAAGGGCTTCAAAGAGACCTGGAAGGGCGAGATCGCAGCCTACCGGCTCAACCGTCTCCTCGGACTCAACATGGTCCCGCCCACGGTCGAGCGGGAGTTCCAGGGAGAAAAAGGGTCCTGCCAGATCTTCGCCGATTACTGGAACAACCTCGAGACCATCCTCAAGAAGAAGCTCAACCCGCCCGGCATCAAGGCCCTCTATTTCAACCGCGAGCTCTGCCTCCAGCGGGCCTTCGACAACCTGATCTACAACATCGACCGCCACCAGAGGAACTACCTCATCACGGAGGACTGGCGGATGGTCCTGATCGACCACTCCCGGACGTTCGCCTCCGACAAGAAGGCCCGGACCGATCTCATCTATGACGAGAAATACAAGGAGGGGCCGCAGTTCATCATGGCCTCGATGCCGCGGGCCTTCTACGAGGCGCTCAAGGCGCTGACCGCCGAGAGCCTCCGGACGGCCGTCGGCCCCTATCTCGAGGACGACGAGATCGCGGCCGTGATCGCCCGCCGCGACCTGATCATCGCCTGGATGGACAAGCGCATCGCCGCCGAGGGCGAACAGAAAGTCCTCTACTGATCATTTCCTCCCCCTGATCTCGTCGACCAGGGGCTGGGCGCCGTAGATCTTCGTCAGGGCCTCGAGGATGCCCTGGGCGCTGACCATGACCGACCGCGAGATCCTGTCCTCGTAGACGAAGCGGGTCGGTAGCGACTGGATATTGCCGTCGAAGAGGACACCGACGAACTCCCCCTTCCGGTTGAGGATGGGCGAGCCCGAGTTGCCGCCGATCGAATCGACCGTGGCCACGAAGTTGACGGGGGCGGCGAGGTTGACGGCGTTCTTCTTGGCCAGGACCTGAGCCGGCAGCTCGTAGGGGTCCCTGTTCCTGGCCTTGGCCGACTTGTCGTAGAGCCCGGCGAAGGTCGTCTCGAAGGGGACCTTTTTGCCGTTCTCGACGTAGCCCTTGACGACGCCGAAGCTGAGGCGCAGCGTCCCCGTGGCGTCGGGCGGGATGGACGTCCCCTCGAGCTTGAACATGACCTGGGCGATGCGGGCGCCGTTGAGCGTTTCGACGGCGTCCACCTGGTTCTCGTAGCGGGACCGCAGGCCGCGGGAGACCGGATCGACGAGCAGAGCCAGCTTGATCATAGGATCCGTGGATTGATAGACCGCGTCGAGACCGCCCTCGATGAGCGATCTCCTGAACGCGATATCCCTGAGCTTGGTTCCGGCGACGAGCTCGCGGGCCGCATCCTGGGGCGGCCGGCCGCCGAGGATCCAGCGGACCTCGGCCATGTCCGGCAGCTCTTCCTGGAGCTGGGCCAGGGAGTCGGCGAGCTTGACGGTCTCGAAGTCGTTGTCGATCGGGGCGGGGGAGAGGATGCCGCGCTCGACCCCGGCGATGGAGACGTCATGGAACTCGCGCAGCCGCTGGGCGTCGGGCTTGGCTTTTTCCATGGCCAGCCGGACGATGTTGCGGGCCATGGTGAAAAAGGTCGTGTAGAAGCCGTTCCCCCGCTCGAAGAACGTGAGCGGCTTGAAGAACGAGGCATAGGCCTTCTCGGCGGCGGCGATGCCGTCCCAGGCCGGGCCGTAGTCCTTGGCCAGCGCGGGGTCCTTGGCCACGCGGGCCCGCAGGTCCTCTTCCTCGCGGAGCTTCTTGGCCATGAGGTCCTTGTCGAGGAGGCCCGACTGGTAGCCTATGGTCGCCTTGAGGCTGTTCTCGACCCCGAAGAGGCTCCTCATGGCGATGCGGCTCTCCTCCTCGCCCTTGGCGGCGTAAGCGCGCATATAGGCCTGACGCCGCTTGCCCAAGGCGATGCCGAAGGGGTAGCTCGTATCGCGCAGGAACTCGAGCTGGCTCATGGTCAGGAGGCGCCCGGTCGAGCCCGGGTGCCCCGAGCAGAAGACGAGGTCGCCCTCGCGGACGTCGCGGGCCGCGAACTTGATGAAGTTCGCGCTCTGGAAGGGCCGGCCGTCCTCATAGATGCGGAAGATCGAGATGTCCATGTCGTAGCGGGGATAGGTGAAGTTGTCCTGGTCCCCGCCGAAGAAGGCCCACAGGTATTCGGGGGCGAAGACGAGCCGGACGTCGTCGAAGACGTGGTAGGTGTAGAGGTTGTACATGCCGCCCGAGTAGAGGGTGACGACGACGCCTCGGGTCTTGGGCGCTGCCGAGGCCTGCTTCTCGAGCCCGTCGATGACCCGGCGCCTCGCGTCGGCCGCCTCGACCGGGGTCATGCCCGGCTTTTCGGCCGCCAGGACCTGGTCGGTGACGTCCTCGATGCCGGTGAGGACGCGAAGCTCCATGCCCGGGACCCTGATCTCCTCCTCGCGGGTCCTGGCATAGAAGCCGGTCTTCATCAGATCCCGTTCCTTGGTCGAGAGATTCTGGATCGCGCCCCGGCCGACGTGGTGGTTGGTGAGGACGAGCCCGTCCGGCGAAACGAAGGAGCCCGAGGCCCCGCCGAACGAGATCGAGGAGAGGCGGAGATGGTCCAGGAACTCCTGGGTCACGGCAAAGCCGTACGCCTTCTGCAGGATGTCCTTCGGGGGCTTGTTGAAGAGCCACATGCCCTCGTCGGACGCGGCGGGCAGGACGAGCGCAAGAGCCAGGACGGCGGCCAGGAAGAATCGGCGGGTTCTCGTCGGATTCATCGAGCGTGTCTCCTTTCCCTGAATAGGACTCTATTATGTCCTATCCCCGGGGGGATTTCCACGGCCCGGCCTCTCGGCTTTACTTCAGGCCCCTCATCCCCTATAATTCCGCTCCTGAATTCACCATCATGACCCTGCTAGAGGCTCCCCGCAACACGTCCCTCCGGATCGTCGAGCTCTCCGGCGGAGAAA
>CAZIQR010000213.1:0-4293 GCA_964541055.1 uncultured Eubacteriales bacterium
GCCTCGCCGTAGACGCCGTAGTTGACGCCGAGCCAGAAGTGGCCGTCGGGCTTGTCGGGGCCGAGCTCGATAGCCTTCTTGGCGTGGTCGATGCCTTTCTGGAAGATCGGCTTCTTGGCATCGTTCGTGGGGGTGTGGTCGCCGATCCAGTATTCGAGGCGGGACATGCGCCAGTAGGCGGAGTAGGCGTCCTCGTTGGCGGCCACGGCCTGCTCGAGCTTGGCCAGGGCTTCCTTGGCCTTGGCGAGGTCGGCGCGCTCGACGTAGAGGGCGTCGCTTTCCTCGATCAGGGTCGAGCCGGCCGGGGCGGGCGTCTGGGCCCGGGAGAGGGCCGGGAAGGCCAGGAGGGCGGCGAAGGACAGGATCACGACGGACAGAAGGCCGAAAAGCGCTTTCCGGGAGTGCGTCATCGTGCTCACCTCGTTTCTCCGGAGTTATAACATATTCCCCGCCAATGCGAAAGACGGGGTCAGACGGGGTCAGAAAGGGTCAAATCGCATATCCCATCGCGAATGAGGGAGAAACCAGGGAGGAGGGGCAGGTCAAAGAAGGGACCATGTTTACGCATCGGCTTACAGCGCCGCGGGCCGATGCGTAAACCTGGTCCCCTCTTAGCGGTCCTCTCTTCACGGTCTGACCCCGTCTTTTTCTTATTTGATAACGAGCTTTTCCGGCCAGACGGGGTCGGAGCGGCCGTCGCCGTTGGCGTCGACGAAGATCGGGTTGGTGATCGCGTAGGGGAGGGCGGCGTCGCCCGCCGAGCCGTCGCCGGAGCGCTGCTGGATGAGCGGGTAGAGGGAGTTCGCCCCGACGGCCTCGACGGCGATCCAGCCGTCGCGCGGCATCTCGACCCGGACGCGGCCGCGGAACTTGACCGTCATGCCGTCGGCGCCGCTCGGCGGGAGCGGCGGCCGGCGCTCGCCGTTGATGATGACCCTCACGTCGGTGACGTCGAGCCAGGGCGCGCCCGTCACCGTGATGTCGAGATCGACGCGGCCCTTTTTGGCGGCGACGAGGTCGCCGAAGGTCGCCTTGCCGTTGGCCTTGACCGCAACGATGGGGCCGTTCGAGACGAAGGCCCGGCCCTTGCGGAGGGCCGCGACGAGGGCGTCGCGGTCGATCGCGCCGGCGACCGGCTCGGCCATGAGGACGTAGGTCCGGGCGTAGCCGGTCTCGCCGCCGTCGATGCCGTGGGCGTCGGAGGAGCCGACGATGCGGACCGGGTAGCCGCGGTTGACGAGGTGGAACCAGTCCTCGATGGCCCGATGGTTGTCGCCGCCGAACATGGCCCCGTTCAGGGCCTCCATCGTGTCGAAGCCGGGATCGAAGGGCGCCCGGACGGCGTCGCCCTTCTTGGGATCGAGGTCGTAATTGTTGAAGTAGCCGAGCGAGCCCGAGCGCGGGTGATTGAGCTGGATGAGAGAGCCCGGGTACTTGGCGTGGACGGCGGCGAAAAGCGTCGCCGGCGTCTCGTCGCGGACGCTGATCGAACCGTTCGTGGGATCGCCGGCGGCGGGCACGGCGGCCGGGATGACATTGAAGTGGATGCTGCCCGTGCGGGCCGTGACCTCGGCGCCGGGGACGAAGGCGATCTCGCCCGCGAGCCCGAGCCGCTCGAGATCGGGCCGATAGTCGGTGACCCGGTTGTGATCGGCCGAAACGACGGCGTCGAGGCCTTCGGCCACGGCGCTGCGGACCCGCTCGGCGACCGAGACATAGCCGTCCGAGAACTGGGTATGCATGTGGGGGTCGACCGAGACGAGGCCGGGCGTCGCCAGGGCGCGTTCGACGGTGAAGCGGAGGTCGCGCGGCTCGCCGGAGAAGACCTCGACGACGCGCGTCTCCATGCCGAACTCGGGTCCGCGCGAGGCCGTGACGAGATAGGCCCCCGCCTGGAGCTTGACCTCGAGGCCGCCGGCCGCGGGGTAGACGGCGTTCTTGTGCGTCTCGTAGGCTCGCGACGAGGCGATGGGATCGTCGGGCCGGAAATACGGCGTTCCGGTCGGGGCGAGGCCGATGAACGTGACCTTGCCGGGGACGGGCTTGCCCTTGCGGTCGGCGATCGCGACGCGGAGGCGGCCGAAGGCGGGCGCCTCGATCGTCCAGGGCTTGACCTTCCCGTCCTTGCCGGGGGCGGCGGCGACGAACGTCCTGTCGACGACGGCGGGGAAGAGGTTGGCCTGGATCTTATAGACCCCGGGCGGCGCCGGGAAGCTCAGGGGCGCGGCCCGGTCGAGGAAGGTGCGGAAGACGGTGGCGCCGGTCGCGGCGTCGCGGACATAGATCTCGGCCGGGCCGTCGAACGACTTGAACTCGATCGCGGCGGGGACGGTGGCGACGCGCGCGGCGCGATAGAGCCGGCCGAGAGCGTCGGCGACGGTGACGGCGGCGAACATCGCGTAGGTCTGTCGGTAGACCGCGCCGGGGCGGAGGGTGCCGGGCAGCGGTTTCTTCGAGGTCCCCTGCGGGTTCGGGTCGTACCAGCCGATGGCGTGGTCGGGCCTTTCATAGACACGGATATTGAGGGCCGGGGAGCGGTCGGCGCTGTAGGGCGTGAAGAGATACGTCTGCCAGGAGGTCGTGCCCAGGCCGAAGCTCAGGTCCTTGACCTCGGCGGCGCCGGCGTTGCGGATCTCGGCGGCGGCATCGATCCGGCCCGTCGCGAAGGCGAACGTGTAGCGGACGGTGATCTCGAGCCTGCCGCCGTCGGGGGTCTGGCACGACGAGCGGGCGACGACCGCCTGGCCTTCGGCTTTGACGGACGCGGGCGCGGCGAAGAGGGCCTGGCCGCCGAGGCGGAGGATCGGATAGCCGAATTGGAGCTCGGGGCGGGTCTCGGACCCGGCGGGGAGAAAGACGGCCACGACGCCCGAGACGTCAGGGTAGCCGTAATTGATCGTGCTCCAGAGAGTCCGCGGCGAGGCGGCGATGAGCGCGGCATAGCGGGCGCCGGAAACAAAGATGTCGCCGGCGCGGGCGATACGGGCGAAGGGCTGGGGCAGGACCGAGGGGTCCTTGACGACCTTGATCGCGGCCGCGGCGGCCGGGGCCGTGGTCCGGGCCGGCTGCGGCGCTTGAGCGATGAGAGCCGGCGCGGCCAGGGCGGCCGTGACGAGAACGGACAAGGCGAGAGTGAGGGCTCTTCTCATGGGGGCGAACCTCCGGACGGGCATGACGGGCTCAGCATAGGCCAAAGCCCGGAAGGGCGTCAAACGCCGGCGTTGGGCGGAGCCAGGCCGGGATCGATGTCGAAGACCGCGACCTCGTAGGCCTCGCGTAAAAGGCCGTGGTGGAAGAGACCGAGGAACTTCATGAGCTGGTTCTGGAAGAACCGGTTCTCTTCCGTGGCGGCCATGTCCGCCTCGGTCTCCCAGAACGTGATCGGGACGCATTCGCCGAGCTTGCGGTCGACGAGGAAATACGCGCCGCGATAGCCGGCCTGGCCGCGGCAGCCGGGGATGACGTCCTCGGCGAACACGCGGGCCGCCTCGTCGATCCGCTCGGGTTTGACCTGCATTTTGATCATGCGGGCATACATGGTTGGCCCCCCTGGCCCTGATTGATGATCCCTCTGACCATATAGTAGGTGACGCCTCGCGCCGAGTCAATAAGAAGGGGTCAGACCTACACCTTTTTACTTTTTCGGGTGCGGACGAAGGGCCCCAACTTGCGCAACAGGTCGGGCCCGACAAGAAAATTAAAAAGGTGTAGGTCTGACCCGGTCTTGTTCTTAATTGGGCTTGGGGAGGCCGGTATAATCCTCCGGCGTATCCAGGTCGCGGAGGATGTTGGGGTCGGAGACCTCGACTTCGAGGATGTCGTCGGGATGGGCCCGCATCAGGGCCCTCAGTCCTTCGAGCGGTTCGATGGCCAGGATCTCGTCGCGGCACTTGAGGTCGATGAGGACGGGATGACCGCGCCGCCCCTGGAACGCCGGGATGACGATGCCGCGGCCGCCGGTCTCGAAGGCGGCGATGACCGCGTCGACGACCGGGGCGCGGAGGAACGGCTGGTCGCCGAGCATGATGACGGCCGCGACGGCTTCGGCCGGCAGGGCTCGGAGGCCGGCCTGGATCGAGGTCAGCATCCCCAGCTGATAATGATCGTTGACGGTGAACGTAATATCGAGGGCCGCCAGCTCAGCGCGGATCGCGTCACGGTCGGCGCCGAGCACGACCATCGTCCCGCCGACGCGCGCCGACGCCGCCGTCCTGGCGACCGCCCCGACGATCGTCGTGTCCCCGAACGGCAGCAGCAGCTTCTGCGTGCCCATCCGCCGCGATTCCCCGGCGG
>CAZIQR010000214.1:0-4256 GCA_964541055.1 uncultured Eubacteriales bacterium
GCCCGAAAACAGATATCTTTGCAGCGATGAGGATTCACGAATATCAGGCCAAGAAGCTTCTCGCGGGCTTCGGCCTGCCGGTGCCGCGGGGCGAGATGGTCACGACCCCGGCCGAAGCTCGGGCCACGGCCGAGTCCCTGGGCGGAGCGGTCGTCCTGAAAGCTCAGATCCACGCCGGGGGACGGGGCAGGGCCGGCGGGATCCTCAAGGCCGAAAGTCCCGCTGAGGCCATCGCGGCCGCGTCCCGACTCCTGGGCCAGCCGCTCGTCACGGCCCAGACCGGCCCCGCCGGTCGGATCGTCCGCCGCCTTCTCGTCGAGGAGACCGTCGATGTCGCCCGGGAACTCTATGTCGGAGTGACCCTCAGCCGGGAAGAGGCCCGGATCGCCCTCCTGACCTCGCCGCGGGGAGGCGTCGACATCGAGGCTCTGGCCTTCCGCCAGCCGGACCTCGTTCTCAGACAACCGCTGCCGCCGGCCGCCGGCCTCCTCCCCTTCCAGGCCCGGCAGGCCGCCTTCGCCCTCGGGCTGTCCGGCCGCGGCTTCGCCCAAGCCATTGATCTTCTGCCGCGCCTCGTCCGCGCTTTCGAGGCCACCGATGCTTCGCTCATCGAGATCAATCCCCTCGTCCTGACAACGGCCGGTTCCCTCGTCGCCGCCGACGCCAAGATGGAGTTCGACGACAACGGCCTCCGTCGCCACGACGAGATCCGCGCCCTTCTCGATCCGAATGAGGGATCCGCGGAGGAGCTCGAGGCGTCCCGAGCCGGCCTCAGCTTCATCCGGCTCGACGGCGATGTCGGCTGTATGGTCAACGGCGCGGGCCTGGCCATGGCCACGATGGACCTCGTCGCCCTCGCGGGAGGCCGCCCGGCCAATTTCCTCGACGTCGGCGGCGGCGTTTCCGAGGACGCCGTCGGCCGGGCCTTCGCCATCCTGTCCTCGGACCCCGGCGTGAGAGCGGCCCTCGTCAATATCTTCGGCGGCATCGTCCGGTGCGACCTCGTGGCCCAAGGCATCGTCCGCGCCGCCCGCGAGCGGGGCGTCCGCATCCCCGTCGTCATCCGCATGGAGGGGACGAACGTCGAGCAGGGCCGCCGCATCCTGGCCGAGTCGGGCCTCCCCTTCACCTCCGAGAGCGACATGGAGGCCGCGGCCCGCACGGCCGTCCGCCTGGCCCGTGAAGAGGGAGGCTCCCGGTGAGCATCCTCGTCGGGGCCGCGACCCGGGTCGTCGTCCAGGGGCTGACCGGCCGCGAGGGCACGTTCCATGCTCAAAGCATGCTGGAATACGGGACGGCGGTCCTGGCCGGAGTGACGCCGGGCAAGGGAGGCACCCGCCATCTCGGCCTGCCCGTCTTCGACACCGTCGCCGACGCGGTCCGCAGCGAGGGCGTCGACGCCTCGATCATCTTCGTTCCGGCCGCAGCCGCCGCCGACGCCATCATGGAGGCCGCCGAAGCGGGGATCGGGCTCATTGTCTGCATCACCGAGGGCATTCCCGCCCTCGACATGGTCAAGGTCAAGGCCTTCCTCCGCGAAAAGACGGCCCGGCTCATCGGCCCGAACACGCCGGGCATCATCTCCCCCGGCCTGGCCAAGATCGGCATCATGCCGGGCCCGATCCACAAGCCGGGCCCGGTCGGGATCATCTCCCGCTCGGGGACGCTGACCTATGAGGCCGTCCACCAACTGACCCGGCTCGGCCTCGGCCAGTCGACGGCCCTGGGCATCGGCGGGGATCCGATCGTCGGCCTCTCGTTCGTCGACGTCTTGGGCCTGTTCGCCTCCGACCCCCAGACCCGGGCCGTGGCCCTCATCGGCGAGATCGGCGGCTCGGCTGAGGAACATGCCGCGGCCCTGATCCGGGCCGGCTACCCCAAGCCCGTCGTCGGCTACATCGCCGGGCTGACCGCCCCTCCCGGCCGCCGCATGGGCCACGCCGGGGCCATCATATCGGCCGCCGGGGGGACAGCCTCCGGCAAGATCGCCTGCCTCGAGGAGGCCGGGGTCCATATGGTCAGGAATCCCGCCCGGATCGGCGAGGCGGTCGCCCTTCTCTTGGCCTGAAGGCCGGCCTTCCCTTGCGCTTCACTTTTTCCCGCCGGACGCCTATAATAGCCGCCAGCCGAAAAGCACCCCCTATCCCCATGAACCGCACGACTCTAGGATTCTGTCAATAACATGCCCGGCACCAATCGAACGATCGGCCGCAAGGTCCGGCAGGCCTTTATCGGAAGACCGCGCGACATCAAGGACCGTTCGCTGTTTCACAAGATGGCCTTGATCCCCATCCTGGCCTGGATCGGGCTCGGCGCCGACGGGCTCTCGTCCGCGGCTTACGGCCCCGAAGAAGCCTTCAAGGTCCTCGGCTCCCACACGTATCTCGCGCTGGGTTTGGCCGCGGCCACGGCCCTGACCGTTTTCATCATCTCCTACGCCTATTCCCGGATCATCGAATATTTCCCGTCGGGCGGCGGCGGCTACATCGTCGCCACGCACACCCTCGGCGAGAAGTACGGCGTCATCTCCGGCGCGGCCCTGCTCGTCGACTACATGCTGACGATCACCGTCTCCATCGTCTCCTGCGGCGACGCGATCTTCAGCTTTTTCCCCGTCGCCTATCAGCCGCTCAAGACGCCCTTCGAGATCCTGGCCATTGTCTTCCTCGTCGTCATCAACCTGCGCGGCATCAAGGAATCGGTGACCATGCTGGCCCCGATCTTCGTCCTCTTCGTCATGACCCACGTCCTCATGCTCGGCTACGGCATCGTCAAGCATCTTCCCCAGATCGGGGCCGTGGCCGGCCAGATCCATACGGATTACCGAAACGGCCTGGCGGCTCTCGGCCTCGGCGGCCTGGCCCTGCTCTTCCTGCGGGCCTTCTCCATGGGCGGCGGGACATTCACCGGGATCGAGGCCGTCTCGAACGGCCTCCAGATCTTGCGGGAGCCGCGCGTCCACAACGGCAAGCGGACCATGGTCTACCTCGCCGCGTCCCTCGCCGTCACGGCCGGGGGCATCTTCGTCTGCTATCTCCTGCTCGGCGTCCGGCCGGTCGCGGGACGGACGCTCAACGCCGTCCTCGCCGGCGAGGTCTTCGGCGGCTGGAGCTTCGGCCACGCCCTGGCGCTGGTCACGATCTTCGCCGAAGGGGCCCTGCTCCTCGTCGCCGCCCAGACCGGCTTCGTCGACGGCCCCCGTGTCGTCTCGAACATGGCCGTCGATTACTGGTTCCCCCACCGCTTCGCCTCGCTCTCGGACCGCCTGACGATGCAGAACGGCGTCCTTCTCATGGGCGGCGCGGCCATCCTCCTCCTGATCTACTCCCACGGCCGCATCTCGACGCTCGTCGTCATGTATTCCATCAACGTCTTCCTGACCTTCTCGCTGTCCGAGCTCGGCATGTCGCGCTTCTTCATCCGCAACCGGAAGACCGAGCCGCACTGGAAGAAGCACCTGCCCGTCCACCTGACGGGCCTGACCCTCTGCCTGACCATCCTGACCATCACGACCCTCGAGAAGTTCACCCGCGGCGGCTGGCTGACCCTGGTCATCACCTCGGTCGTCATCCTCCTCTGCTACCTCATCAAGAGCCATTACAACCGCGTCCGCAAGGGCGTCCGCGAGCTCGACGACATGCTGACCGCGTTCATCGCCCACAAGGGGGACTACAACGCCGACCCGGCCGACCCCAAACAGATGACGGCCATCCAGCTCGTCAACGGCTACTCCGGCTTCGGGGTCCACACCTTCCTCTCCATCATCCGCGGCTTTCCCGGCCTCTACAAGAACTTCGTCTTCGTCTCGGTCGCCGAGGTCGACGCCGGCGCGTTCAAGGAATCCGAGGCCGTCAGCCACCTGTGCGAGGCGGCCAAGGACTCGCTCAAGAAATATGTCGACTTGGCCCGGCGCCTCGGCTTCCCCGCAGAGTCGCGCCTCGACACGGGCATCGACGTCGTCGAGACCGCCTCGAAGGTCTGCGAGACCGTGGCCAAGGAATTCCCCAAGTCGACCGTCTTTGCCGGCCAGACCGTCTTCCGCCGGCCGGGGCTCGTCAACCGCATCCTCCACAACGAGACGGCCTTCGCCATCCAGCAGGAGCTCCGCTGGAAAGGGATCACGACGGTCATTTTGCCGATCCGGATCAATATCTGATCCTGTCGGAGGTCGAACTCCGACTCTCGGCTTAGCTCAGGGATTGCCTCTTGCTCCCCGGCCCCCCGGGAACCAGTCGTCCGGTTCCCCCCGCTTCGCG
>CAZIQR010000215.1:0-4201 GCA_964541055.1 uncultured Eubacteriales bacterium
GACGTCGGCGCGCGGCACGATCGGGTCGGCGGCCTCGAGGCCGAGCATGCCCGCGTACCAGACGCCGAACAGCTGGTCGGTCATGATGTCGTCCTTCGTCGCATCGATATGAAAGCAGCCGGCCCTCTCGTCCCAGAGCTTGCGCAGGGAGGTCCGGCCGCTCTCGAACCAACCCTTATATTTTACCAGGGTCTCGCGGATATCCAAGTCCCCGGCCCGGACGAGGCCGCGCGCATAGAGTGTCTCGCCCATGCGGACCGTGGCCTTGAGCCCGGCCAGCCAGAGCAGCCCGACGTAGGCGCTCTCGCCCTTCATCCGCCAGGTGTCGTAGGTCTGGTCGGGGATCCCCTCGTTGAGCGGGACGTGGCTGATCTTGTCGCCGAAGCGCCCCTCGAGCGTGTCCATGGCCGTGACCGAGGCCTGGAACATCTTCATCAGGAAGCCGATGTCGAGGCCGCCCGTGGCCAGGAAATCCCGGTAGGCCCGGAGCGGGAACTTCGGGTTGATGTCCTTCCAGTAGTTCGCGTTCTGCCAGTCGAAGCCATTCAGGATGACCCAGGGCCGCTTGCGCGGCGAGCCGAGGTCGTGGGGGACCATGCCCGGCTGCTTGATCGTGTTCCAGTAATAGCCCTTTTTGTCGGCCGGGACCTCGTTCGGGAACAGGGAGGCGTATTGGAAGGCCCGGTAGGAGGCGTCCTCGAGCGGGATGGTGCCGGCGAGATAGCTCATGTGGGTCGTCTCGAGCTCCGGCCAGAGGCGCAGGACATGCCAGCAATAGGAATCGACGTCGGTCGTGCCGTACATGAGGTAATCGGCGCTCTCGAGGTAGGTGTGGAGGTTCGTCTCCGCGTCCCAGATGCTGGTCTCGGCGAGAACGTAGAGCTCGTTGAGCAGGGCTTGGCGGAACCAGTCCGGAAGGGCCGGGTTGGTCAGGCTGGGCTTCTGCCAGGCGTCGATGGCCTGCTCCCACTCGCGGGCCCGGACCAGGGCCTCGGCGGCGATGCGGAAGGCGTTCGTGCCGGCGTCGCCGAAGAAGGCGGTGTATTTCTTCTTGTGCTTGGCCCCGGCCTCGAACTCGTAGTAGGGAAAATCCCAGGCGATGACGAACGGCACTTCAAGGCGTTCCCCGGGCTTGAGGGTGAAGGTGACGGCCACGGCCGCCCCGGTCCCCTGCCCCGGACCGGCCGGGCTCGATCTCCGCGACGGGTCGAGCGAGCCGTCGGCGGCGAACCGGGTCCAGATGTCCGCGCCGTCGCCGCGGGGATCGAAAGCGGCCTGGGTCGAGACCCGCGCCTTGCCGGGCTCTTCGAGGGCGGCGATGGCCATCGAGCCGGCCATGGCGTTGCCGGTCCGGACGTTCTGGTCCTTCCGGCGGAAGAGAACGCCCTTGGCCCGGCCGTCCTCGATGACTTCGTTGAAGTTCCCGGCGCTGCGGCGGTCCCAGACGAACGAGGCCTGGGGGGCCTCTCCGGCTGCGGCCTTCGGCGCGACGGCCTCCCAGCCGACCATGTTCTCCCAGGTCAGGAGGATGGTGACCTCGGCCGGCGCCTTCGAGTCGTTCCGGGCGATCCACTTGTAGACCGCGACCGGGAAGCTTGTTTCCTTGTAGTTGCCGGAGATGATCGGCGAGAACTGGACCACGGCCAGCTTGACCGGCAGGTCGGCGTTCTCCTCATAGGAATAGCCGGATTTGGGATAGAGGGCGTAATAATCGCCTTTGCCGACGGGATAATTCCAGGACCAGGTCCCGAGCCCCGCGCCGGCCGGCGGCGCGGTCGTGGAGAGGGTCTTGGCGACGGTCCGGCCTCCCGACTTGATGAAGACGTGGAACTGGTCGGCCCAGACCGTGTCCTCGACCATCCAGCCGAGCTTGAGGAACCAGGTCGAGAAGTTGCCGTTCATGAGCCGCTCGAAGCTGCCGGCGCCGATGCCGCCGACGGGGCAGGCGCTCCCCTCGGCCCGGGCCTCGATGTCGCCGGAGGCGATGGTGCGGCCGAAGTGCTCGAGCACGGTCCCGATGGGCCGGTCGAAGGCGGCCTGGGGGAAGCCGGCCAGGTTCGAGGCCGAGTAGTTCAGGGCCGCGAGGGCCGACTTGACCAGGTCCTTGGAGGTCCGGGCGCCGCCGGCGCGGGCGGCGTCGAAGATCTTCCCGAGACGGCCGTCGATCTCGAGGCCGGCTTCGTCGGTGACGCCCTTCTCGGCGAGGAGCTGGGCATACTTCTGGCTCAGCTCTTTCCTCGCCGCCGCGGAGGCGGCGTCCTCGGCAGAGGCCGTTGCCGCGAAGGCGGAGAAGGCCAGAACCGCGGCCGCGAAAAGGGAGAGGTGTCTTGACCTGAGGTTCATGTCGCGCTTCCTTCCTTGGCCGGTTTGGCCGTTCGGAGCCTGACGAAAAGGGTCAGGACGATGATCATGGCGCAGTTGACGACGGGGATGATGAAGCCCCGGCGCAGGCTCGAGGCCTGGGCGATCCGGCCGGCGAGCCACGGCGAGAGCATGCCGCCGACGAGGCCGAGGGCGATGACGACGCTGAAGGCCGTGCCGGTGAAGGCGGCGAAATTCGCGCCGACGATGGCCAGCGTCGTCGGGTAGATGGCGGCGAAACCGGCGCCGATCAGGACGGCGCCCATGGCCGCGGCGGGTCCCGAGGGGGCCAGCGCCATGAGCAGGGCCGCGACGAGGGACAGGGCGGCGCTTGCTAGGATGAGCGTCTCGTTCCGGACGCCGCGGACGAGGCGGCTCGAGACGAGACGCCCGGCCATGACGGCCGCCCAGTAGCCGGCCAGCACGAGGGCCGCCGTGCCGGCGGCGACGCCGAAGGTCGTCTGCAGGTGGCTCGAGATCCAGCCGCCGACGGTGAACTCGTTGCCGGACTCGAAAAAGAGGATGAAGCCGGTGAGCCAAAGGAGCGGGTTGCGGGCGATCCCGGCCGCGTCCTTGATCGGGAATCCCTGGGCGTGCTTGGCCCGGGGGAAGCGGAGAACGACGTAGATGATGAATGGCACCAGGCTCAGGGCCGTGGCCAGGACCAGGATCCGGCCCAAGCCCAGCCTCTCGCGCAGGGTCCCGATGAGGAACGGGACGGAGAGGGCGCCGAAGCCGAAAAAGATGCCCAGGACGTTCAGGGCCGCGCCCCGCTTCTCGCCTTCGTGAAGGTCGCTCGTCAGGGCGTTCGTGCCGCCGTTGAGGGCCCCTCCGCCCAGGCCGAGGACGACGGCCGCGGCCAGGACGACGGAGTAGGTCGCGGCCCGCGACAGGAGCAGGAAGGCCGCCGCGACAAGAAAGGCCGAGACGGCCAGGATCGACCTGAAGCCGAAGCGGTCGACGACCGGCCCGAAGAAAAGGGTCGCCAGCAGCATGGCGAAGTTCATGGTCAGGAAAAGGTTCCCGGCCGCCCCCGCGCCGAAGCCGATGCGCTCGAAGAGCGACGGCAGGATGGCCCCCAGGATGGCCATGACGATGCCGAAGACGAACATCCCGGCCCAGGCCGAGAATTGGAGCCGCCGGACGCCGGAGGCCCCGGCTGCGTCAGGGACGTTCGCGGCGGCCATGATCAGCCCCTCGCCTTCGGCTTCGCCTTGGGCTTGGCCTTGGCTTTGGCCTTGAACGGCCGGGCGTAGTAGAACTCGGTGAAGGCCTGGTAGACGCCGGCCATGTGCCCGGGCGGGACGCCCTTGACGTTCGGGGAGACGAAGGTCGGCGGGACCTTGCCGGTCTTGGCCAGCACGGCCGCCGTCTCGGCGACGAGGGACATGGCGATAGAGACGGCCGCGACCGTCGAGCCCGCGGCCACGCGCTCGATCTGGCCGACGTCGATGAGGGCATCCTCGGGCGGGACGTGGTTGTCGATGGCGACATCGGCGACCTCGGACAGGATCTTGCCCGACGAGTGGGAGCGCTTGCCGATCGCGGCGTTGGCGTGCGAGGAGACGGTGACGACCTTGAGGCCGCGGGCCCTGGCCTCGAGGGCCATGTCGATGGGGGCCGCGTTCAGGCCGCCGTGGGAGAAGACGAGCATGACGTCCCGCTTCTCGAGCGGATAGCTCTGCAGGAAGACCTTGACGTAGCCCTCCTGGCGCTCGAGCCAGAGGAGCTCCCGGGCGCCGCCGGGGCCGATGACGTTCGACCACATCAGCCGCGGGTCGTAGAGCGGAAAGAAGCCGACGAAGCTGCCGTAGCGCGGGAAGATGTCGAGGACGGGGAT
>CAZIQR010000216.1:0-2658 GCA_964541055.1 uncultured Eubacteriales bacterium
CCCCTCCCCGTCCCGGCCGTCCCCGAGGACCGCTTCGGCGTCGACGGAAAGTGGGACCTCGGCATCGGCCTCTGGTTCGAGGGAGCCATCGTGCATCAGCTTTCGGGCTATCCCTCCGTTCATTTCCAGCGCTCCTGCACCCTCGGCGCCGACTACACCTTCGCCGTCGGCCGCGGCCTGACCGTCCTCGCCGAGCACTTCCGTATCGACTCGGCCGTCCGAGCTTTCTCTTCCGGCAACGGCCGGTCCTTCTCCGCCCTCCTCCTCCGCTACCCGATCGGCCTCCTCGACGAACTCTCGGGCATCTTCTACTATGACTGGACGGACCGCGGCGTCTACCGCTTCTTCGGCTGGACCCGCCGCACCGATACGATCACCTTCAGCGCCATCGCCTTCTGGAACCCGGCCGGCACGGTCCTCTTCCAAGGGCTGGCCGGTTCGGGCTCCTTCGCGGGGACGGGGATCGAACTCATCCTCGCCTACAACTTCTAAGGAAGATCCGACATGACCGACGCATCGCCGACGCGACCCTCCGCCGCCCCGCTCATCGTCACCACGGACCTCAAGAAGATCTACGCCATGGGCCCCTACAAGCTCGAGGCCCTGGCCGGGGTCAATCTCGCCTTCATGCCTGGCGAGTTCGCCGGCCTCGTCGGCCCCTCGGGCTCGGGCAAGACGACGCTCCTCAACATCGTCGGCTCGCTCGACGTCCCGACCGAGGGCTCGGCCCTGGTCATGGGCCGCCGCATCGAGACTCTCTCCCACAAGGAAGCCGCCCGCCTCCGCAACCGCCACATCGGGTTCATCTTCCAGACCTTCAACCTCCTCCCCGTCTATTCCGTCTACGAGAACGTCGAGTTCGCCCTGCTTCTCCTCGGCGATCCTCCGGCCGTGCGCCGCCGCAAGGTCATGTCCGCCCTCGAGTGGGTCCGCCTGGCAGACCGGGCCAAGTCGCGTCCCGCCCAGCTCTCCGGCGGCGAGAGCCAGCGCGTGGCCATCGCCCGGGCCGTGGTCAAGCGCCCCGAGCTCGTCCTCGCCGACGAGCCCACGGCCAACCTCGACGCCGAGAACTCCCACAACATCCTCGACACCATGGAGAAGCTCAACCGCGAGCTCGGCACGACTTTTATTTTCGCCACCCACGACGCCAAGGTCATCGAGCACCTGCGCCGCAGGATCACCCTCGTCGACGGCCGCGTCACAGCCGACGAGCTCGTCGCGCCCGCCGCCCCGGCCCCGTCCGCCGAGCCGCCCATCCCGGAAGCCCGGCCATGATGCTCCTCAAGCTGGCCGTCAGGAACCTTCTCAACGCTGGCCTCCGGACCTGGCTCAATGTCTTCGTCCTCTCGCTCGCCTTCGTCCTGATCATCGCCGTCCAGGGCCTCATCCAGGGCATGAACCGCCAGGCCGAGGAGGCCATGATCGCGACCGAGGTCGGCGGTGGCCACTTCCAGCACCCGGCCTACGACCCCTACGACCCGCTGACCCTCACCGACGCCCACGGCCCTCTCCCCGCCCCGCTCGCGTCCCTCGCCGCCTCGGGCCAGGCCGCGCCCGTCCTCGTCACCCAGGGCACGATCTACCCCTCGGGCCGCCTCTATACGGTCCTCGTCAAGGGCATCGATCCCGGGCAGAAGATCCTCAATCTGCCCACCTCCTTCCTGGCCGGCGCCGCCCCCGGCGAGGCCATCCCCGTCCTCATCGGCACGCGCCTGGCCAAGATGACCGGGCTCAAGGAGGGCGACACGTTCACCCTGCAGTGGCGCGACGCCCACGGCACCTTCGACGCCCTCGACGCCGTCGTCGTCAAGGTCTTCTCGACGACCGTGCAGACGGTCGACAGCGGCCAGATCTGGGTCCCCCTCGACCGCCTTCGCTCTATGACCGAGCTCCCCGGCCAGGCCACGTTCGTCGTCCTCGCGAATAACGCCCCGATCCCCGCCTCCGCCTCGCCCTGGGTCTTCCGCAGCCGCGCGGACTTCCTGGCCGACCTCCGGGCCCTGGTCAAGACGAAGTCCGTCGGGAGTTCGATCGTCTACATCATCTTCCTGGCGCTTGCGATGCTTGCCATCTTCGACACCCAGGTGCTCTCGATCTTCCGCCGCCGCAAGGAAATGGGCACCCTCATGGCCCTCGGCTTCACCCGCGGCCGGGTCATCGCCCTCTTCACCCTCGAAGGGTTCCTCTACGGCGTCTTCGGGGCCATCATCGCCGCGCTCTACGGCATCCCGTTCCTGGCCTGGTTCGCCCGCACCGGCTGGGCCATGCCCGCCGGCGTCGACAACTACGGCTTCGCCATCGGCCAACGCCTCTTCCCGGCCTTCAGCGCCGGGCTCGTCATCGGGACGACGCTCCTCGTCCTCATCGTCACGACGGTCGTCTCATTCCTGCCGACGCGCCGCATCGCCAAGCTCAAGCCGACCGACGCGCTCCGGGGGCGCCTATCATGATCCGCTTCCTCATCAAGGGGCTCTTCCGCGACCGGGCCCGGAGCCTGCTCCCCTTCACGACGGTCGTCCTCGGCTCGATGCTGACCGTCCTCGGCTACAGCTGGATCACCGGCATGATCACCGACATCACGGAAGCGACGGCCCGGTTCACGGCCGGCCACGTCAAGATCATGTCGCGGGCTTATGCGGCCGAGGCCGACGAAGCCCC
>CAZIQR010000216.1:2758-4180 GCA_964541055.1 uncultured Eubacteriales bacterium
TCGCCGACGAGTTCGCCACACGCCTCGGCATCGGGCCGGGCTCGACGGCGACCCTCATCAGCGCCACCATGTTCGGCGAGATGGCCGTCCGCAACTTCACCGTGGCCGGCACGGTCCGCTTCGGCGTCAGCGCCATGGACCGCGGCGCGGTCATCGCCGACATCGGCGACGTCCAGGACGCGCTCGACATGAACGACGCGGCGGGCGAGATCCTGGGCTTCTTCCGCGACTCGGTCTACCGGGAGAAGGAGGCGGCGGCCGTGGCGGCCAAGTTCAACGCCGCCCATCGGGGCGATCCGGGCGACTTCGCGCCGGTCATGGAGACGCTTCGCGACCAGGGCGGGCTCTCGGAGCTCCTCGACATGGCCAAGACCGTCTACGGCTGGATGCTCGTGGCCTTCATCCTGGTCATGTCGATCATCCTGTGGAACTCGGGGCTGATGGGGAGTCTGAGGCGCTACGGCGAGTTCGGGATCCGGCTCGCGCTCGGCGAGGACAAAGGGCGGCTCTACCGCTCGCTCATCGGCGAGGGGCTGGCCATCGGCGTCATCGGGTCGATCGCGGGCACGGCCATCGGCCTCCTCGGGGCCTATTACCTGCAGACCAAGGGCATCAACATCGGCGCGTTCATGAAGACCTCGTCGATCTTCGTCGCCGACGTGGTCCGGGCCCGGGTCACGCCCGTGAGCTGGATCGTGGGCTTCGTGCCGGGACTCCTGGCCACGTTCCTGGGGCGGGCCGTGTCGGGGATCGGCATCTACAAGCGCCAGACGGCGACGCTGGCGAAGGAGTTCGAGGGGTGAGAAAGCAAGCGTGGGTCGTTTTGTTGGTTGCGCTGGCGATAGAAGCATGGGCTCAAACTCCGAGCGGCGAGGCCATCCTGCTGCGCGTCGACGACAACATGGGCTCGGACAACAAGATCATCACCAGCGTCATGACCGTCCACGGCCGGCGCGGCTCGCGGACGATCACGGCCAAGTCGTGGATCCGGGGCCGCACGGAGTCGTTCACCGAATACCTCGATCCGCCGCGCGAGAAGGGCACCAAGATGCTCAAGCTCGCCGACCAGCTCTGGACCTACACGCCGGCCGCCGACCGGACCATCCTCATCGCCGGGCACATGCTGCGGCAGTCGGTCATGGGCTCGGACCTCTCCTACGAGGACATGATGGAGGACCCGCGGCTCACGAACCTCTACACGGCGACGGTCGCCGGCGAGGAGACGGTCGAGGGGCGGCCCTGCTGGATCCTCGACCTCACGGCCAAGAGCGAGGACATCGCCTATTACCGGCGCAAGGTCTGGGTGGACAAGGAGCGCGACGTCGCCCTCAGGGAGGAGCGCTACGCCAAGAGCGGCAAGCTCCTCAAGACGACCGACGTCAAGGCCGTCGAGCGGCAGGGCGGCCGCTGGGTGGCGACGCG
>CAZIQR010000217.1:0-4140 GCA_964541055.1 uncultured Eubacteriales bacterium
GCCATCCAGGTCATCTGAGAGGACACATGATCACCTTTCGCATGAACGGTTTGGACGTGCAAGCCGAGGAGGGCTCGACCATCCTCGACGCGGCCAAGTTCTACGGTCTGGCCATCCCGACGCTCTGCCACCACGAGGGGCTGACGGAGTTCGGCGGCTGCCGCCTCTGCGTCGTCGAGATCGGCGAGGGCCTGCGGACCAAGCTCGTCTCGTCCTGCACCTACCCGGTCGAGGAGGGCCTCGTCGTCCGGACGGACTCCGCCCGGGTCTGGAAATCGCGCCGGATGATGATCGAGCTGATGCTGGCCATGGCCCCCGGCTCCAAGGTCCTCCAGGACCTGGCCTCCAAATACGGCGTCACCAAGGTCCGCTTCACGCCCCGCAACGAGGAATGCGTCCTCTGCGGGCTCTGCACCCGGATCTGCGCCGAGCAGATGGACGCCAAGGCCATCGGCTTCCAGCAGCGCGGCCACAAGCGCAAGATCTCGACGCCGTTCGACATGCGCTCGGAGGTCTGCCGCCTGTGCGGGGCCTGCATGTACGTCTGCCCCGCCTGCCAGCTCCGCTGCCAGGGGCCCCAGGCCGAGACGGCCCTTTGCAACGGCTGCCTGACCATGGCCCCCAGCTGTCTCGAGCATTACGACGATCTGCAGTGTTGGATGTACGACGCGGGTCGCTGCGGCACCTGCGTCCAGGAAAAGAAATCATAAAGGATTACGAGGAGGTAATTCATGCCGACTTTCACGAAACTCAACAGAAGCGCCGCCACCCTGACCAAGAACAGGACGGAGGGGTCCATCAGCCCCTTCAGCGGCATGTGCGTGACCTGCGTCGACGGCTGCATCGGGATGTGCGAGATCGGGAAATCCGCCTACCGCGGCCATGAGGTCCTCTACCCGCAGCCGTTCGGCATCATCACGGCCGGCTGCGAGAAGGACTATCCCGTCGACCTCTCGCACTTCAGCATCATGGGCACGGCCAAGGGCGCCCACGGCGTCCCGGCCGACAGCGACAAAGCGACCTTCGAGAAGGTCACGACCGAGACCAAGATCGGCCGCAACAAGGACATCAAGCTGAAGCTGCCGTTCGTCATCTCGGGCATGGGCTCGACGAACATCGCCAGGCAGAACTGGGCCGGGCTCGGCGGCGGGGCGGCCATCTCGGGCGTCATCCTGACGATCGGCGAGAACGTCTGCGGCATGGACGACGAGACGGAGCTCAAGGCCGGCAAGGTCCTCCGCTCGCCGGACATGGAATTCCGCATCAAGTCCTTCCGCGACTGGCAGGACGGCTACGGCGAGGTCGTCGTCCAGGCCAACGTCGAGGACACCCGCCTGGGCGTCCAGGAATACGCCATCCACAAGCTGGGCATCGAGACGGTCGAGCTCAAGTGGGGCCAAGGGGCCAAGGACATCGGCGGCGAGGTCAAGCTCAAGACCGTCAAGAAGGCCCAGGCCCTGAAGAAGAAGGGCTACATCGTCCTGCCCGATCCCGAGAACCCGGCCGTCATCGAGGCCTTCGAGAAGGGCTCGTTCAAGGAGTTCGAGCGCCACTCCCGCATGGGCATGGTCGAGGAGGACGCGTTCATGGCCCGGGTGGAGGAGCTGCGCAAGGCCGGGGCCAAGCGCGTCTTCCTCAAGACGGGCGCCTATCGCCCGGCCGACCTGGCCCGGGCCGTCAAGTACGCCTCCAAGGCCAAGCTCGACCTGCTGACCGTCGACGGCGCCGGCGGCGGGACGGGCATGAGCCCCTGGCGGATGATGAACGAGTGGGGCATCCCGACCGTCGAGATCTGGTCCCTGACCTGGATGTACGCCGACCAGTTGGCCAAGCAGGGCGAATACGTCCCCGACCTCGCCTTCGCCGGCGGCATCACCTTCGAGGACCAGATCTTCAAGGCCCTGGCCCTCGGCGCCCCCTATGTCAAGCTCGTCGGCATGGCCCGCTCGCCCATGGCTGCGGCCATGGTCGGGAAGACGATCGGCGGCCGCATCGCCGACAACCAGATCCCGGTCTACGTCGAGCGCTTCGGCAACAGCAAGGACGAGATCTTCGTCACCGCCCCCGAGCTGAAACGCCGTTTCGGGGACCGGTTCAAGGACCTCCCGGCCGGGGCCATCGGCGTTTATACGTACTTCGAGCGGTTGAGCCAGGGCCTGCGCCAGATGATGGCCGGCGCCCGCAAGTTCAACCCCGGCCTCATCAGCCGGGACGACATCGCCTCCCTGACCAAGGAAGTGGCCGACATCAGCGGCATCCCCTTCATCACCGACGTCGACAGGGACGAGGTCCAGAAGATCCTCAAGGCGAAGTAAGAGCCGGGTTATTCAGGGAATTGCCTCCTCCGGGGGGACGGGCCAATGCCCGTCCCCCCTTTTTATTGCTCCTTCAGATATTTCTCAGCCCCGCTCCTCCGAGCCGCTCCGGAGCGGAGCTGATGGTCGCTTCGCGGACTCCGCTTCCCGCCGGCCCGTCTCCCCTGTTTTTTTGCCCGGGTTCCATATATAATGAGATATCCCCGAAGGATCGGCAGGCCGGGAGGTCCCGATGATCGCTCTCAAGGACATTCTGACCCTTCTCGACGGCGAGCTGCTGACCCCCGGCACCTCCCCCGAAGCGGCGTTCCTCAAGGTCTTCGCTTCCGACCTCATGAGCGATGTCCTGACCTCGGCCGAGCCCGGCGCGGTCCTCGTGACCGGCCTGGCCAACGCCCACGTCATCCGCACCTGCTCCGTCGCCGACCTGGCTGCGGTCGTCTTCGTCCAGGGGAAGCGGCCCGCTCCGGAGGTCATCGACCAGGCCCGGTCGGGCGACCTGCCGCTCATCGCCACCAGGATGACCATGTTCGAGGCCTGCACCCGGATCGCCGGCCGGCTCGAGGACGGAGGCCATGCCCGTCGCTGATCCCTCTTATCATCGCGAGTTCCCGGTCAAAGGCGGGGACTTCGCCAAGGCCGGCGCCGCCGCCTGCGAGATCAAGGAGCTCCTCAAGGACCTCGGGCTCAAGCCGGCGACCGTCCGCCGGGCGGCCATCGTCGCCTACGAGGCCGAGATGAACGTCATCATGTACGCCTGGGAGGCTCGGATGGACCTGACGGTCTCCCTCGACGCCGTCCGCCTCACGGTCGACGACCGGGGCCCGGGCATCCCCGACATCGAGCTGGCCCTGACCGAGGGCTACTCGACCGCGACGGCCGAGATGCGCGAGCTCGGGTTCGGGGCCGGCATGGGCCTGCCGAACATCAAGAAGAACGCCGACGTCTTCGCCATCGACTCGGAGGTGGGCCGGGGGACGCGGCTCGACATCACCATCCGGACGAACGGACACAAGCCATGAACAGCCCCGACCGGAACTTCCACGCCATCCATATCACCAAGGACAAGTGCATCGGCTGCACCCGCTGCATGTCCGCCTGCCCGACCCGGGCCATCCGGGTCACGGACGGCAAGGCCCGTATCATCGACCAGCTCTGCATCGACTGCGCCGAGTGCCTGCGCGTCTGTCCCTACGACGCCGTCCACTCCCACATGACCTCTTTCGCGGCCCTGGGGGCCTTCGAGTACAAGGTGGCGATCCCCTCGACGGTCATCTACGGCCAGTTCGGCCCGACCGTCGTGCCGAACGAGATCCTCTCGGCCCTGCGCCTCGTCGGCTTCGACGAGGTCTACGACCTGAGCTCGATCTGCGAGCTCAACTGCGCCGCGACCGAGGAGTACCTCCACGAGCACCCCCGGCCCCGGCCCTACATCACTTCGACCTGCCCGGTCGTCGTCCGGCTGATCCAGCGGCGCTACCCGACCCTCTGCGGCCAGATCCTGCCGATCGAGCCGCCGCGGGAGATCGCGGCCAAGATCCTGCGGACCATCCTGCCCAAGTCCCTGGGCCTGCCCGCGGAGAAGATCGGCATCATCCACATCACCCCCTGCCCGGCCAAGATGGTCTCCATCAACAGCCCGGCCACCCTGGCCCGGTCTTTCCTCGACGGGGCCATCTCCATCCGGGACATCTTCCCCCAGATCCTCAAGGCCCTGCGCAAGAGCGAGGAGGACGCCCTCATGCGCCACCTCTTCCCGGAAACGCTCTTCAGCGGCCTGGGCATGGGCTGGCCGCTCAGCGGCGGCGAAACCCGGGGCCTCAAG
>CAZIQR010000218.1:0-4125 GCA_964541055.1 uncultured Eubacteriales bacterium
AGCGAGATCTTGATGACGCCGCGGTCGCCGAGGGGCGCGAAGCGGCTCCGCGGGTCCCAGATCCGCTCCCAGTTCCTGTTGTAAACGAGATAGACCTCGTTGCCGGGCGTGATCTGCCAGCGCAGCCGGGCGCTCCAACCCAAGGTGTTCGACATGTCGTCGAACTGGATATAGTTCATCAGGCCCAGGTCGGGCGAGAGGAAGATATCGGCCTTGAGCTGGTAGACGTTCTCGCTGAAGCGGCCCTGGGGCATGTTGCCGCGGACGAGGTTCGCGTCCAAGGCCAGGGTCGCATAGCCCTTGAGCTTGGTCGTCAGGCCCACCGACCAGTTGTCGATCGTGCCCGAATAATAGCCGCCGAAGCTGTAGCCGGCCTCGACCACGACCGTGCGGTGGCTGGCCGAGCTTGCGTTCAGGCTGCAGCTCGTCCAATCGTACGGCCCGGCCGGCAGGACGATGTCGTCCGAGACGTTCCAGTCGAAGGGCAGGACGTCGTGGTTGGCCATGAGGCTAAGCCCGAACGACTCGCCGCTCTGGGTCCGGAAGCTGAGCGGCGACGCCGACACGGTGCTCGACTCGAGATGGCCGGCGAGGTCCCAGTAATAATCGCCGCTCGCGTTGAAGTAGAACTGGCGGACGAGGGACCCCAGCCAGCCTTTGGGCCGGGGCTGATAGCCGGCCATCAGAAAGCCGGTCTGGATCCCCTGCCGCATCATGTAGCCCAAGCCGGGATTGAGGGCCTCGCCGTAATAGGCGTAGGTCGACTGGACGTTCCAGAGGTCGTTCGGGTAATTCGCCCGGAAGCCGAAGCCGTGATGGCGGCCGGCCTCGGTCTCGTTCCAGTTGTAAACGCCCCAGGCGGCGAGCATGAGGTTCTTGTCGCCCAGGAACTTGGAGGACGAATAGTTGAAGTCCATGCCGAAGAGCGAGTTCCGCTCCCCGGTCTGGCTGCCGTTGGTGAAGATGAAGCCGACCTTGCTCTGGGCGAAGATGTTCTGGGTGACCCGCGCCGCGAGGAGGTTCCGGCCCGGGAGATCGCGCATCCCGCCTTCTGCCGCCGGGTCGGCGACTCTCGTGTCCCTCGTCTGGACGTCGAGGAAGGTCAGGTTCGTGCTGCCGATCTTGCCGTAGAGCTTGGTCCCGAACAGGACCGGGATCTGGGTGCCGTTGTAGAGCCCGACCGTCCTGCTGAAGAACGGCGTGAAGCTGATGCTCGAGCTGAAGCTGAAGTTCTCCGAGCCCTCGAGGAAGAACATCCGCTTCTCCGGGAAGAACATCGGGAAGCGGGTCAGGTTGATGCGGCGCTCGTCGACCTCGGTCTCGGCGAAATCCATGTTGTAGCTGACGACGCCGACGAGGTTGGGCGTGAAGCTCTTGTAAAGGTCGAACCCCCCGTCCATCGTCCCGTCATATCGGTTGGAAACGAGGTTCTCCTTCGTTGCGCTCGCCAGCCCATAGGGCCGGAAGGTGATGCCCTTGCCCTGCCGGACGCCTTCGATGCCCGTGAGCGGCGCGGCCACGTTGGGATTGTTGAAGTTGCTGTCGAGGGTCGTGCCCGAGAGCCGGATGGTCTCCATCTTGCGGGCGATCGTCCGCTCGATGTTGATGCCCCAGACGCCGAGGCCAGGCCGGAAGGAGATGGTCTTGAAGGGGATGCGCATCTCGGCCGACCAGCCGTCCGCGAGGCGGCAGGCCTTGGCCTCCCAAATGCCGTCCCAGTTCAGGCTCGAGTCCCCGGCGTAGGCCAGTCCCTCGCCCCGCGCGCCCCGCGGGTTGACGAAAAAAATATAGGCGTTGCGCTTGTCCTGGAACGGGTCGAGCAGGACCCGGACGACATCCTCGCTCGACAGCGAAGAGCCATGGTGGCCGTAACCGCCATATCCCCCATAGCCGCCGCTCGAGCCGCCGCTGTCGTGGGCCATGGTGTTGGCCGAGATGCGGCCGGGCTCGCTGTCGTGGCAATAAACGCCGATATAGAGGCTGTGGGCGTCGAAGAGCACCCTGGCTTCGGTCCTCTCGCTCGGGGCCTCGCCGGGCCGCGGCTCGACCATGCGGAAGCCGTCGACGACCGGCGCCGACTGCCAGACCGGGTCGTCGAGGCGGCCGTCGATGCGGGGACCTTCCGGGACGCGGACAGAGCGGATCTCCTGGGCCCGCAGTCCAATGGGCATAACACTTATGGCGAGAAGGCCCAGGACAATGAAGAGCGGGCCATGGTGTCGGCGACGGTCGCTTATCCTGATCACTCGAATCTGTCCTTTCATAGGCCGGGCCGGCCGCATCGGTCCGGTTCAGGGCAATACATCCTTATTTAGACGCTCCAGGCCGGCCTGTCTTCCCTGTCTTCCCAGGCCTCCCGGGGGTCCGGCCGCCTAGCGCGGCAGCCAGCTGGCGATCTGCCTGGCGGCCGTGCCGGCCGTCGGCGGGTCAAAATTGGTCAGCACGATGACCGTGTAGCCGCTTCGGGGATCCCACTCCAGCGCCGAATTGATCCCCGGCGCCCCGCCGGCGATGCCCAGCCCGTTGGCGGCATCGGGCAGGAAGATCTTCCGGTCGCTCAGGGCCAGGACATACTTCAACAGGTCGGCGGCCGTCGAATAGCCGCCGCCGGCCGAGCTGCCGCGGCCGGGGAGCGTGTCGAAATTGAGGACCCGCGGCCCGCCGCCCTCCGGCCGGGTGTAGCCGCGGGCCAGGTTGGGCGTCCCAGCGTCGCGGGGATAAGCATCGGTGTCGGCCATGCCGCAGGGCTTGAAGATGTGCTCCCGGACGTAGGTGTAATAATCGACGCCGCTCGCCTTCTCGATGATCAGGCCGAGGACGATGTAGCCGCCGTTCGAGTACTTGTTCGAGGTCCCCGGCTCGAACTCGAGCGGCCGGTCGGCGAAGAGCGGCAGATAGTCCTGGAGGCTCCGGATCTTCTCCTTCGGGGTCGCGTCGTAGCGGTCGCCGAAGAAATCGCCGATGCCGGAGGTCATGTTGAGGAGATGGCGGACGGTCACCTTGGCGGCGGCGTCGGCGTTGGGGTAGTCCGGCAGGTAGGTCTTGATCGGGGCATCGAGAGAGAGCTTCCCTTCGCGGGCCAGCTGATGGACGGCGACCCGGGTGAAGTTCTTGTTGATCGAGCCGAGGTTGAACTTGGTGTCCTTCTTGTTGGGGACCTGCTTGTCCCGGTCGGCCAGGCCGTAGGCCTCATGGAAGACGACCCGCGGCCCCTTGGCAACGAGGACGACGCCCGAGAACTCGTCGGCCTTGGCCTGGGCTTCGAGATACCCCCGGATGGCGGCCACGAGCTCCGCCTCGGTGGACTTGGGCTCCGGCACGACGATATTGGCCGGGTCGTCGACGAGCTCGAGGGCCAGCGACAGGAGCTTGCGCCCGCCGGAGGTCTCGGCCGTCGCCCGGACGAGGACGTGCTCGCCGTTCGCGGCCTTGGTCAGGACGGCGGCGGCGCCGGGCTCGTCGCTGACGACCCGCTCGATCTCAAGCGACTTGAGCTCGGCCTTGGCGCTGCGGAAGCGGGTCAGCCGCTGTTCGACGGGGATCTCCTTGAGCGCCTGATCGGCGAGGTGGGTGGCGAAATAGGCCTTCATCTGCCCCGGGACGCCGGCGTTGAAGGTCTCGATGTAGGCTTGGAGATGGGCCATGGCCGGATGAGCGGCCTGGTCCTGGGCCGTCGCGGCCGACGCCACAAGGACCGCCGCAGCGGCCATAGCGATGGCGAGGTGTGATCGTTTCATGCGCGCTCCTCGAGCGGTCGCCCGCTCCGTAAGAAAAGAGAAGAGATTATAGCACGAGACGAACCGCCGGTCGCGCGGTCGCCCCGCTGCGGCGCGTCCCCGCGTCGGCCTCCCCGCCCGAACGAAGACGCCTATTTGTATATCCGGGTGCCGGTCGTGATGGAGGCCTTCTCCGTCGAGGTCTCGTTGAGGGAGGTCGTCGCCATTAAGAGGAACGGCCGAAAGGCGTACCGCGCTGCGACATGGATGAGGTCCGTCACGGGAGTTCACCGGGACGACGGCCGCGTAATCAAGACGGCCCTCCAGGAGATCGTTGAAGGGTTCGTCAACGACGTTCTGGCGTCGTCGGCCCCCGGCAAGAGGCCGGGTTAACCGGGGAGGAATAAGA
>CAZIQR010000219.1:0-4123 GCA_964541055.1 uncultured Eubacteriales bacterium
TCGACATCGCCCACTGGGGCATGGGCTGGGACGAGACCGGCCCGGTCGAGATCGAGGCCACGGGCGAGTATCCGACCTCGGGCATCTACAACAGCCCGACCCGGTATTACGTCAAGGCCAAGTACGCCGACGGGACGCCGCTGGTCCTGGCCGGCGGCCACGACGAGATCTGGAGCGGCACGAAGTGGATCGGCGAATACGGCTGGGTCTGGGTCGACCGCGGCCAGTTCGAGACCGAGCCGGCCGGCCTCAAGCGGGAGACGATCGGTCCCGATGAGATCCGCCTGTACAAGAGCCGCGACCACTGGCAGAACTTCCTCGACTGCGTCAGGAGCCGGGCCAAGACCATCGCCCCGGCGGAGACGGCGCACCGCTCGGCGAGCGTCGGCCACCTCGGCGTCATCGCCATGGAGGTCGGGCGCAAGATCAAATGGGACCCGGCCACGGAAACGATCATCGGCGACCCGGAGGCGGAGCGGCTCCTCGGCCACTCCTACCGCAAGCCCTGGCAGCTGCCGGAGTGAGGAGAGCGACCATGAGAACGACACCGAAATTCAAGACTCTCGCGGCTCTCCTCGTCGCCTTTTCCGTGGCGGTTCTGGCCGTGCCGGCCGCCGCCCAGATGAACGAACAGGCCAGGCGCGACATGGGGCTCGTCGTCGAGCCCCTGGATCTCATCCTGCGGGACCTTCAGACGTTCGATTTCAAGGACGTCGGACCCCTGATGCGGCTCCGGGCCTCCGTCTTCGCCCGCAAGGACGATCCGCAGGCGAGGGAAGAGACCGAAGCGGCCCTTCTCAAGTTCGTGCAGGGCTCGCCCGCCCCGGGCGGGCTGATGGCCGCCTGCCGGGCCCTCCGGCTTATCGGCGGCCCCAAGGCCGTCCCCGTGCTGGCGGCGCTCGTCCTCAAGGCTGAGACGACGGACCCGGGGCGATTCGCTCTGGAGCGGATCCCCGGAAGCGAGGCTGACCAGGCCCTGCTCGCGGCGCTCGACAAGACCGCAGGCGATGTCCGCCGCGGCGTCGTCTTCTCGCTCGGCGCGCGCGGCGCCGCGGCCGCGGTGCCGGCGCTGGCCAAGCTCGCCGGCGGCAGTGACGCGGTCCTGGCCGCCGACGCGATCAAGGCCCTCGGCAAGATCGGCGGCGCGGAGGCCACGAAAACCCTGGCCGCGCTGCTCGGCAAGTCGAGCCCGGCGCTGAAGCCCGAAGTGGCTTCGGCGCTTCTGCTCGCGGCCGAAGGATCGCTCAAGTCCGGCGACAAGGCCGGAGCGGCGGCTGTTTACGACAAGGTCTTCGCGGCCAACGTGTCACCGGTCCTGCGTCAGGCCGCGTTCAAAGGACAGATCGCGGTGGGCGCCGATCCGAAGGGCCTGATCCTCAAGGCTCTAGCAGGCAAAGAGACGCTCCTCGTCGAGCCCGCCTTGGGCGCCGTCGCCGCGAGCTTCGGTCCGGAGGAGATCGCCCGCGTCGCCGACCTCATGGACAGGATGCCGGGCCCGGCCCAGATCCAGCTCGCGGGGCTCCTCGCGAAATATCCGGCCGAGGCGGCAAGCCCCTATCTGCTCAAGGCGGCGGAAGCCTCGTCGCTCGACCTGAGACTGGCCGCGCTACGGGCCCTCAGCGTGGTTGGCGACGGCAACTCGGTCCTCTTCCTGGCCACCCGGGCCGCCCGCACGGCCGGAGCCGAGCAAGACACGGCCCGAGACGCCCTGGCCCGGCTCAAGGGGCATGATGTGGACGAGGCCGTCCTCGCTCATCTGGCCAAGGCATCGGACGATCCGATCAAGGCGGAGCTCGTCCAGGCCGCGAGCGCCCGGCGCATCGCCGGGGCTAAGCCGGCCCTCATCGAGCTCGTCAAAACGGGTCCCCCCGCCCTCAAGACGAAGGCCGCGGCCGCGCTGCGGACGATCTCCGTCCAGGGCGACATCCCCCCGCTCCTCGACCTCCTCGGCGGGCTCGAGGACGAGACGGCCCGGGAATCGATGGAAGACACGATCGCCGCCGTGGCCCGGACGAACCCGCGGGAGCTGGCCCGGGCCGGCGAGGTCAAGACCCGGCTGGCCGACGAGAAGGACGTGAAGAAGCGGTCCGACCTGCTGCGCGTCCTGGGCAAGATCGGCGACGACTCGGCCCTGGCGACGGTCCGGGCGGCGCTCGCCGACCCCGACCCCGTGGTCTTGGATGCCGCCGTGCGCGCCCTGGCCGATTGGCCGACGGTCTCCGCCCGCGACGACGCGCTCGATATCGCCGGGTCCTCGATCGTCCTCAATCACCGCGTCCTGGCGACCCGGGCCTACATCCGCATGATCGGGCTCGAGCCCTACCGGGCGCCGGAAGGGGCGGCGGCCGACCTGCTCAAGGTCCTGGCCCTGTCGCCGCGTCCGGAAGAAAAGAAACTCGTTCTCGGTCTGCTCGGCCGCTTCCCGTGCGTGACCAGTTTGAAGACCGCGGAATCGCTCCTGGCCGACCCGTCTGTCGCGGCCGAGGCGAAGCTCGCGGCCGACCGCATCCGGAAAGCTCTCAGATGATCGAAGGACAGGCGGCGGGCGGGAAGTCGCCCAAGCTCCGGTACGGCATGATCGGCGGCGGCCGGGGGGCCTTCATCGGCGAGGTCCACCGCAAGGCCATCGCCATGGACGGGAAGGCCGAGATCGTCTGCGGCGCGTTCTCGCAGAGCTACGACAACACGCTGGCCACGGGCGACGCGCTCGGGCTCCCGAAGGACCGCCTCTACCCCACGTTCAAGGACATGATCGAGGCCGAGGCCAAGCGCCCCGACAGGCCGGACTTCATCATCGTCGTCACGACGAACAACGCCCACTACCCCGCGGCCAAGCTCGCCCTCGAGCACGGCTTCCCCGTCGTCTGCGACAAGCCCCTGGCGACGAGCTCGAAGGACGCGGCGGAGCTCCTCGCCCTGGCCAAGACGAAAGGCCTTCTCTTCTGCGTCACCTACGCCTATTCGGGCTTCCCCATGGCCGTCAACCTGCGCGACATGATCGCCCGCGGCGAGATCGGAGAGGTCCGCTTCATCAACGCCGAGTATCCGCAGGAATGGCTGACGACGAAGCTCGAGGCGACCGGGCAGAAGCAGGCCGTCTCGCGGACCGATCCGAGGTCCGCCGGGATCTCCAACTGCGTCGGCGACATCGGCAGCCACATCGAGTTCATGGCCGGGTTCCTCACCGGTCTCCGCATCGAGTCGCTCTGCGCCCGCCTGGACCATTTCGGCCCGGACCGGCCGCTCGACGACAACGCGACGATCATGGTCAACTACAAGGGCGGGGCCAAAGGCGTCTACTGGTGCTCGCAGATCGCCCTCGGCCACGACAACGCCCTGCGCCTGCGGATCTACGGCACGAAGGGCGCCGTCGAATGGTTCGAGGAGGCCCCGAACAACGCCCGCGTCTCGTTCCTCGACCGGCCGACGGCCAACCTCTCGCGCGGCCGGGACCCGATGTCTCCCCGGGCCCAGTCCCTGTCGCGGATCCCCTCGGGCCACCCCGAGGGCTATTTCGAGGCCTTCGCCAACGTCTATTCGACCTTCATCACGGCCCTGTCGAAGGCCCTCGGTGGACGGCCGCTCGCGGATGCCGACCTCGACTTCCCGAACGCCGAAGACGGCGTCCGCGGCGTTCGTTTCATCGAGAAGTGCGTCGAAAGCTCCGCCAAGGGCGCGATCTGGGTCCCGGTCGGCTAAAGACTCCACTCGCTGGTTGCGCCTCGGGGAACTAAGCGGGGAAGAAAGGCTGCCGGTCCTCGTCCAATAGCGTGGGGGAGGAAACCGAAAGGGACCCTATACGGTCGATCCCAAGAATGGCGCGGCTCGTTATCCTTCTCCCCCTATTCGTCGCATTCTGATGCCGAAAAGGATCTGCCTTGAACGATGCAGCGGCTTGGAAGGACCTCTTCAGGGTCGAGGTCAAAGAGATCCTACGGATCGGCTCCGACAACGTCTACGTCCTTGACCGTAAGGAATTCTCGATCAAGGTCTTTTCTCCCGCATGGAATTCACCTCAGGAAGTACGAGATCAAGTTCATCCCGGCCAGAGGCCCGGCGCAACAGGCATCTGTCTAAGCCGAGTCAAGATGTCCCCTTATCTGCCGAGCATAAATGTCCCCAT
>CAZIQR010000220.1:0-4115 GCA_964541055.1 uncultured Eubacteriales bacterium
TCCACGAGCTCTTCGGGCGGGAGCCCCACAAGGGCGTCAACCCGGACGAGGTCGTGGCCGTCGGCGCGGCCATCCAGGGCGGCGTCCTCTCGGGAGCCGTCAGGGACGTGCTCCTGCTCGACGTGACGCCGCTGACGCTCGGCATCGAGACGCTGGGCGGCGTCTTCACCCGGATGATCGCCCGCAACACGACCATCCCGACCAAGAAGACCGAGATCTTCTCGACCGCCTCCGACAGCCAGCCGAGCGTCGAGATCCATGTCCTTCAGGGCGAGCGTGAGCTGGCCGCCCAGAACCGGACCCTGGGCCGGTTCCACCTCGACGGGATCCCCCCGGCCCCCCGGGGTATCCCCAAGATCGAGGTTACCTTCGATATCGACGCCAACGGCATCCTGCACGTTTCGGCCAAGGACCTCGGCACGGGCAAGCAACAGGCCATCACCATCACCGGCCACAGCGGGCTCGACGAGAAGGAGATCAACCGCATGGTCAAGGACGCCGAGTCCAACGCCGCCGAGGACAAGAAGCGGCGCGAGACGATCGACGCCCGCAATCATGCCGACCAGCTCGTCTACAGCCTGGAGAAGCTCCTCCGCGAGAACAAGGACAAGATCCCGGCCGACGAAGCCGAGCGCGTCCAGCGGGAGATGGAGAACACGAAGAAGGCCATGGAATCGGACGACCTTGACCGTATCCGCAAGGCAACGGAGGACCTGACCAACGCCTCGCACAAGCTGACGGAGATGATGTACCGGCAGGCCGGGCCCCAGCCCGGCGCCGAGGCCGGCGATGCCGGCCCCGGCTACCAGACCCAGGGCGGCTATCAGCAACAACCGCCCCAGGGGGGAAACGGCAAGGGCGCCGACGAGGGCGAGGTCATCGACGCCGAGGTGGTCGACGACGAGAAAAAGAAGTAGGCCCGGCGGCCTCTGACGGATACATCGGGACCCCCCCGCGGGCCCGCAGCCTGTCCGAGGTGCGGAGATGGCAAAAGATTATTACCGGGTCCTGGGCGTCTCCAAGGAGGCCGCCCTCCCGGACATCAAGAAAGCCTATCGCAAGCTGGCCCGCAAATACCACCCGGACCTGAACCCGGGTGACAAGACGGCGGAGGCCCGTTTCAAGGAGATCCAGGAGGCCTACGCCGTCCTCAGCGATCCGAAGAAGCGGGCCCAATACGACCAATTCGGCGACCTGGGCGGCGTACCGCCAGGCGCCGGCCCTCAGGGCCCCGGCGGCGGCGGTTTCGAGGGCTTCGATTTCTCCGACTACGGCTCGTCGACCTTCCGGGACTTTTTCGAGAACATCTTCGGCGCCGGGGGCATGCGCGGTCCCGCGGCCGGCCCGTCCGGTCCGGAGCATGGCGAGGACCTCCAATACTCGATGCCGATCGGGTTCGAGGACGCTATCCACGGCATCCAGACGAAGATCCGGGTCAACCGCCTGGCCGCCTGCGACGCCTGCGGCGGCTCGGGCCGGTCGGCCGGCTCCAAGCGGAGAAGCTGCCCGACGTGCGGCGGCACCGGCCGGAACGCCATGCAACGGGGCTTCATGAAGTTCTCCGGCACCTGCCCGGCCTGCGGCGGCTCCGGCCAAGTCCCCGGCGAGCCGTGCCCTTCGTGCGGCGGCTCCGGGGCGGCCCAGATCTCCGATCTGATCACGGTCCGCATCCCGGCCGGCGTCGACAACGGTTCCAAGGTCCGGATCCCGGGCCGCGGCAACGCCGGCCGGAACGGGGGCCTCCCCGGGGACCTTTACATCGCCATCGAGGTCACGCCGCACGCGTATTTCCGGCGCGACGGCTCGGACATCTCGGTCCGGGTCCCCATCACGGTCCCAGAGGCCACCCTCGGGGCCAAGATCGAGGTGCCGACCCTTTGGGGCAAGACCACCATCCGCATCCCGCCCGGGACCAAGTCCGGCCAGAAGTTCCGGATCAAGGACCAGGGCGCGCCGGTCCCCGGCCGGAAGGCCCGGGGCGACGCGTTCGCGGAGGTCTACATCGTGCCGCCGCCATTCGGGGATGAGCGGATCCGCGAGATGATGAAAGAGCTCGAACGGATCTCGGGGCCGAACCCGAGGCAGTCCATGGGGATGAACTGAGATGAAAAAAGCGCGCAGGGGAACGGCCAAGGAGCCTCAAGCGTATTATCATATCTCTAGCGTGGCCGAGATGTACGGCATCCACCCGCAGACGCTGCGGCTCTACGAGCGGGAAGGGCTGCTCAAGCCCTCCCGGAGCGAGGGCAACACCCGCCTTTATTCAGCCCAAGACCTGAAGCGGCTGGAGACCATCCTGAACCTTATCCGCGATCTCGGCGTCAACCTGGCCGGAGTCGAGGTCATCCTGAACATGCGGGACAAGATCGAGCGCATCGAGGCCGAGGTCACCGAGTTCCTCGATTACGTCCGGCGCGAGTTCTTCGCCGGCAAGGAGGAGGAGTTCGAGGCCCGGCGCCGGGCTTTGGTCAGCGTCCGGCCGAGCGGCGTCGTGAAGGTCAAGGACCGCGGCGAGTAGGACATGGATTACCGGGACTTCTTCGACTCCAGGAACATCAAGCGCTACCTGGAGGAGATCGCCAAGTTCCCGCCGCTCACCGAAGAGGACGAAAAGAAGCTGGGGGAGAGGATCCGCCATGGCGACAAAGAGGCCCTCCAGGCCCTCGTCAAGTCCAACCTCAAGTTCGTCGTCTCCTACGTCAAGAAATACCGCGGCATGGGGCTGGGCCTGCTCGACCTCATCGACGAAGGGAACATCGGGCTGATCGAGGCCGCCAAGCGCTTCGATCCGACTCGCGGGGTACGCTTCGTGTCCTACGCCGTCTGGTGGATCCGCCAGGCGATCCTTCACGCCCTGACCATGTCGGCGCGGATCACGCGCATCCCGCAGAAGATGGCCGACCAGATCTCCCAAATGAAGAAGGTCACGGCGGAGCTCAAGGCGGAGCTGGGGCGGGACCCCACCCGGGAGGAGATCGCCCGGGGGATGAGCATGAAAGGCGAGACCGTGACCGAGACGGACATCGAGGACCTGGAGATCCTCGGCGAGCGGAACCTGTCCCTGAGCGACCGGACGGGCAATGATGAAATGGAGGTCGAGGATCGGATCAGCGACGAATCCTCGCCCTCGGTTGAGTACCAGATCATCAAATCGGCCGTCCAGCAGCAGATCCGGGACACCCTGAGCGAGCTGGATGAGAAAGAGGCCCTTGTGATAAGATTACGTTTTGGGCTGGACGACGACCGGCCGCGGACCCTCCAGGAGATCGGCCGCCAGATGAAGCTGACCCGGGAGCGGATCCGTCAGATCGAGATGAAGGCGATGCGCAAGCTCAGCCGGTCGCGCAACCTCCAGCACCTGCGAGGTTATCTCAATTGAGCGAACCGACCGTTTGCGGCAAGTGCCAGGGGACCGGCTGGCTCATCGAGGACGCCGGAGGCTCCCAGGTCGCCAAGCGGTGCAGCTGCTTCGGCCAGCGCTGGAAGCAGTCCCTGCTCCACCAGGCCAACATCCCCCGGCGCTATCAGGCCTGTACCCTGGACAATTTCGAGGTCCACAACGATTCGCACAAGGCCGCGCTCAAGATCTGCCGGCAGTTCATCAAGAACTACCCGGCCCAGGAGGTCGGGCTGCTGTTCATCGGGCCCTGCGGAGTGGGGAAGACGCACCTGGCCGTGTCCGTCATCCAGGAGCTCATCCGGGCCAAGGACGCGTCGTGCATCTTCTACGATTTCCGCGACCTCATCCGGGAGATCCAGAGCACCTTCACACCCGAATCGACCCTGTCCGAATCGGACGTCCTGGAGCCGGTTTTCCAGTCCGATGTCCTCGTCCTCGACGAGCTGGGGGCCAAGCGGACGACGGCCTGGGTCGAAGAAACGGTCTTCTACATCATCAACCACCGCTACAACCACAAGAAACTCACCCTATTTACCACGAACTATCCTGACACAGATGCTAAAGAAGACGGACGGGATGCTTTTTATAAGAAAGAACCAGATAATCTAGTTGGTCGGATCGGCGAACGTCTCCGCTCTCGTATCTACGAAATGTGCAAAGTCGTGGAGATCCAAGGCGAGGATTACCGTAAAATCGCCAAACAGGCCAGCTACCG
>CAZIQR010000221.1:0-4109 GCA_964541055.1 uncultured Eubacteriales bacterium
GATTTCGACTTCACCGTCCGCTTCATCGCCTTCTCGGCGGAGGAATGGGGCCTCTACGGGTCCAAGGCCTATGCGGCGGCGGCCCGCGCCGCCGGCCGGCGGATCCTCGGGGTCATCAACCTCGACATGATCGCCTACGCCGACGCCCTGCCCGAGGACCTCTCGCTCATCGTCAACGGGAGCTCGGGCTGGCTGGCCGATCTTTTCATCGCGGCCGGCGCGAACTACGGCCCGGTCGTTGGCTCTAAGACGGTCGATCCCTCGATCGTCTATTCGGATCATTCGCCATTCTGGGATAACGGCTACCCGGCCCTGCTGGCCATCGAGGACTACCCGCTCCACAATCCCTACTATCACCAAACGAGCGACACCCTCGACAAGCTCAACCTGGATTTCTTCACGGCCTCGACGCGGGCCGCGACCGGGCTCCTGGCCGAGCTGGCCCAGCCGGTCAAGCCCGGCTATCCCGCGACCCCCGGTGACGGCTTTATCGGCTTTTGGGTCAAGTATTCCTCGCTGTTCAATACGCTGAATGCGGTCCGCCTGACCTGGGCGGCCCAACCCGGCGCGTCGGGCTATAACGTCTACCGGACCTCCATGTCTCACCTCGGTTACGTCAAGCTGAACGACGCGCCCATCACCGGGACATCATTCATGGACGAAACCGTGGTCGTGCTCCCCGGCGCCCCGGAGGTGCCCCGCTACTATTACGTTCTTACGGCCGTGGGGCCGACCGGGCTCGAAAGCAACCGGTCCCGGGAGACGGTTGCCGCCGATGTCTCCGTCTGGGCGAAGGCCGCGGCGAGCTTCCTCATCACGCCCTTCTCCCTCCGGGGGATCCGATGACGGCTCCCCGGCGGCTCGGGGCCGCGGCGGCAGGGCTGATCCTGGCGGCCACGCTTCTCCCGGCCCAGGAGCTCACGCTTTCCGCCGGAGCCGGCGGCTTCTTCCCTTCGCGTGACTATCGGACCTACTACGGAGGGTCCACCGTCCTGGCCGGCGACGTCTGGCTCAGGCTCAAAGGTGCGCTCGGTTTCGCGACGGGGGTCACGGTCCTGTCCGACCGGGGCACGGCTCTTGGTTTGGGCGAGGCCGTGGATTACCCCCTGCGCTTCCGGCGGACGTCGATCCCGCTCCTCGTTTTTTATGAGCTCAAGGCGAGGCCCTTCGCCGTCAGGCTCGGCGCGGGCGCAGCCTATCATGTCTTTCGGGAAACCTGGCCGACGGTCGATCTCGATTATCGGGGGCATGCCGTCTCTCCCCGGGTCGGCCTGACCGTCTCCGCGGCCGTCGTCGGCCGGATGTCCATTTTCAGCTCGGCGGCCTACGAGCCGATCCGGGCCGGGGCGGATTCGCCGGCCGGCCGGAATAAGCATATCGGGGGCTTCCAGGTCCTCGGCGGGCTTCTCTTTCGTGTTTTTTCAAGATAAGATGGACGACTCGACACAGGAGGGCGACATGAGCGACGACAGGAAGAAAAACCAAAGCCGCAGGGATTTCCTCAAGATCGGGGCGGCCGCCGGCCTGGGCGCCGCGGCGGCCGGATGGGGCCTTGAATGGAAAGCGGAAGCGGCCGTTCAGGGCGAGGCCCGCTCGCAGTTCCGGGCCCCGGCCATCCCGACCGTCCGGGTCGGCTTCGTCGGGGTGGGCGGCATGGGCTCGGCCCACGTCCAGAACTATCTCAACATCGAGGGCGTCCAGGTCAAGGCCGTCTGCGACGTCCGCCCGGCCCACGCCGAGCGGGCCCAGAAATGGGTCGTCGAGGCCGGCCAGCCCAAGCCGGCCCTCTATACGAACGGTCCGCGGGACTTCGAGCGGATGTGCGCGACCGAGGACCTCGACCTGGTCATGACGGCCACGCCCTGGGAATTTCACGTCCCGGTCTGCCTCGCGGCCATGAAGAACGGCAAGCACGCCGCGACCGAGGTGCCGGCGGCCATGTCGCTCGAGGACTGCTGGGCCTTGGTCGAGACGGCGGAGAAGACCAAGAAGCACTGCCAGATGATGGAGAACTGCTGCTATGACAGGATCGAGCTCATGACCCTGAACCTTGTCCGAAAGGGCCTCTTGGGCGAGGTCCTGCACGGCGAGGCCGGCTATCTCCACGACCTGCGGGGCGTCAAGTTCTCGAGCGAGGGCGAAGGATTGTGGCGGCGGGCCTGGGCCCAGAAGCTCAACGGCAACCTCTATCCGACCCACGGCCTGGGACCCGTGGCCCAGTGCATGAACATCAACCGCGGCGACGCGTTTGACTATCTCGTGTCGATGAGCACGCCGACTCGCGGCCTCCACGAATACGCCGTGGCCAAGTTCGGGGCGGATGCGCCCCAGGCCAAGGAGAAGTATGTCCTTGGCGACGTCAACACCAGCCTGATCAAGACCAAGCTCGGCAAGACGATCATCCTCATCCACGACACGAACCTGCCCCGGCCCTACAACCGCATCAACTATGTCCAGGGGACGAAGGGTCTGGCCCACAAGTGGCCCGACCGGATCTATGTCGAGGGCGTGTCGCCCAAGCCGGACGATTGGGACAGCTTCGACCACTTCGCTGCCGAGTTCGAGCACCCGCTCTGGAAGGCCATCGCCTCGAAGGGGGAGGGGAGGGGCCACGGCGGCATGGACTATATCGAGGACTACCGCCTCATCTATTCGCTCCGCCACGGCGAACCGCTCGATCAGGACGTTTACGACGCCGCGGCCTGGAGCGCCATCGTCGGGGCCAGCGTCAAAAGCGTCCAGGGGAAGGGGCGGCCGGTCGAGATCCCCGATTTCACCCGGGGCCGGTGGAAAACGACCCCGCCTCTGGGGATCATCGAGGCTTAGGCCCTCCGCCGCGAAATCCGAAAAGACGGCTTGACAAGCTGTCCCGGCCGGCTATAATAAAACTGTGAAAACCAAAAGAGTTTTCAAAGTTCCAAGACGGCCTTCCGGCAGACTCGGGGCTCTTCGGACCCGGATCGTCGACGAGGCCGGCGAGCTTTTCCTGGCCCGCGGCTTTGTCGGCGTCACTGCCGACGAGATCGCTTCCCGCCTCGGCATCAGCAAGGCCACGCTTTACAAGGCCTTCCCGGGAAAAGAGGCCGTTCTGCGCGAGGTCGTGCGCGGTCACATGGCCGAGATCCAAACGGGCGTGGAGGATCTAATCGCCGACCGCTCGCTCGGCTTCGTCGAAAAGATGGTGGCCCTGCTCTCGTTCCTCAGCGCCAGGCTGTCCCGGTTCGGCCCGATCCTTGTCCGGGACCTGCGACGATCGGTGCCCGGCCTTTGGCGGGAGATCGAGGACTTCCGGCGGGACAAGATCGTCAAGAACTTCAAGGTCATCCTCGAGGACGGCCGCCGCGAGGGCTGTTTCCGCACGGACGTCGACACCGGCCTGCTCCTGGCCATGTTCCTCGACCTCGTCCAGCAGTTCGTCAATCCCGACGCGATCCTCCGGACCGGCCGGTCCCCGGCGGAAACGTTCGGATCGGTCGTCAAGGTCTTTTTCCAGGGCATCCTGACGGATCGGGGACGGGAGAGCTTCTCCGCCTCGATCCCGGCCTTGTTCGAATCCGGCAAGGAGATCCTGTCATGATCAAGAGATCGTCGGTCGTTATCCTTGTCCTTCTTGCGGCCGTGGCCTGCGGGCCCCGGGGAGCCAAGAACGTTATCTCGGCTTCGGGCACCATCGAAGCCATTGAAGTCGATGTGGCTTCCAAGGTCCCCGGCCAGATCCTCGATCTGGCCGTCGATGAAGGCGCCCGGGTCAAGCCGGGCGACCTCCTGGCCACCGTCGATCATGCCACGGCCGACATCCAGCTACGGCAGGCCGAGGCCGGCGTCGACCTGGCCCAGGCCCAGCTCGTGCTCCTCCGGAACGGGGCGCGCAAGGAGGATATCCAGCAGGCCGAGGCGGCCCTGACCCAGGCCGAGGCGAATCTTCGCGTCGCCCAGGACGACGCCCAACGGATGCGCGAGCTGGCCAAGACGGGCAGCGTCACGCCCAAAAGCCGCGACGACGCCGAGGCTCGTCTGACGGTGGCCGAGGCCCAGAAGAACGCCGCGGTCGAGACCCTGAACAAGCTCCGCCGGCTGGCCCGTCCCGAGGAGATCCAGGCCGCGGAGGC
>CAZIQR010000222.1:0-4082 GCA_964541055.1 uncultured Eubacteriales bacterium
AGAGGCCCCATTCCTCCGCCGAGAAGGCGATGAAGCGGACGGTGAAGTCGAAATCGTAGAGAGCCAGGGCACGGGCCGCTTCGAGGACGGCCGCCGTGCCGCTGGCGTTGTCGTCGGCCCCCGGGGCCAGGGTCAGACGGGACGGCGAGGTCGAATCATAATGGCCGCAGATGATGAAGACATCCGACGGATAGGTCAGGCCCGTTTTCTCGGCGACGACGTTCCGGGAGGAATAGCCGCCTGAGAAGGTGAAGGTCTCGAAATGGACGTCGTCGAGGCCGAGGGCGGCGAACGCGCCGTAGATCGCGTCGCCGGCCGCCTCGCAGCTCGCCGTGGAGGCATATCGGGTTTGGAAGCCTTGAAGCGTCAAGACGGTCGAGGACAGGTCCGAGCTGAAAACGGGGGCAATGATCGTCTCGATGTATGGATCCGGAGCGGCTGCGGACGCCGTCGTGACGGCGGCCGGGCGGAACGGGATATACCGCAGAACGGAACCGCTTGGAAGGGCCTTGCGGGCCAGGCCGGCCGGGACGGCCTCCGCGGCATTCCTCCGATCGGTCCAGAAGAGCGCGGTTTCGGGCTCGACAGCGACGGCGTGACCGGCCGCGCGGAGCGCCGCGAGCGCGCCCGGGCTGCGGGTCTCGACGATCATGACCTCGCGCCCGCCCGCATCCCGCTCGACGATCGTCAAAGACACCCGGTTCCGCCGCAGCAAGTCGAGCTCGCGGCCGTCGGCCAGAGCGACGAGACAGGTCGAGAGCTCCTGGCGGACGTCGACCCCGATCCGGTTGAGAAGGGCGATCGAAAGCGATGGCCCTTTGGCGATGCGGATCAGGGCCAGCGGGCCCTCGCGGACGGGCCCGGCTCCAACGAGGACGAGCGACGCGAAGGCCAGGACGAGGATAAGAACGGCCCCGATGCGCTTCATGAGCCTTCTCATTTAAGCAGATTTCCGACCTGGGGGTCAACCGCGTATAATCGGCTCGGAGGGATCATGACGCCCACGCTCCCGATGCCGTCTCCCGAACCCCGTTTCATGATCAAGGCCATCCGCGAGGCCCGCAAGAATCTCGTCCGCGCCGACGGCGGACCGTTCGGGGCCTGCATCGTCAAGGACGGGCGCGTCGTCGCCGTCGCCCGGAACACGGTCCTCAAGAACGACGCTACCTGTCACGCCGAGGTCAACGCCATCCGCAAGGCCTCGAAAAAGCTCGGAACGCACGACCTCGGCGGCTGCGAGATCTATTCGACGACCGAGCCCTGCCCGATGTGCTTCGGCGCGATCCACTGGGCCCGGATCGGGGCCGTTTATTACGGGACGGATATCCGCGACGCCGCCCGGAGCGGATTCCATGAGCTCAGGATCTCGAACGCGCAGATGAAGGCCCTCGGCCGGAGCAACGTCAGGCTCGTCCCCGCCGTCTTACGCGAGGAATGCCTCGACCTGTTCAGGGCTTGGACAGCCCTTCCAACCCGAAGACTCTATTAGAAGTCGATCTTAATTGGTCCCTCTCGCGGCGGCGATGGGTTTTGCCTCGACGATCCCCGTCCATCCGACCGAAGCGAATGAAATGAGCGGAGGGCAGAAATCTGCCGGAGCATACACGAAGGCGGATTTCTGCGAAGTATCTTAAGAAAGCGTTTTGTAACGATATTTCGCAGAAACCCTGCTCTGTGTATCGCCGCAGGGTTTCTGCCCTCCGCTTGCTTCGCTTGCTCCGGTCGGTGGGAGCTAGAGGCAATACCCTGAGCCAAGCCGGAGAGAGGGACGTCCTCATGATTAGGTCAGGAGCTTCCTCTTCCGGTCCCAGCGCTGGCGCAGTCTCACCGAATCGAGCCCCAGGGCGCTGCCTTTCGACAGCGGGTAACGGCCCGCCGATTCGAACCGGAGCGTATGCGTCCCGGAAGCGAGCTTCATGCTGCCGAGATAGAGGTCCCGGACATCCAGGTCCTTCGTATAGAAATCCAGGACCGGGCTCTGCGGCGGGTTGGTCCCGTCTTCGAGGAGCGGCACGGGCTTGCCGTCGAGAAAGATCCTGTAGGACCCGTAATCGTCGGCATAGGTCATGCGCAGGACAAGGGCCCGATACTCTTCCTTGGCGACAGGGAAGTCGACCTCGAGGGCGGGCTTGTCCCCCGTGGGCTTGAAGAAGACTTGCCCCTCGCCCGTCCAATCGTAGCCTTTCTGCAAATCGGCCGCGCCGCGGATTTTCCGCGCCGTGGGGAGAAGGGTCTTGCCCTCGATGATCACGTCCAGGTTCGGGAAACGGCGGGCCGCGAGCGGCGGCAGGGCCGTGAACCGCCGGGGTTGTCCTTTCTGATACCAGAAGGCCACCGTCGCGATGTCGTCCTCGCGCTCGACATGGCCCTCGATCTTGCCGCTCTCCGTCTCGTCGGCGGACATCCAGCCGGTGTGCTCGATGTCGAAGCGGAGCGACTTGCTGAAGCGGACCGGGTCGGCGATGTGCCAGCGGTACATGCAATATTCGGTGCCGGGGATCTCCCCTTCCGGGCTCCAGCGGACGCAGCCGAAATAGGGATACATGCCGAGCGACATGCCCCAGGCCATGATGAAATAATCCTCGGTCCCGGTTCCCTGGATGGAGGGCTTCGTCTCGCCGTCGATATAGAAGCGGGCGTCGCCCTCGCCGAACCACATCGGGCTGCGGGCCCGCATGGACATGACCGTGCCGACGTAATGCCCCTCGCCCTTGATGTCGGCGATGGTGAAGTCGGTGCCGAGCCTCTCGGGGAAGGCCTGGTTGTATTGGGCGCAGAAATAGGCGGAGCCGCGCTCAAGGTCCGGCTCCTCGGTATAGTCGATGTGATAGTAGAAGGACCGGACGTTCTTCGCCCCCTCGTTGGTGACAGTGATCACGGCCCGCTTGAAGAACGGCATGGGCCAGAAGCAGTTGTAGCCGTCGCCGCCGGTCTCGACCTGGACGGGCACCGAGACGAGCTCGTAGCGGCGGCCGAAGCCGGCCCCGAAGAAGTCGCCAAGCGGCGCTTCGACGGCGGGCTCCTTGGCCCCGTCCCAATACATTCGCAGGACGATCTCGTCAGGCGCGGCCGAGCCGCCGGCCTCGAGCCAGTTCGGCCGGGCCTCGCTGAACGTCAGCCAGATGTGACGGATGACGGCCGGGCCCGTGATGTCGGCCAGGACCTTGGTCTCGCCGGAGGTGATGTATTTGAGGCGGTCGGCGTTGCCGGTGAAGCTCGGATCGGTCGAGGTCACGGCCCGCGACCGGCCGGGCTGGAGCTTCATCAGGCCGTCGAGGCTCTGGGCGCAGAGCGCCGCCGCGGCGAGCCGGATGATCGCGATCAAGCAGAACGGGATGAGGACTTTCTTTGTCATCTTCTCCCTCCGTCGGGGCATCCCTTGTTTTTTATGTCCCGGACCGAAAAAATGCAAGCGGTAAAAACTTGACAAGGCCCAAAGGGGGGCCTATGATGCGTCCATCATGGACAGCGTGATCGATCTTCGAACCGCCCCCGCGCTGTCGTCTTGGCTCTGGAACTGGTGGGCGGTGCCAACCGCCCAATAAGTCCTTTCCCCCAGCCCATTCCCTTTTTTGGGGACAGATCTGTCTGCCCCTTGGGTTTTGGACCCCGTGAACGCGACGGAAAGGCGTCGTGAAAGGACTTTGACCATCATGCGCTTCGCATCGCGAAGATCCGATCTCCTCCCCCGGGCCTACTACAACATCAAGGCCGACCTTCCGGAGGCGCCCAAGCCGCCGCTCCACCCCGGCACCAAGGAACCGCTCAAGCCCGAGGACCTCGAACCCATCTTCCCCAAGAGCCTTATCCGCCAGGAGGGCGCGACCGACCGCGACGTGCCCATCCCCGAGGCCGTTCTCGAAGCCTATTCGGTCTTCCGGCCGACGCCGCTCATCGAGGCCACGGCCCTCGAGAAGGCGCTTGAGACGCCGGCCCGCATCTTCTACAAATATGAAGGGGTCGGCCCGGTCGGAAGCCACAAGACGAACACCGCGCTCATGCAGGCTTATCTCGCCGCCCGGGACGGCGTCGGGACCCTGGCCACCGAGACCGGCGCCGGGCAGTGGGGCTCGGCCCTCGCC
>CAZIQR010000223.1:0-1992 GCA_964541055.1 uncultured Eubacteriales bacterium
GGATATTCGCGGCGCTTCTTTTCCGGGTCCGTGAGGGCCATTATCTCCCGATAGGCGGCCTCGTCATGCCCATAGCGATAAAAGATCTCGGGCAGATACGACTCGATCTCGATGCCCTCGGGCGTCGCTCCCAGGATGCGGCTAAGGGTCGCGTCGCGCCGCGGCCCGGCCGGGACGAAGCCGAAATACAGCGGAAAGACGCCGTTCCAGATCAGGTCCTGGTAGACGAGGGCGCCACCCTGGACGCGGCCGTCGGCATACTTGCCCTTGGCTTCGCTCCACCAGCCCGGGTCGTAGAGGGCGCGGATCTTGGCCGCCTTTTCGCGAAGGCCGGCCGTCGCGCCGCCCTCGCCGCGGACTTCGAGCAGGGCCGCGTAATCGTCGAGGGCGCGGGACATGGCGGCGATGAGGTCGGAGGCGTAGAGGGCCGTGTCCGAGAACGGTCCCTCGTCGTAGCCGCCCAGGCCGCGGTTGCCGTATTCGGGACGGTGCTCGGGGATGCCGTCGCCGTCCTTGTCCCAGGCCTGGATGTAATCCTCGACCGACTGGCGATAAAAGGCCAGAAAAGCGGGGTCGTCGACGTAGGCCCTGTCGCCGCTCCACTGATACTGGCGCCAGCAGGCGTCGAGGACGTCGAAGTTGGCCGTCAGGTTGTACCAGAAGTCCTTGCCGCTCTTGTAGTCGACGGGCGCCGGCCGGTCCCACTTGTCGATCTCCCAGTAGGAGCAGAAATCACGCTCAGGGCCGATGGCGCGGGCGAACTTCCCGAACATGTTGCGGTTGAAAGCGGCCAGGCCCAGGGCGTGAGCCCCGGTCGCCTGGTGCGAGACGTCGCGCATGCAGAAGGCGAAGCGCGAAGGGAGGGCCGCTTCATACCAGTCGCCCACGGGATCATCGTAGGTCGCCGCCGGGAACACGTAATCGAGAGCCTGCGCCTTGGCCCAGGCGAAGGCCGTAGCGAGCCTTTGATCCGAGGTCTCGAGCTCGAGCGGGCTGGCCATCGGTTTGGCGGGCTTGAAGCCGCTCGGGGACCCGAGCTCGAGCGGGAAAGGCTTGTCACGGTCGCAGGCGAGCTCGCCGTCCCGGATCTCGAGACGAGCGACCTGAAGGGACGAGCGGTGCTTGCCCGCTTCCGTATGGGCCTTGGGGCCGGCCGGATGGGTGAAATAGAAAAGATAAGCCTCGGGCCCCTGGACCACGACCTCGCCGTGGCGGCCGATGTCGCCGTCGTCCGGCCGCTTGCCGGGGACACCGAGGATGGCCGCCGGCTGCTCGGTCCAAGCCGCGAGGTCGGGAGAGCTCAGGACGCCCATCCCCTGCCAGCGGTCGACGAGCATCCAGTAGGAGCCCCGCCACCAGAAAACGGCCGTCCCTTCCTGGGCCTTGCCGGTCACGACCGGGCCGGCGACCGTCCACTTATAGAGGTCTTCGCTGTCGGCGGCGTAGATGTGCGAGCCGTTGGCCTCGTCCTTGTACCACAGCCGCCAGCCGCCCGACGGCTTGGCGTAGACGAAAGCGTCGATGACCCGTTCGGAGCTCAGAGGGATGATCCCTTCCCACTTCCAGTCGACGAGGTTCCGGCTCGTGTAATGAACGATGTGGCGCTCGCCGCTCCAGTCGGCCGGGACGCCTCGGACGTAGGCGACGTACATGTGATAGGTCCGGCCGTGCTCGACGAGGCAGGGCGCCCAGAAGGTGTTGCGGCCCGGCTCGAACTCGAGCCCCTTGGCGATGCCACGGTAGGTCCAGGTCAGGCCGCCGTCGGCCGACGAGGCGATGCCGATGTCGGTGCCATGGCACCAGCGGACCCCGTCCTGGGCGTTCGGGTCGTTGGCCCGGCGGTTGGTGTAGAAGACCCACCAGGCCCGCTCTTCGTCGTTCCAGATGAGGGACGGGTCGGCCGCGCCGTCAAAGACGGGATCACGATAGAGGGGCGCGGGCGGGACGCGGCTGGCGGCCGGCCGCGACGGGGTCCGTCCACAGGCGAGGCCC
>CAZIQR010000223.1:2092-4070 GCA_964541055.1 uncultured Eubacteriales bacterium
TTCTGGCGGAGCGTCTCGAGCCGGAAGGCGGTCGGCCAGGCCACGAGCCACTGGCTGACGGCGAAGGGCTGCAGCCACCGGGTGTGGAGGAAGCCCTCGTCCTGGCTGCCGTAAGGGCGCTTCTTGCCCATGACCACGAGGTCGCCGCCGGAGATGCCGTTCGTGCCGTTGGCCCAAGCGGCGATGGCCCGCTCTTTCCAAACCGCGTGCCCCGTGAGCTTGGCCAGTTTGATCCAGTCGTTGACGATGATCAGAGCATAAGGGTCCTGGTGATGGTGCTGGGTCGAGACAGCCGTGCCGCCGTAGGTGTCGTAGCCGAGCTCGCGCAGCACCGTCCCCTCGGCGAATGGCACGCTGTAGTGCCATTGCCAGGTCGCGAGATAATACGACACGTCCTCGGCCCAGCCGAGATAGGCGGCCTTGCCGGTAACATCGTAGAGCTCGAGGGCCGCCTTGAGGAGCGGCGTCCCCGACTCCTTGTCGATGCAGTACGTGTCGAGGGCCCCGGCCGTCGTAAAGCCGTTCTTGAGGAACTCGTTGATGTAGAAGGCGAAGGCCTTCTCGGCGCCAGCGAGATACGCGGCCTTGTGGGTGGCCCGGAAGGCCGTGACGAGCGGCGGGATGAGGAAGGCCCCGATCGTGCCCTCGGGATCGACGGCCTTGCCGGTGTTCGTCCAGGCCTTGCCGATGCGTCCGTCGGCGGCCATGGCCTTGAGGGCGAAATCGCACACGCCGAGGGCCGCGTCGCGGTACTCCGGTTTCCTCTGCCCGCATCGCGCCGCGAGGTCGAAGGCCTCGAAATAGCCCTGGGCCGCCTGGCCGAGATTGCAGGCGTCCTGGACCTCGCCCTTGGCGTCCTCGAGCCCGATCAGATAATCGTAATGGCAGCGGAAGAGGCCGTTCGGCAGGCGCGCGTTCTTGAGCCAGACGTCGAGGCACTGCAGCCCCTTGTCGAGCGAGCGGCGCTCGTTCGAGAGCAGGTAGTCGTGGAGCATCGAGTTCGCGAGCGAGATGTTCTGCCCGGCCCAGCCGATCTCGTATTTCCAGGCCTGCCGCTGGATCCAGCCTTGCTCCTGCGGATCCCAGGCGAGGCCGATCGAAAAGCCCTTGAATCCCTTCTCCTCCGCCCAGAGGTGGTCGGCGGCGAACTGCGCCCCCATCTCCCAGAGCTCCTCGGGCTCGAAGCGGGGCTTGACCGGCTTGGCGTTGAGGGCCCAGGCCGCGTCGACGAGGGCGTGCCAGCCGTGCCGCGGCGTCTTCACGCCGGCGATGACGATCCAGGCCTTGAGCTCGATCGTCTGGCCGCGGGAGACGCGCAGGTCGCCCCGGTAGGCGGGTTGATAGGCGTCGCGCATGGAGTAGACCTGAGGTGTCTCTTCTTCGGGCCAGACGAGCCGGTGAACAGTCTTGTCCGCCAGCGGCTCGAGCGAGCACGAGAATCCGCCGACGAGCTGCCCCGGGGCGCTGAAGAGGCCGACCGACCAGGCCTCGGACTCGGAATAGGTCGCGCCGGGGATCGAGGTTCGGTGATAGGCGAAGGTCCAGGGCTGGCCGTCCTTGACGAAGCCCTTGGGCTCGAGCCCCTTGCCCCAGGTGTTGCCGTCGTACATCACCGCCGGAATGAGGCTGTAGCGCGACGCGTAAAGCGCCTCGACCTCCATGGTCAGGCGCGCCGGATGGACGTAGTCGTCGCCGTCGTAGTGGAAGGCCCGGGTCCACTCGAAGACGCCGGGATCGATCTCCCGTACGCGGTCGGAGACCGTGAAGCCTTTGTCGGCGAACGGCACGAGCCGGGCGATCTCGCGGCCGCCGGCGGCGAACACCGTCGCGGCGCCGGCCTGACGCGTTTCGATCCGGTCCTGGGCCGCGGCGACGGCGGCGGCGGCAAGAAGCACGAGAACGAGCGAGCTCAATCGTTTGGTCATGGTGGTTCCGGTATACCAGAGCCCCCCTGAAAAGACAAGCCGCTCCGGGCCGC
>CAZIQR010000224.1:0-4045 GCA_964541055.1 uncultured Eubacteriales bacterium
AGGGCGTGCTGGGCCTCTTCGGCAAGTCACGGCTCGACAAGGACGCGCTGCTGCCGGCGCAGGAGTGAGCCGGGGGAGAAGACAACGCCGGGCCGCCGGCCCGTGGCCGGAGCGGCGGCCCGGCGGGATCGATCAGAAGCCGATGCCGACGAGGACCGAAAAGCCCTTGTGCTTGAGCGAGGTGATGTCGGGAGCGTCCTCGCCCGGTTCGAAGACGTTGGACAGCCCCAGGTGGTAGCGGCCCTCGAGCGAGAGGACGACCTTGGGCAGGCGGATGTCGACGCCCGCGCCGAAGACGCCGGCGAGCTCGGTCTTCTTGAAGTTCTCGTCCATCACGTACCGGTACTCGTAATCGGGTTCGTCGCCGGTGAGGTTATTGACGTCGTAGCCCTGCCAGGCCTTCAGCAGGTAGGCGAACGAAGGGCCGGCGTAGACGAACGGCTTGACCGGGCCGGAGAGGAACCCGTACTTGATCAGGACGGGCACCTCGACGTAATCGACCTCGAACCGGCCGGTGACGTTGACGGTCTCGTCGTCATACTCGTGGTAGGACAGGCCCCGGCGCGAATACAGGATCTCGGGCTGGATGGCGACCGGTCCGAGCTTGAAGCTGACGAACATCCCGCCGGTGAGGCCGGTCAGGTTCTTGAAGTCCGGGATGTCGGTCTCCGGGCTCTTGACCGCCATGTTGGCGAAGTTCAGGCCGCCCTTGAGACCGATGGTGGCCGCACCGGCCCGGGGGGCGAGACACGCCAGGGAGAGAACAACGAGCAGAACAGGGAACAGCTTTTTCAACGAATCCTCCGTAATGATGGAATAGGAATATGAACTACGGTGGGAGATTAAGGCCCGGACCCGAAGCCGTCCATCCCCGCGCGGGGTGATTGGGACGATGATTCCACCGTCGGGCCCAGATGAGGCACGGCCATCCTTGACTCGGCCGCCCGTCCGCCGATATCATCCGGGCGACGGAGATCCTGAAGGAGGCCCCGGATGATCGCGATGCGCTCGCGCCGCCCGATCTTCTTTATTCTCATCTCGTTCGGTCTGGCCGCGGCGTCCGTCCCCGGGGTCGCCCGGGCTCAGGCCCCCAAGGCGACCGCGGGATTGAGGACGATCCTGTTCGGGGAGCCGGCCGGGGCCGAAAAGACCATCGCCGGCCTCGTGTCGGCGGACGGCGCCAGGATCGGGCTCGCGGCGCCTCTGCCGCTTTTCACCGTGCTCGTCGACGGGCGCCTCGCGACCGCGGCCGGGCTGCCGGCCGGCGTCACCTTCTCGGTCTCGGCCGAACAGGGCTTTGCGCCCGGCGCCAAGCTGAAGCTCCTTTTCCGCAACGGGTCGGCGTCCAAGATCACCCTCGAGAACCTCGTGCCGCTCGGCCAGGGCCCCGACCGCGTCTATATCACCGCTGGCCTCCCCAACGCCGAGCCCCACACCCTCGACCGGAGCCAGCTCTTCCGGCCCGGCCTCGAACCGGTCGGTGTCGTTCTTCCCGACAACGCCTGGCACCTGGGCTTTTCGTCGGTCGAGACCGGCGGCGGAACGTCCCTGACCGGGATCGCCCGCCGGGTCAAGACCGACAAGGCCGAGCGGACCCGCTGGGCCTCCATCCTCGAACCCGGCGGCTCGGTCGAATACGCCCTCTATTTCGAGGCCCACGACGGCGGCTGGCGCCGCGGCCTCGAGATCATGTTCCGCGAGCGCTTCCTCCACGACCTCGAGACGTTCGACGACGCGCTCTTCCGCCGCCCCGACCTGAGCTGGGTCCGGCGGGCCTACCTCATGATCCTCCAGTTCGCCTGGGACCGGACCTATTACGACAGCGACGCCAAGGCTTATGCCTTCGACCGGACCCTCACGGCCTGGGACAAGTCGCTCGGCCCCGTCGACATCTACACGATCTGGCCGACCTGGCCGCGCCTCGGCCTCGACGCCCGGAACCAGTGGGACATGTACCGTGACCTGCCGGGAGGACTGGCGGAGCTGCGGCGCCAGGCGGACTTCGCCCACAAGCTCGGCAAGAAGTACTTCATCTCCTACAATCCCTGGGACGAGAGCACCCGCCACGAGGACCATATCGCCGGCATGGAGAGCATGCTCCGGACGCTCGACGCCGACGGGGTCGTGCTCGACACCCGCGGCGAGTCGAGCCGCGAGTTCCAGGCCGCGGCCGACCGGGTCAAGCCGGGCATCATCATGTACAGCGAAGGCATGGCCGTGCCCCGGGATATGCCCGGCATCGTCGTCGGCCGCGTCCACGACGCGCTCTATATGCCGCCGCCGCTCAACCTGAACAAGTTCATGAAGCCCGACTTCGCCATCTTCCGCGTCCTGCAGCTGGCCGAGGGGCCGCTCCACCGCGAGGCCGCCGTGGCCTTCTTCAACGGCTACGGCTCCGAGATCAACACCATGCGGCCGGGCCGGCCCGACTGGATCGGGGAGGATCTCGCCTATCTCGGCCGGACGACCAAGCTGCTGCGCGAGAACTCGACGGCGTTCCTCGACATGGGCTGGGAACCGCTCGTGCCGGCGCTCGCCGACGGCCTCTGGGCCAACCGCTGGAAGGACGGCGCGAAGACCGTCTGGACCGTCTACAGCCTGCGGCCCGAAGGGTTCAAGGGCCCCCTCGTCGAGGCCGACGTGCCGAAGGGCTCGCATCTCGTCAGTCTCTGGAACCACGAGGAGCTCGAGCCGGTCTCGCGGGACGGCAAGACCTACGCGCCCGTCGAGGTCGCGGCCTTTAATGCCTCCGACCTCGGCACGCGCCGCGAGGGAAGCGTCGACTGCGTGGCCGTGCTGCCCAGCCTCCTTCACGTCGACGCCGATGGCGAGCTCGTGACCTTCGAGGCCCCCGGCGCGCCGTCCGGGAGCCATATCGCCGTGTCGGCCGGAAATCCTTCTTACGCCTCGACGCCGGCGGTCTTCGGAACGGAAAAACAGACGATCGCCCTCCACGACTTCTTCGGCTTTCATGAAGAGAAATTCGTCGTCCAGCTCTTCGACCCGAACGGCGAGATCCGGGACGAGCACGTCATCCGCCTGCCGTTGGCCATCCCCCGGCTTATCTCCAAGGTCGAGCGGACCGCCTCGTCCAAGACCGCTCCCACGGGTATGGTCGAGATCCCGGCCGGGACGTTCGTCTTTAAGACCGCCGGGAATCCGGACGACGCCAATCCCATCATCCCGTACCCCGACACGACCAAGCCCCGGGCGGTCGAGATGCGCCGGTTCTTCATGGACCGCACGCCGGTCACGAACGACGCCTTCAAGGCCTTCCTCGCTGCGAGCGGCTACGTTCCCGCCGACAAGTCCAATTTTCTCAAGCACTGGGTGGACGAAAAGCCGCCGGCGGGGGAGGGCGACCACCCCGTCCTCTGGGTCTCCCTCGAGGACGCCCGGGCCTATGCCAAGTGGGCCGGCAAGCGCCTGCCGAACGAGGCCGAGTGGCAGTATGCCGCCCAGGGGCGGGACGGCCGGCCTTTCCCGTGGGGGAAGGCGATGGAGCCCGGCCGCTGCAACAACAAGCTCAACCACACGACGCCGGTCACGGCCTTCCCGAAGGGCGCAAGCCCGTTCGGCGTCCTGGACATGGTCGGCAACGTCTGGCAGATGACGGACGACGTCTACGACGACGGCGTCTATCGCTTCGGCGTCATCCGCGGCGGCAGCTTCTATGCGCCGGAGAAGAGCATGTGGTACGTCAAGAGCGGCCCGCTCGCCGTCGACCGCGTCCAGATCCTGCTCCTGGTCGCGCCCGGACTCGACCGCTGCGGCACGGTCGGCTTCCGCTGCGTCAAGGACGCGGACTGACCTACCCGGAGCTGTGCATCTGGGAAATATCTGGAGGGGCCTTCGATTCGTGAATAATTCAGGCTAGAAAGGCGCAGAGGGCCGGTTGCGCCCGAGCGGGAGGTTTGCGATAATGTGGCCGCCTGATCACGGGCGCGCGGAGGGTGCCGATGACGATCAAGCCCGATTTCAACAAGCTGTTCGTTCCTTTGATCCGTTACCTGGAAAAGGCCCTGGCCGTGGCCGTCCTGGTCAG
>CAZIQR010000225.1:0-4004 GCA_964541055.1 uncultured Eubacteriales bacterium
CATGCCCGGAGTGACCTATAAGAAGGCCGGCGTCGACATCGACGCCGCCGACCGATTCATCGGTTTGATCAAGCCCCTCGTCGGCTCGACCGGACGGCCCGAGGTCTTGGGCGGGATCGGCGGTTTCTCGGGCCTTTTCCGGCCCCGCCTGGCCAAGATGAAAAAGCCCGTCCTCGTCTCCTCGACCGACGGCGTCGGGACCAAGCTCCTCATCGCCGACATGGTCAAGACATACGACACGGTCGGCGTCGATCTCGTGGCCATGTCCGTCGACGATGTTGTCGTCCTCGGAGCCGAACCGTTGTTTTTCCTGGACTACATCGCCGTGGGCAAGGTCGTGCCGTCCATGCTCGTGGACATCGTCAGGGGCGTCGTCCGGGGCTGCCGAGAGGCCCGCTGCGCCCTCGTCGGCGGCGAGACGGCCGAGTTGCCCGGGCTCTATGCTCCCGGCAAGTGGGACCTGGCCGGGTTCTGCGTCGGCCTGGTCGACGAGGCCAAGATCATCGACGGCCGGACCTGCCGGGCCGGCGACACGGTCGTCGGCCTGGCCTCGAGCGGCCTCCACAGCAACGGCTATTCCCTGGCGCGCAAGGTCTTCTCGGCCCGGGAGATCAAGGCCGGGCTCTGGCGGGACCTCCTCCGTCCGACCCGCATCTACTGCACCGCGATCCTCGAGGTCCTCAAAACCGTGCCCATCAAGTCCATGGCCCACATCACCGGCGGCGGCTTCTACGACAACATCCCCCGGGTCATCCCCGAGGGGTTCGGAGTCAGGGTCGAGAAGGGCTCCTGGCCCGTTCCTCCCATATTTCGCAAGATCCAAAGGGCCGGACGCGTCGACGACCGGGAAATGTATCGGACCCTGAATATGGGCATCGGCATGGCCCTGGTCGTTTCCCCGGGCGACCTGGACCGGACCATTTCGGGCTTCTATAGGCGAGGATTCAAGGCTTGGGCCATCGGAGAAGTGGTCCGCGGCCCCCATGAAGTCCACCTTCTATAGTTTTTTATCCCCTCGCCCCGAGATGACAATTACTGACATAATCGGACATCCCTGGAAATCCTATTGACTTCCCTTATGGAAGGGTTATTTTCGACTCGCGGGAACAGGAAGGTGGGCCGAGCTCCCAAAAAGGTGCGGTAAGCAAAAGGGGGCTTTTTAAAGAAAAAGCGCGGAACGGGGCGGGACCACACTGTTCTCGACGTTCCCGGCGCCGTCCGAGAGGTTCGCGGCCAGACGGAAGCCCCCGCGGCCCTTTCCTTGCCCCTCCACGAGGAACAGATCCTTCCCGAATTCTCCAAGAAGCCCCCTGACCACAGCCCGCCGGCCCCGGAGCCCCAAGGCCCGCCCGAGCAGGTCCTTTCCCGGCGGACCGAGGAGCGCGAGCCGGTCGCTATCGATGATCATGTTGTCCATGGCCCCGGCTGTGAGCGCGTAGAGCTCGCGCTCGTTCGCGGTGAGCTCGATCTCCCGGCCGCGGACGAGCAGGCAATCGGGATCGTTGAGCCAGAAAGCCCGGTGCATGAACTGCCTTATCAGGGCGTTCCTCAACGCGAAATAGGCGTTCGGGCCCTGGAAGCCGGACGGCTTCGTTTTCCAGTGGGGGGCCGTGTCCTCGCCGATGCGCATGCCGTCGACGAGGCCGACCGAAGGCAGGAGCGGCGCGCCGCAGCCGAGGACGAAATCCGCCCCCGCCGCCCGCCGGATGATCCGCATCCCCTCCCGATAGGCTTGGATCGGCGTGACCTTCTTCCGTCTCGTTCCGGGCATGGCCCCGGCGAAGAGGAAATCGAACTTGAGATAAGAAAAGCCGGCCGCCCGCAGGCTCCGGACCGTCTCATCGAGCCACCTTGCCGCCTCGGGATGGGTCGTGTCGAGCCCGTAGATCGTCCGGCCCCAGCCCTTGTAGCAAGGCTTGGGGCGGCCGTCGTCCCCCGCGATCATCCAGTCGGGATGCTCGGCGAAAAGCCGGGACGACTCGGCGGCGCTGAATGGCGCGGCCCAGATCCCGGCCCGGAAGCGCCGCTTCTTGATGGCCGCCGCCAGGCCATCGAGGCCGGGGTAGCCAGGCTTAGCGCTGAGCCAATCGCCGATCTCGGTCTCGTAGCCGTCATCGACCTGGAAGACCTCGAACGGGAACGACCGCCGGTCGGCCGCCGCCGCATCGAGGTTCTCGAGAACGTCGGGCCAGCCGAGCTTCCCGAAATAGTGGTACCAGCTGCACCATCCGGCGGGATTCCAGTCGTTGATGCGGACGCGATTGGCGCGCTTGACGAGCCGCCCGTACTCGGCGAGCAGGTCCTCGATCCGGCCGCCGTCGAGGACGGCCAGCGGCTCGAGGGCCACGGGCTCCTCGAACTCGGCGTCGAAATATTCGATCCAACCGACGAGGTCCTCGCCCTCGACCGTGAAGAAGGAGTGCCCTGTTCGTGACGCGAGGAAACCGGCCAGCCCGCCGTCCCAGGCCGCGACGTGATCGCTCACCGGGCCGCGCAGGATCTCGGCCCCGAGCGGCGAGAAGAGCCAGGGGCTGTAGTCGCGGACGATGGCTTCGAGCTCGGGGAACCGCGTCGCCGGCGTCGCCGCTTCCATCGGTCCCCAGGACTGCCAGTTGTTGAGGAGGAACTCCGCCGGGGCCGGGGAGCGAAAGACCTCGATCCGGCCCGGCCGTCCCGATACCGTCCCCCGGACGACGAAACCCCCCGGCGTTGGCTCGATAACGGCTTCGAGGCGTGCGTGGGCGAAGCGCCGGACGATGCGGCCGGGGCGGGCGGGCTTGCCGAGGATCTGCGTGGTCAAGGCTGCTTGATATCGTTCTTCTTGCAGAAGGTCTCGATCTTCTCGGAGAGCGCGTCGGCCCGGCCGATGGCCCTCTCCTCGGTCAGCTTCGCCCGCAGCTCGGCCAGCTCCGTCTTGAGCTTCAGGACCTGGGTGACGACGGTCTCCGTGTCGCAGGTCGTGTCCATGCCGATGAGGCCCGCGCGGCCGGCCGCACTTGTGAAGTTGTTGACCAGCACGGCGAAGCGCTCGCGCAGGTGGGTCACAAGCATCTCTTCCTCGGACTCGGGACGCCCGAACCTCTGGTAGACGAGATAGGCCGCGCCGGCGATGAGGACCAGGACGACGAGTTTCCTGACCATGGCGAACCCTCCGGGGAGGATTCTATGCCAGGCCGCCGCCAGAGGCAACAGAAAGATCGGCTTGACAAAGGGCGGTTCAGAGCCTATTCTTTAACAGACCAATTTATAGGTCCATTGATAGACCAATTAGCGGAGAGCAACATGGCCGAGTACACCGAAATCGTGCCTCTGAGCCAGGCCAAGGCCCGGCTCTCGAGCCTCGTGCGCAAGATCAGGGAGGAACGCGGGACCTACGGCATCACCCATAGGGGCAAGCCCGAGGGGGTTTTGTTGAGCGTTGAAGAGTACGAAACGCTCATCGAGACGCTCGAGATCCTCAGCGACCGTGAGCTCATGGCGAGTATCGACCGGGGGCTGGCCGACGAGAAGGCCAGCCGTCTCTATGCCCACGAAGAGGTCTTCCCCGAGAGATGAAGTCCGCCACCCACCGCATCCTCTATACGAGGGAAGCGAAACGGAACATCGACAAACTCGATCCCTCCGTCCGGAAGCTTGTCCGGAAGGCCGTCGAATCCCTCGCAGTGGAGCCTGAAAGGGGAAAGCCCCTGTCGCACGAACTGGCGGGGTTGCGATCGCTCAGGACTTCGGACTACCAAATCATCTATCGCGCGCAGGGCAGCGAGCTCGTCGTTCTCGTCGTGGCCGTCGGGCATCGCCGGGAGGTTTACAAGCGTCTCGGCGAGTTGATTAGCCTGTCGGGCCGGAAGAAATAGCCGCATTTTTGGGAAGGCCGGCGGTTGAAGCCAGCGGCGGCTTCTGCTATCATGAGGGGGCTTTGCGGCCTGATAACAAGGGCTTACGGACTCGAGAGTGGGCGGTTAGCTCAGTTGGGAGAGCGCGGCGTTCGCAACGCTGAGGTCGGG
>CAZIQR010000226.1:0-3988 GCA_964541055.1 uncultured Eubacteriales bacterium
GTATCGAATTATTTGACCCTCATCAGGGTCGTCGGACCGGGGCGGGCCCGCCCCTTATTTCCCCGGAGCTCGGCCTCCTCTCGAGAGGACCGTAGCGGCCGACGGGGCAATCCGATCAGGCGGCGCGTCCAGCTCTGCTTGTTCAGGGGGTGCCGCGGCTCGCCCCAGTCCGGCAGGGCCTTGTTCTCGAGGATGGCCCGCGGGATGTCGTTGACCATGGCCCGGGCCTTGCTCTCGCCGACGATCTTCGAAGCGGCCTCGACGGCCCGGCTCAGACCGGGGGGCCGGCCGAGGGCCCGGTGGGCGTCGCTGGCGATGATGTGGACGAGGTTATTGACGAGGAAGAGGCCGGCCGTGGCGCGCACCTCGCGGCCCAGCTCGCCGGTCAGGCTCGCCGCCGTCAATTGGGCCGCGCAGCCCATGGAGACGAACTCGAACAGCAGCTCGGGCCGCTCGGCGAACCCCCGGTTCCGCTCCGGATGGCTGATGATGGGCACGAAGCCCTTGCTCATGAGCTGGGCCAGCAGCCCCGAGGCCCCCACCGGCACGCCGCCGGACGGGAATTCGAGGAAGACGTAGCTCGTCTCGTCGATCGTGAAGCGGTATTTCTCGATGGCCCGGACGACCTCGGCGTGGATGAAGACCTCGGCCCCCCAGTGGAATTCGATGCCGACGCCCGCGCCCCGCATCCCGTCGTAGAACTCGACCATCCGCTGGCGCAGGATGCCCAGGTCGTCCCCGTGCCTATTCGAGCGGAAGATGTGGGGCGTGACGCAGATCGCCCGGGTGCCGTCCTTCTCCGCGATCCGGCACATCGTCAGGGCCTGGGACCGGTCGTCGGGGCCGTCGTCCCAATCCCACAGGAAATGCGTGTGCAGGTCGATCAAGAGCGGTGGTATCCCGGGTGATAGTCTTTGTAGTAATGGTATCCGTATTGAGGCACGCTGACGTTGTTGATGATGACGCCGAGCGTCCGCACCTTGAGCAGGTCCAGCTTCTCCCGGGCCTTCCGCAGGGCCTCGCGCGAGGTCCGGTCGCCCCAGATGACGAGAACGACGCCGTCGACCTTGGCCCCGAGGACGAGCGCGTCCGAGATCTCGATCATGGGCGGCAGGTCGAAGAGGACGTAGTCGGACTCGTCGCTCATCATGCGGATGAACCGGCCCATCTTGTCGGAGCCCAGGAGCTCGGCCGGATTGGGCGGGATCGGACCGGCGTTAATGAGAAAGAGATTGGGGATCTCCGTGGACTTGACGACGTCCTTGATCTCGACCGAGTCGGTGAGATAGGTCGTCAGCCCGAACGTGTTCTTGACCTTGAACATGCGGTGTTGGCGCGGCCGCCGCAGGTCGGCGTCGACGATGAGGACGGTCTTCCCCGACTGGGCCAGGGTGACCGCCAGGTTGGCCACCGACACGCTCTTCCCCTCGCCCGGCATGGGGCTGGTCACCGCGATCGTCTTGACCGGGTTGTCGGCCGAGGAGAGCAGCAGGGCCGTCCGGATCGACCGGTAGCTCTCGGCCAGCCGCGAGTTCGGGAAATAATGCGGCACGAGCTCGATGCTGCCCGGGGAACCGGCCGCCTTCTCGACGGTGGCGACGAACGGCGCCGCGGGCGCCGCCGATCCGGTCGCCGCCTCGATCTGTTTCGGCTCGGCCGGCGCTTTCAGCTTCCGCGCATACGTATAGGCCTTGCTCGTGCCTTCCAGGCTGAACTTGGGGACGACGCCGAGCGTCGGCAGGCCGCCGTAGCGCTCGACGTCCTCGCTCGTCTTGACGCTGTTGTCGAGCACGTCGAAGAGGAAGGCCAGGGCCACTCCCCCGCCGAGGCCCAGGATGAGGGCCAGAAGGAGGTTCCGCCTCTTGTTCGGGCTGGAGGGCTTGACGGGCACGCGGGCCCGGTCGACGACGCGGATGTTCGACGTCCGCAATCCCTTGAGCCGGGCCTCGACCCCCGTCTCGCTCTCGCGCCGCAGCAGCGAATCGAGGACCGTCTTCTTGTTCTGGATCTCGACCTTGAGGCCGTTGTAGAGGACCGCCGACGAGTTCATCTCGACCGCCGCGTTCTTCTGGGCGTCGAATTCGGCCTCGAGCGACTTCTCCCTTTTCAGGGCCGTCTGATATTCCGAATAGGCGCCTTTGACCAGGTTCTGGATCTCCGTTTCCAGCGAGTTGCGGGCCGAATCGAGCTCGATCTTCGTCCGCTGCAGCTCGGGGTAATTGGCCTCGAAGCGCCCCTCCATTTTTTCGTATTCGCGCTTGAGCCGGACGTACTCTTCGCGCAGCTTCTGGATGAGCAGGTTGTCGATGGCCGCCGGCACATAGTCGGGGCTGACGTTGCGCAGCCCGTTCCAGGTCGCCTCCTTCTGGGCCCGTTCGATCTGCGCGTCGGTCAGGGCTTTGTTGATCTGGCCCAAGGCGTCGATCACGGTCGTCTCGTGATCGCTTAGGGCGATGATGTTGGCCTGGCTTTCGAGGCCCTGGAGCTGCTTATCCTTCTCCTGGATCTCCGTCTGAAGGCTCTTGATCTGCTCCGAGAGGAACGTCGTGGCCGCTTCGGTCGCCGCGTATTTCATGTTGATGTTCAGGTCGATGAAGGCGGCGCTCAGGTCGTTCACGATGTCCGCGGAGAGCTGCGGGCTCCGAGCGTCGAAGGCGACGTCGACCAGCCTCGTCAGCCGGACCGGCCGGACGGTCAGGCGCTTGGAGAAATTGTCGATCAACTTCTCCCGGAAGACATGGTCCGTCGGATCGAGCGGCTTCTTGCCGGTCCTCTGTGTCCCGACGAACTCCGGGTTCTCGTAGAGCTTGAGCCGTTCGATGACCGTATCGGCCAGGCCGCGGCCGCTCAGCAGCTTGTATTGCGTTTGATAGAAATCGTCCCGCATGGCCTCGATCTGGAGGACCTGGTCGAACGAGAGGATGTTCGGCTCCTTCTCGATGAGGAGCTGGGTTTTCGCTGTGTAGAGCGGCTTCTGGATGAACGTCCAAAACGCGCCCAGCACAAAGACCCCCAGGGTGACGGCCAGGACGGTCTTGCGGCGGCGCCAGACCCGGTCCCAATAGTCCCGAAGGTTGATCTCCTGGCCTTCGGCGAGCTCGTAGTCGGCGAGCTGGATCTCAGTCCCGTTTTTCATTGATAACCCTCTTCGGGGATGGGTCCGCCTAGGGGCGCGCTCCCCCGTCTTCTGATCGTCTGGGTTCTACCAGAACGACTCCGGAACGTGCACGACATCGCCGTCCTGGAGCTTGATGTCCTTCTTCTTGCCCTTGATGATGTCCTTCAGATTCACCTTGAAGCGGACTTCTTGGCCTTTGGAGTCGACCCGCTTGATCATGATCGCCGACTGCTTGGCCCCCTGGGCCAGCCCCTGCGCGCCCGCGATCGCCTGGAGCAGAGTGATCCCCCGCGACAGCTTGGCCGTGACCGGCCCCGCCTGATTGACCCGGCCGGACACGAACACGCGGATCTCCCGGTCGATCGGGACGCTGATGGTGTCCTTGGGCTCGATCGGGATGTTCAGTTCCTGGTTATTATTGACGATGAGGTCGTCGAGGTCGATGGGGATCGTCAAGGGGGCGCCGTCGGGGCCCTCGCGGAGGATGAACGCCTGGTTCCCCGCCTGGTCGGTGAGGCCGCCGGCCGCGGAGAGCATCTGCAAAAGGTTCTTCCGCCCGATCAGAGGATAGCTCGCCGGGTTCTGGACGGCCCCCATGATGGCGACCTGCTGGCTCTTGTATTCGTCGATGAAGACCGTGACCTGCGGGTTCTTGACAAAACCGTTGAGCAGGAGCTTCTTCAGCTTGTCGGCCGCTTCTTCCTGCGTCAGCCCGTTGATATCGACCCGGCCCACCAGGGGCAGCGAGATCGTGCCGTCCTGGGACACGCGGACCTTCGTGTTGAGCTCGGGGACCTCGAAGACGCTGATCGAGAGAAGGTCTTCGGGCCCGATCTTGTAGGCCCTGACGAACTCGTTCCGGGCCTGCTG
>CAZIQR010000227.1:0-3954 GCA_964541055.1 uncultured Eubacteriales bacterium
TCAGGGCCATCGTCTTCGACGGTGTTACGGCCGACCAGGCCATCTCGATCTACAAAAAGAGCCAGAAGAGCTGACCGGCCGTGAAAACGCCCATGACCCGGAGGACCTTCCTGAGGACCGGGGCCGCGGGCGGCGCCGGGTTCCTCGCCGTCGGGCCGCTTTTTGCCCGGCCGTCCGCGGCGGCCCAGGCGGGACCGGGCCTCTGCCTGACTATCTGCAACCACTGGAGCTACATCGGGATCGGCTGGCAGCTGGGGATCGAGTCCTGCGTCCTTTCTGCGACCGACGCCATGGAGATGGCCGACCGGCCGCCTCACGTCAAAACCTGCATCAACCTGGACGCCCGGGCCTATGAGTTCATGGCCGAGAAATTCCCCGAGGTCGCGGCGCGGCTCAAAACGCATCTCGCGGCCGGGAAAGTGGAGCTCATCGGCGGCACTTATGGCCAACCCATGGGCACGACGATCAGCGGCGAATCGAACATCCGGCAGATCGTTATGGGCCGCGACGTGATCCTGCGCGCTCTCGGCTATCCGATGGTCACGTTCCTCGAGGAGGAGGAGTTCACCCACCCGCAGATCCCGCAGATGGTCTCGCTCGCCGGGTTCCGTTATGCCAGCCTGGCCCAGCTCGACACGTGGGGCCGGGCCGGCTGCCCGCGCACCGATGTCAATGTGCTGAGCTGGAAGGGCATCGACGGCACGGTCATTCCGTCGGTTCCCAAGAACGCGCTCTTCGGCTACGCGCCCGACCTCAAGAAGCTGGCGGCCTCGCCGGACTTCAAAAAGCTCCAAGCCATGGGCACGCCCCTCATTTTCGCCTGGGAAGAGTTCGGCTGGGAATCGCCCGAGGAGCCGGCCTATCTCACGGCGCCCGCCCGGTACAGCGCGCTCGGGCCGATCGAGTTCGTCACTATCAAGGAGTACCTCGACAAATACGGGCGCCGGGCCGACGAGACGACCTACTTCCCGATGGACGCTTGGAACAAGTCGCTGACCTGGGGCCTCGGCGGCGACCAGATCCGCATCCTCGATCGCAAGGTCGACGCGCTTCTCCTCGCGGCCGAGCTTTACGACGCCGTAGCCGCCGGGAAGGGCCGCCCGTCGCAGGCGGCCGAGCTCGAGAAGGCCTGGCGCGACCTACTGGCCTCCCAAAGTCACGACGTGGGCCTGTGCGAGTACTCGCGCTGGCAGGGCGACCGGATGGCGCCCTTCGACCGGATCGAGGACAAGCACAACTTCACCTGGGGCGCCATCGGCTACGATCACCTGGACGCCGCCAATAAACAGGCCCAGACGGTCCTCGACAGCGCTCTGGACGACCTCGGAGGGCGCATCGACGCGCCGGCGAAAGCCCGCGAGGAGCTCGCGGCTGTCGTATTCAATCCGCATGCGTGGGACCGGACGGGCCTCGCGGCGACGGGACGACTCTACCCGGTGCCGCCGGGAAGCCGCGACGTCGTCGTCCGGGACCGGGACGGCTTTGTCGTCACGTCGCAGATCGTGAAGTCCGACCGGGACCAGGACGGCGGCTTGGTCATGGCCGAAGTCTCGTTCCTGGCGAGCTGGGTGCCGTCCACCGGATACGACACCTACCGGGTCGAGTTCGCCTCCGAGGCTATCACCCCGGCGACGCCGCCGGATCTCCGCATCGACGAGGCGGCGCTGAAGCTCGATAACGAGTTCCTCCGCGTCCGCCTCGATCCCGTGAACGGCGGGATCATCGGCCTCACGGACAAGTCCTCGGGCCGGGAGATGCTCGACCCGGCCGGCGGACCTTTCCCGCGCTTCACGGGCCGGCCAAATTCCGTCTTGCCGACCCGGCCCGAACCGCCGGCCGCCTACGATAGCGGCCCGTCCAAGGCCAAGATCGACTGGGTCGCAAAAGGCCCGCTCTGGGCCACGGTCCGGGCCCAGCACGCCTGGAAATACCTGAAGTTCGAGACGTGGGTGACTCTTGCGGCGAGGTCTCCCTATGTCGAAGTCGTGAGCCGCGTTCTGGCCCAGGTGCCGCCCCATCCCGACGTCTCGGCGCCGGATATCAAAGAGGGCTACTGGCTTTCGTTCGTCCCGGGTTTTCCCGTGGCCCACGTCATCCGGGACTTCCCGTTCGGCGTCGAAGAGACCAAGAACCCAGCTTTCCACGGGCTGACCTTCGCCGACCTCCTCGGCGCGGACCGCGGACTTCTCGTCCTTCACGCCGGCACGCAGTGGTTCGAACGCGGCCAGGGCGGCCGGATCTCGAATTTGATCATGCGCGAGTGGGAAGGCTACTATTCGCACGAATACGGCTGGCCCATCTATGCCGAGTACCGCCACGCCCTGATGCCCCATGTCAGGGAGCTCTCGAACGGGGACCGGATCCAGGCCGCGGCGGCCTTCGCCCGCCCGCTACTTTGCCGAATCCGCGAGCCGGGACCGGGCGACCTGCCGCCGTCGGGGAACTTCCTCTCCCTCTCGGAATCGGGGCTCCAGCTGGCTGCATTCCGGAAGATCGAGACCGGCTACGAGCTGCGGGTCGTCGAGACGGAGGGCCGGCATGCGGCGGCGAGCATCGGCATCCCAGTCCCCATGTCCCGCGCCTTTCAAACCGACCTTCTCGGGAACCGGCTGGCCGATGCCGCCGTGCGGGACGGCGTTCTGACGGTCTCGGCCGGCCCTTGGAAGATCCTGACGTTCCGTCTCGAATAGAGACCGCTCGTCGGTCGTTTGAACATTTCGACCGCCCGTGCATCTCTATAAATGGAAGGACCGAAATGGGCAGCAGCGATAGGCTCGAAGAAAGCGTCCTCGTCCTCCGGTGCCGGGTCGGCGACCGGGAGGCCCAGGGCGAACTCATCGGCCGGTATGACCGGCGCCTGCGCTACTTCATCGGGCAGCTCGCGGACGGCCCGGAAACGACCGAGGACGTCCTCCAGGACACGTGGCTCCGGGTCCTCGCCAAGCTGGGCACGCTCAAGAACGCCGAGAGCTTCAGGCCCTGGCTCTACCGGATCGCTCGCAACGAGGCCTATCAGCGCCTCCGGCGGAAAGGGCGGTCCTGCGAGCTCAGCGACGAGCGGGAGGTCCCCGACGGAGAACCGGACGAGGCCTTCTCACCCGCCGACGCGGCCCTCATCCACGAGGGCCTAAGCAGGCTTCATCCGGCGCAACGGGAGATCCTCGTCCTTCGCTTTTTCGAGGACCTCTCCTATCAGCAGATCGCCGAGGTCATCGGCTGCGGCCTGAATACGGTCAAGACGAGGCTCCACTACGCCAAGCGGGCCTTGAGAAAGGAAATGGAGGCGAAGAATGAGCATGGAAAATGATCTGAGGGAGGAGCTTCTCAAGCAAATGAACGGGGGCGCGGGGGCCGGCCCCGACGCTTCGCGAAAGGCCATCCGGGCCATCCTGGCGAAAGACGCGGCACGTCTCCGGCGGCTGAAGAACGCCACCTTGGCTGTCTGGATCGTGCTGGCGGCGGCCTTCCTCGTATCCGGCGTAACGGGGGCCCTCACCGGCTTCCGGAACGAGGCCTGGGCGATCGCGTCCATCATTGGGCTGCAGGCGCTGCTCATCGCCGCCGCGGCCCTTACCGTCGCGCTTTCGTTCCGTTCGCGGACCATGAGGATGAAGGAGATCCAGGCAGCCCTGGCCGAGATCCAGGATAAGCTCAGGGCGATCGAAGCGGACCAGCGCGAGAAGCCGGCCGCCGAGTAGGGAGCTCTCTTTCGGGGACTGCGGGACGATCCATTCCGATATCGAACCCGGACCGATCCACGTTTTGGGCTCGCCAAACCGCTGGGAATCCGCTAATATGGTCCGGCTATTATGAAAGCCTCGATCCTCAAACGCCTCGCCTCGCCGCCGGCGCTTCTCCTTCTTGCCGCCCTCCTACAGGGAGGCACGCCGCCGTCGCCCCCGGCCATGACCGCCGCCCGCGTCGAGAGCGGGCCGAAGATCGACGGCGATCTCC
>CAZIQR010000228.1:0-3951 GCA_964541055.1 uncultured Eubacteriales bacterium
GACCAGCTGAAGTTCTTGACGCGTTCGTCGTAGGAGCCGATGTTCGACATGAGGGCTGTGTCTCCTTCGGATTAGGGCATTTTCTTTTCGAGGACGACGACGGCCGAAGCGACGTCCTTGATGTGGGTCAGCGAGACCTCCATGGCGCCGATGCCGTGGGCCTCGCAGAATTCCTGGACCTTGCCGTGGACAAAGAGCTCGGGCTTGCCGAGGGGGTTGTTGATGACCTCGATCTCGGAGAACTGATGGCCGCCCGACCAGCCCGTGCCCATGGCCTTGAGGAAGGCCTCCTTGGCGGCGAAGCGGGCGGCGAAGTGCAGGGCCGGGCGGTGCTTGGACTCGCAGTAGGCGATCTCGGTCGGCGTGAAGAGCTTGATCTTGAGGTTCTCGGTGCGGAGGAGCTTCTCCTCCACGCGCTGGACCTCGATAATGTCCGTACCGGCCCCGAAAATCAAAGACTTACAAGCCTTTCCTGGCGTTCGTCATGTCCGTAAAAAACGGACCTTCATTATAGTGAAGCCCGGTGAAATGTCAAAGACGCGTCACCAATTCTCGGCCAGGACCTCGTAGTAAGCCTGGGAATGCTTGCAGGCCGGGCATACGGCCGGGGCCTCCGGGCCTTCGTGGACGTAGCCGCAGTTGGTGCAGTGCCACTTGACCGGGGCCTGCTTCTTGAAGACCTGGCCGGCGGCGAGGTTGGCGACGAGCTTGCGGTAGCGCCTCTCGTGAAAGGCCTCGACGTCGGCGATCTCCGTGAAGGACGCCGCGACCTCGGGGAAGCCCTCGGCCCGGGCCGTCTTCCCGAACTCGGGGTAGAGCGCGCTCCACTCCATCTTCTCGCCGGCGGCGGCCGCCTCGAGGTTGGCCTTGGTGTCGCCGATCACGCCCGCCGGGTAGGCGGCCGTGATCTCGACCTCGCCTCCCTCCAGGAACTTGAAGAAGATCTTGGCGTGCTCCTTCTCGTTCTCGGCGGTCTCGGTGAAGATGTTGGCGATCTGCTCGAAGCCCGCCTTGCGGGCCACGCCCGCGAAATAGGTGTAGCGGTTCCGCGCCTGCGACTCGCCGGCAAACGCCTTCAGCAGGTTTTTCTCGGTCTTGGTGCCTTTGATCGACTGGCTCATGAAGGATCCCTCCCTCCGGTTTTTTTCATGATCGCTCGAAACGGTCCCTTGTATTCTACCCGATTGCCTCGCGCAGGGACAGTCTCTCGGGATCTCTTACTTTTTCGGGTTAGCCGGCTTTGGCGCGAAGGTCAGGGGATTGGCCTTGATCTTCTCCAGCTTAAGGGCGATGGCCTTCTCGAGCTGGGGGTCGCGGCCGGCCAAGGCGCCGGGGTGAAGGCGGCCAGCTTTTTAGGTTTTCTGCCTGAGGGTCGCCAGAGCTTCGGCAATCTCCCGGCCTCTGGCTTCGATCTCGTCCAGGATCTGGTCTGGCGTTCGCTCGTCCACGACGACTTTGCGGTTCGGGTTGACAGCCTTCAGATCGAATCCTCGCGCCTCGATCTCGGCCCGCGGCACTGACCAGCTCCGTTCCCCGGCTTCTTTGCCGGGCAGGAGCTTGAAGAATTCATCGAAATGAGCCAGGGTCAGCGGAGACTTCTTCCCGACCTTGATATCAGACAGGTCGAAATACCAGATGCTCTCGGTCGGCTTGCCCCTGGTAAAGAAAAGAAGATTGGTTTTGACGCCGGCCCCCGCGTTGACGAACGCCCCGGCCGGAAGGCTGACGATCGACCACAGGTCGCAATCATCCAGCAGCTTCCGTTTGGTTTGGACGAACGCGGTCTCATTTGTCCTAAAGAGAACGCCTTCGTCGATGACCAGGCCGCAGCGGCCGCCGGGCTTGAGGGAGTCAATGACGTGCTGAAGGAAAAGAACCTGCGTCGCGCCGGTCTTATAAGCAAAACGGGTTTGGGCTTCCTTGCCCTCCTTGCCGCCGAAGGGCGGATTCGTCAGGACGACGTCGAAGAGAGCCGGCGCATCCTGAAAAAGCCCGCCGTAGATCTCGTTCCCCGTGAGCGCGTTGCCGTGCCAGAGACGCGGCTCATCGATGTCATGCAGGACCATATTGGCCAGGGCGATCGGATAGATGAGATCCTCTTTCTCGCGGCCATAGAAAGTCCTATGACCCAGCGTATCCAGGACATCCCCGGTTGCCGAATTCCCGAGCTTCTCTCTCATATGCAAGTAAGCTTGGACCAGGAATCCGCCGGTTCCGCAGCAGGGATCATAGATAGTCTGGCCGGGAGAAGGGTCCACCGCCCTGACCATGGCCCGGATGATCTCCCGCGGCGTGAAGAATTGGCCGCCATCGTTGCCCTTTTCCCCCATTTTGAGCAGAAGTCCCTCATAGACCTGAGAAAGAGGAAAAACATGTGTCGGATCCACCGATTCGTTGGAGATCTCATGGACCTTGTCCAAGACATCGAGGAAGTTCCGCTCCGTATCGATCCGGACACGCTCGACGCCGGAGAGGATCTCGCTGATGATCTTCTGGCGGGCCGAGGCGTTGGGCTTCTCGCGAAGGCCCCTCAGATACGGCAGGAGTTCGCCATTGGCGAACCCGAAGAAGGCGCCCAGGGCGCCGTTCTGAAGCTCCTTCCGTTTTGCGCCCTCCGGGGCGGCCCAATCCCGCCAACGGTAGGGAGATTCCAAGGCTGGGCTGAAATCAGCGACGACAGCTTCAGAACGCTCAGCCTCCCGGCTCTCGTTTTCGTCAAGGATCCTCAGAAAAAGGAGCCAGGTTAGCTCGGGAACGTACTGAAGGGCCCCGGCGCAATTGGACCGCCGCATGATATCGCAGATCGACTTCACGGCGGCATTTACGGAGGCCGGCGAGTTCAGTTTTCTGCCGTTGCCGTTCTTAATAGATCGCGCCACGGTCATTTCCTCTTGACGATGAGATTCATGACGATCTTGATCACCGGGTCCTTCTCTTTTGGAGCGCTTTCCGCGATCATCAACGTCATCGCAACGAGAGCGGAGTCGCCGATCCTCTTTGTCCCGTCGGCCTCATAAAGGGCTGCGTTCTTTTCCATGAACCACAGGAACAGAGCCGCTGCAATCCGCTTATTGCCGTCGACGAAGCTATGGTTCTTGACCAGGAAATAGAGGAGATGGGCGGCTTTTGCCCCGAGCCCAGGATAAACATCCTTCCCATCGAACGTCTGCATAATGGCGTTGAGCGAGCTATGGAGGCTTTCGTCCTTCTCCTGCCCGAACAGAGCCGAAGCGCCGAATTTCTCCCGGAGCCGGCCGATGATCCTCTGGGCTTCCTCATAAGGGATCGGACTAACTCTCCTCTTATGGACGGGCACCTCTGGGATTCGTTGATGATCGTAGTCGTCGAGCAGGTCAAGAGCACATGAATAATCAGTTACGACCCTAAGCAAGGCCCTGGCCTCGTCGGAGGTGACCTCGTGACGGTCCAAAACGTGCTCGACCAGTGCTAGAGACTGTTTCAACTCTTGGAGTCGGGCTTTATTTTCCGTAAAGCCTTTGACTATGTGCTCTTTCAGGACATTTGTGGCCCAAATGCGAAACTGGGTGCCCCTTTTTGAGTTAACCCGGTATCCGACGGATATGATCATATCCAAGTTATAGAGATCGACGTCACGCAACCTGCCGTCCGCGGCAACCTGTGCATTTTTTGCACAGGTTGATTTTCTATCTAATTCGTTTGTTTTGTATACGTTTTGGATATGCCGCAGGATGACGGACCTGTCCCTGCCGAATAGGGCGGCCATCTGATGCGCGTTTAACCAGACCGTCTCTTGAGCAAGACGAACCTCTAGGGCAGCCAACCCATCGGGGGCCTTATAAAGGACGATCTTCCCCTTATTTTCTCCCTCGCCCCAATCTCCCGCTTTTTCCCGGATCGTCGTCTTTTTCATCTAGAGCTCCCCATTGAACGCCTGCCTTAATAACGCTTGGGGAAGGGCGTTTATCTCAG
>CAZIQR010000229.1:0-3927 GCA_964541055.1 uncultured Eubacteriales bacterium
CGAGACCGGGGTCGTGATGAGCGAATCGTAGACCTTCTCGTGGACGATCTTGACGAACGTGCCGTAAAGGCACTCGAACGAGGCCGACATCATCGACGCCGAGGCCAGGACGCCGGGGACGAGGAAATGGAGATAGGGCTGGCCGCCGAAGGCGCCCATGTAGGCGCCCATGCCCACGCCGAAGGTGATGAGGTAGAAGAGCGGCTCGACGAGGCTGACGAGGAAGGTCGGGACGACGAAACGCTTGTAGGAATAGAGGTTCCTCAGGAAGACGTAGGCGATGCGGTAGGACAGGCTCATTCGTGGAGGCTCCGTCCCGTGAGCTTGAGGAAGACGTCTTCGAGGGTGGCCGGGCGGTTCAGGGTGTTGGGCAGGTCGAGCTCGAGGAGCTTCTGCCGCAGCCCGTGCCCCTCCCGGCAGTAGAAATAGAGCGTGTCGCCGACGCGCTCGTGGGCGCAGGCGAAGCCGGCCATTTGTCCCAGGACCCGGGCGTCGTCCTCGGGCGGCGTCCGGACCTCGATGACTTCCCGGCCGATCTCGTCCTCGACGAGCCGCCCCGGCACGCCCTCCTTGAGGATGCGTCCCTGGTGCATGATCACCAGCCGGTCGCAGAGCTGCTGCGCCTCTTCCATGTACTGCGTCGTGAGAATGAGGGTCGTGCCCTGGTTCTTGAGTTGGCGGAGGCGCTGCCAGATCAGGTGGCGGGCCTGGGGATCGAGGCCGGTCGTCGGCTCGTCGGCGACGATCAGGCGGGGCCGGTTGATCAGGGCCCGGGCGATGAGCAGCCGGCGCTTCATGCCGGTCGAGAGCTCCGAGATCTTGCTCCGGGCCTTGGCCTCGAGCTCGGCGAAGCGCAGGAGCTCGGCGATGCGGGCCTTGGCCTCGCGGCGGCCGATGTCGAAGAAGCGGGCGAAGATGACCAGATTCTCCTCGACGGTCAGATCGACGTCGAGATCGATCTCCTGGGGGATGACGCCGGTCATGCCTTTCACGTCGCGGTTGTCGATCCGGGCGGGAAGCCCGGCGACGGTGAGGACGCCCGAGGTGACCGGCGAGACGCAGTGGATCATGCGCACCGTCGTCGTCTTGCCGGCGCCGTTCGGCCCGAGGAAGCCGAAGCATTCGCCTTCCCGGATCTCGAAATCGATGCCGGCGACGGCCGTGAAGTCGCCGTACGTCTTGGTCAGCGCGGAGGCCGTGACGAGCGTGCCCATGCCCGGTTCGGTCCCTTCACATCCTCTCGAGCAGGGCCTTGAAGCGGGGATGCCCCCGCAGGGGATCGAGATCGCCGTCGTGCTCGTACCAGCCCTTCTGGAGAAGCCCGCCGGCCGCGGCCCGCTCCAGGCAGTCGATGGCCTCTTCCAGGTCCCCGGCCAGGGCGTGGATGCAGCCGAGGTTATAGAGCAGCATGGGATCGTCGGGATCGATGCGGCGGGCCCGCCGGGCCCACTCCAGGCCCTTCCCTTTCTCGCCGAGGGCGACGAGCCCGTTGGCCCCCATGTAGAGGGCCCGGGCGTCGTCGGGATGGAGATCGATGTGCTTCTCGACCAGGCCGACGCCGCGCTCGCGGGCGGCCCGGGCGTCCTCGGGGCGGCCCAGCTCCTGGTAGACCTGGGCGACGAGGAGCGGGGCGTAGAAGTCCTCGGGCCGGACGCGCATCGCTTCCTCGTAGAGCGAACGGGACTTGGGCAGGTCGCCGCTGGCGAAGGCCTGCCGGGCGTAGAAATACCAGGCCTCCCAGAGCGACGGGTCGAGGCGGATGGCCTTCTCGAAGGCGGCCTGGGCGTCGGCCGTGTTCGCGCCGAGCGACAGGGCCACCGCCAACGAGGCCTGGGCTTGGGCGCATTCCGGGGCGAGCTCGACGGCCCGCCGCCCGGCGGTCTCGGCCTGGATGCGGACGGCGTCCTTGCGCTCGGCATAGAGATAGATGTAGGACCAGCAGTCGGCGAGCCCGGCGTGGGCCAGGGCGTACTCCGGGTCGAGCTCGGTCGCCCGGGAGAAGAGCTGGAGCGCGAATTCGATGTCGTGGCGGCCGTAGCGGTAGTAGAAGCTCCGGCCGCGCAGGTAGTAGTCGTAGGCCTGGACATGGCTCGTCGGCACCTCGGCCAGGGCGCCTTTCTCCTGGGGGCTCAGGGTGACCCGGAGCGAGCGGACGATGTTGCGGGCGATCTCCTGCTGGATGGCGAAGACGTCGCGGAACTCGCGGTCGTAGGACTCGGACCAGAGGTGGAAGCCCCGCGAGGCGTCGATGAGCTGGACCGTGATCCGGAGCCGGTCGCCGGATTTCCGGACGCTGCCCTCGAGGATATGGCCGACCCGGAGGGTGTTGCCGATCTCGCGGAGATCGGCGGCGGCGTCCTTGAACTGGAAGGAGCCGGTCCGGGAGGCGACGCGCAATCCCTGAACCCGGCAGAGGGCGTTGATGATCTCCTCGGCGATGCCCTCGCAGAAATAACCTTGGTCCTTCTCGGGGCTCATGTCGGCGAAAGCCAGGACGGCGATCGACGGCACCTCGCCGCGGCCGCCTTCGGCGCCGGCCTGCCGAAGGGACTCGAGCTCGTCCCGCAGGTCGCGGGCCGAGGCCATACGGTAGCGGGGCTCCTTCTCCAGGCAGTGCCGCAGGATCCGGTCGATCTCGCGGGGGAGGCGGGGATTGAGGTCCGCCGCCGAGAGCGGCTCGTCTTTGAGAACGGCGGCGATCCTCTCCGGGCCGGTCCGCCCCGCGAACGGCAGGCGGCCGGTGGCCCACTCGAAGAGGACGGCGCCGAGCGAGAAGATGTCGGTCCGGTGGTCGAGCGGCTGGCTCCGCAGCTGCTCGGGCGACATGTAGGCGATCGTGCCGGCGAAATCCGTGTCGAGCGTGGCCGTGGTGGCCTCGTCGCCGGTGAGGGCGCGGGGCCGCGGCAGGAAGATCCGGGCCAGCCCGAAGTCGAGGATCTTGGGGGTGCCGGCGGCGTCGATCATGATGTTCTGGGGCTTCAGGTCCCGGTGGATGATGCCGCGGGCATGGGCCGCGGCCACGGCGCCGGCCAGGGGCAGGGCGACGGCGAGGAAGCGGTCGAGGGGCACGCCGCCGGGCTCGATGACCCGGGAGAGCGGCTGGCCGTCGACGAGCTCCATGGTGAAGAAGGTCGCGCCCTCGGCCTCGTCGACGGCGTAGATGGTGACGATGTTGGGGTGGCTCAGGGCGGCGACGGCCTTGGCCTCGCGCTCGAAGAAGGCCCGCCGCTCGGGATCGTCGACCGCGCCAGGCGGCAGGAGCTTGAGGGCGACGTCGCGGTCGAGCTTGAGGTCGCGGGCCTTCCAGACGACGCCCATGCCGCCTTCGCCGAGGGGCTCGAGCAGGCGGTAATGGCCGAGCACGAGGTCCTTGCGCGGTTCCATGGGCGTCAAACTCCTTAAAACCTTACAGCAATCGCCGCGGATGGTCAACATGGACCTCATGGCCCATTTCGTTCGATGCCGGCCGCGGAGGGGACTCGGGGATCATCTCCGTTCGCCTGCCGGCGGGGAGCGGAGTTTTCGGAGCGGACCTGCAGAATTGGGCCGAGTGCTCGAAGCCCAATTCTGCGAAATATCGGAATGAGTTCTTGTTCATGATATCTACCGGATGCGCAGCTCCGAGTAGCTCCGCGGCGCATCCGGGCCTCCGCTCACCAAGTTCGCTACGGGTAGGTCTCCCTCGCGATGAAGGCTAAATCACCGCTTCTTGCTCCCTCCGATGATACCCCTCGACCCCTTCTTCCGCGGCCTATTCCGAATCGCTTTCCTGATCCGTTTCTTTAATATCGAATAGGCAGAAAATCATCCGGGTGATAGAATAGAAACACGATCAGACGATTAAGGAGGGCGCATGGACGAAGGCGTGACGTATAAGTGCTCGGTGTGCGGCGCGGAAGTCCGGGTCCCCAAGGGCGCCGCGATCCC
>CAZIQR010000230.1:0-3922 GCA_964541055.1 uncultured Eubacteriales bacterium
CTGAAAGCGCCTTTTTATCATGAGCATGATCATCAAGAAGCTCGAGCTGCAAGGATTCAAGTCCTTCGCCGAGCGGACCAAGATCGTCTTCCACCCCGGCATCACGGCCATTGTCGGCCCCAACGGCACGGGCAAGTCCAACCTCGTCGACGCCATGATCTGGTCGCTCGGCGGCCACCGCACGAGCGTCGTCCGCGGCGACCGCACCGACGAGGTCATCTTCTCCGGCAACACCAAGCGGCCCGCCCTCTCCATGGCCGATTCCCTCCTGACCCTCGGCGGCGACGACGAGGAAATGACCATCTCCCACCGCGCCTTCCGCTCGGGCGAGAACGAATACCGGATGAACGGCAAGACCGTCCGGCTCAAGGACATCCAGGACGAGCTCTGGAAGCACGCCATCGGCGAGAAGGAATACTTCGTCATCAAGCAGGGCTCGATCGGCAACTTCGTCACCTCCAAGCCGAACGAGAAGCGCCTCTTCATCGAGGAGGCCGCCGGCACGGCATACTACAAGGACAAGAAGCGTCAGGCCCAGTCCAAGCTCGACAGCACCGAGCAGAACCTCATCCGCCTCGAGGACATCATCATCGAGGTCGAGAAAGGCAAGAACTCCCTCCAGCGCCAGGCCCAGGCGGCCAACCGCTACCGGCGCCTGCGCGAGCGGATCCGCGAGCTGACCTCGCATCACTATCAGCGGAAGCTCGTCGTCCTCGAGAAGGCGCAGCAGGAGGCCGCGGCCCTCTACGACGCGGGGGTCCAACGCGAGGCCCAGGAGACGTCCCGCCTCCGGAACGAGGAAAAGGACGCCGCTGCGCGCCGCAAGGAGCTCTGGGACCTCGAGAAGCTGCTCAAGGACGGACAGGAGAGCCTGTTCGGCCTCAAGACCCGGGCCGCCCGCATCGAGAGCGACATCGACCGCGAATCGAAGCGGGTCGAGTTCTTCGACGAGAAAAAGAAGCGGGCTCAGGCCGACCGCAACGAGTTCCTCGAGGACGTCCTCTGCCTGACCAAGGAGACCGAGGATCTCAAGGCCCGCCTCGGCGGCCACGAAGGTTCGCTCGCCGCCAGCCGCTCCGAAGCGTCCGTCGCCGAATTGGACCTAACGGCCGCCCGCGAATCCCGGCTCTTCGCCGGCCGCGAGGTCGAGCGCCTGCGGGGCTTCTACCTCCAGACGCTCCAGGCCTTGACCGAGATCAAGAACGAGGGCGTCCGGGCCGAAAAGGAGCTCGAGCTCATCGTCCGCCAGGAAGAGAAGCTGGCCGCCCAGCTCGCCGAACAGGCCACGCTGCTCGTCGAGAGCTCCTCCGGGGCGGCCGCCATCGAGCGGGACATCGCCAGCACGCGTTCTCTCCGCGAATCCCTCGTCGGCCGCGCCGAGGACATCAAGGCGGCCCAGGCCGCGGCGGAGCGGTCGCTCGAAGAGGCGCGCCAGAAGCTCGAAGCGCTGAAGTCGAAGCGCGACGAGTCCGTCTATCACCTCCAGGCGCTGCGCAAGATCGAGGAGAAGGCCCGCGAAGCCAGCCCGACCGACGACGTGCCGGGCGGCCTCGGCATCCTGGCCGACCTCATCCGGACGAGCCCCGAGAACGCCGTTCTCTTCGACACGTTCTGGCGCGAGAGCGCCCGTTCCCGCGTCGTCCCGGCGGAGGAGTTCATCGCCGGCATGCCGTCCGGCCTTCGCGGCAATTACCTGCTCGTTCCGTCCTCGGCCCGCCCGGCCGTCCCGGCCGAAGTCCTCGGGCGGCCCGGCGTCATCGGACAGCTCAAGAGCCTCATCGAACCCGACGAGCGGCTGGCCGGGCGCCTCGCCGGTCTCGAGGACGCGGTCATCGTCAGCGACGCGGGCGAAGCGGTCCGGGCCTGGATCGAGCACCCCGAGCTCAATTTCCTGACACCGGCGGGCGACCTCCTGCTTTCGTCCGGCCTCCTCAAGCTCGGCCAGAAAGCCGAGGGCGCGATCGCACTGGTCTCCGAGATCCGCCGGCTCGAGGCCGAGATCGCCGCCTTCGAGTCGGAGGCGCAGCCGGTCACGGCCGGGATCGAGGAACAGGCCGGCGCCGCGGCCACCATCGGGCGCGACCTGGCCGCCGTCCGCGAAGAGCTCGAGCGCGCCGAGCGCGTTATCCAGGACCGCGAGCGCGAGCACCGATACAGGCGCGGCGAGAGCGAGAAGATCCGTGCGACACAGTCGCTTTTCGGCCGCGAGCTCGAGGTCCTGCGGAGCGAGAAGGCCGGCCGCGAGGAGGCCGTGCGGGGCACGGCCGAGGGCCAGGCCCGGCTCGAATCCGAGGCCCTGGCGCTCAAGGACCAGATCGAGGGCCAGGAGCGCGACCACGCCGGCTTCGCCGCCCGCGAGGCGGTGCTCGAGAGGCGATTCTTCGAGGCCAAATCCGGGCTCGACCTCGTCCAGGAGAGGATGAACGGCATCGGCGATCAGATCCGGGCGGCCGAGAAGCGCAAAGAGGCCGCGACGGCGAAGATCCAGCTGCTCGAGGCCGATATCCTGAAGAGCGACCAAGACCAGGCCCGCCTCCGCGGGGAGATCGCCGCCTTCCGCGAGAGTGCCGCGGCCCTCGGCGACGAACGGGTCGCCGCCGAATCCCGGCTCGAAGCCACCGAGAGCGATCTCGAACGGGTCCGCAAGGCGGTCGAGGACTCCGAGGCGGTCGTCGCGAAGTGCCGCGCCGAGGAAGAGGCGGCCAAGGACGAGCGGGTCCGGCACGAGATCCGCAAGGCCGAGGTCGAACGCGACCTCGTCAACCTCGACGAGATGTGCTGGCAGGAGCTCAAGAAGACCCTGACCGAGCTCCGGGCCGAGGCCCAAGCCGCGGCGGCCGGGGCCGGCGCCTCGCCCGCGACGGAAGAGCCGGAAGTCGAGGAGGAAGAGGCCGAGGGAGAAGAAGAGGCGGGCGAGGAAGCCGGTGAGGGAGCCGTCGAGCAAGCCGGCGAACAGGCCGCCGAAACGCCGGGCGAAGCCGCGGCCGGGCCAGCCGTCAGGCCGCGCCGGACAATGAAGAAGTGGCGCCCTCTCGCGGAGATGACCGACGACGACGTCGAGACGGAGCTCGAGGAGGCCCGCGAGGCCCTGACCCGCTTCAAGGCCGTGAACCTCATGGCCGAGGAGGAGTTCGTCGAGCAGAAGAAGCGCTTCGAGTTCCTGAGCCAGCAGCGGCAGGACCTGCGCGACTCGATCACCTCGACCGTCGAGGCCATTAAGAAGATCGACGAGGAGAGCAAGGACCAATTCGCCAAAGCCCTCGAGCAGGTCAACAAGAACTTCAACGAGCTCTTCACGGCCCTCTTCAAGGGCGGCAACGCCGAGGTCAAGCTCATCGAGCCGGACAACCCGCTCGAGAGCGGCGTCGAGATCGTCGCCCAGCCGCCCGGCAAGCGCGTCCAAAACCTGTCGCTGCTTTCCGGCGGCGAGAAGTCCCTGACGTCGCTCGCGTTCCTGTTCGCCCTGTTCCGCTACCGGCCGTCGCCGTTCTGCTTCCTCGACGAGGTCGATGCGGCCCTCGACGACGTCAACCTGGCCCGCTTCCTCGACCTGATGAAGACGATCAAGCGCCAGACGCAGTTCATCATCATCACCCATAATTACAAAACCATGGAAGTCGCCGACTACATCTACGGCACGTCCATGCCGGAGCCGAACATGACCCGGCTCCTTTCCGTCAAGCTCGAGCGGAAGGGCGGCGAGCTGCCGCCCGATCTCCAAGTCTGAGGCCGGACCGCTCCGGCCCGAAGGAGGGCGGATGTCGACCTACCTCATCATCATCCTCGCGTATCTCGTGGCCCTGACCGTCCTGAACTTCATCCGGTCGCGCCGGATCAAGAGCCAGGAGCAGTTCATGGTCGCCGGCCGGAGCCTCAAGTGGCAGGTCATGGTCTTCACCCTGATCTGCACCTGGATCGGCTC
>CAZIQR010000231.1:0-3899 GCA_964541055.1 uncultured Eubacteriales bacterium
CCTGCCCCTGACGGTTTTGCTCCCATGGCTACCACACTAATCATCATAGAGCCTCAAGGTCGTTGACAGACCGGGAAGGCTGGGCTATCATTCCGCCTTAGTCCGTTCCCCCCGCGACTAAATCATGAGGTTTCTTGCGTGAAAGTCCTGCTCATTACGCCCTATTACCCGCCTGAGATCGGCGGCGCCGCCCATCTCATGTGCGAGCTCGCGGCCAGCCTCAGGGACCGGGGGCACCGCGTCACGGTCCTGACCGGCTATCCGCGCTACAATGTCAAGGTCGCCCCGCCCCAGTACCGGCGGAGCTTCCGGATGACCGAGACCCTGGACGGGATCGAGGTCAAGAGGGCCCGGATCCTGACGCTGCCCCGTTCGAGCATGATCGGCCGCGGCTTGGAGCATTTCTTCGTCGGGGCCTGGCTCACGGCGCTGGCGGCCGTCGCGCCGCGGGCCGACGCGGCCATGGTCCTCTCCCCTCCCCTGCCGCTGCCGTGGATGATCGCCGGGCTGGGCCGCGTCCGCCGCGTCCCGGTCGTCGTCAACATCCAGGACCTCTTCCCGCGCGAGGCGGTCGAGCTGGGGATGCTGACGAACAAGGCCCTCATCGCTTTTTTCGAGGCCATGGAGCGCCAGGTCTACAGGTGGGCGGCCCGGATCACCGTGCACTCGCCCGGCAACAAGGGCCATGTCGTCGCGCGCGGCGGCGCGGGCGGGCGGGTCGACGTCGTCGGGAACTGGATCGACCTCGACCGTATCCGCCCGGGGGCCAGGGCGAACGCCTTCTCCCGCCGGTACGGACTGGACGACCGCTTCGTCGTGTCGTACGCCGGGACGATGGGCTGGGCCCAGGACATGGGAACGATCGTCAAAAGCGCCGCCCTCCTCCGCGACCGCAAGGAGATCCTTTTCCTCTTCGTGGGCGACGGCGTCGAGAAGGGCAAGGCCCAGGCCCTGAGCCTCGAGCTGGGCCTCGCGAACATGCTCTGGCTGCCGACCCAGCCGTGGTCGGTCTATCCCGAGATCCTGGCCGCCTCCGACGCGTGCCTGATCAATCTCTGCCCCGAGCTGCGGACCCCCGTCGTGCCGTCGAAGCTCCTCAGCATCATGGCCGCGGGCCGGCCCGTGGTGGCCAGCCTGCCGGCCGAGAGCGACGCCCGGGGCATGATCGCCGACGCGGCGAGCGGCATCACCGTCGGCGCCGGGGAGGAACGCGCCCTGGCCGAAGCGATCGGACGGCTGGCGTCGGACCGGGGCCTCGGACGCGAGATGGGGCGACGGGGCCGGGCCTATGCGGAGGCCAACCTCTCGCGCGAGTTCTGCACCGGCCAGATGGAATCCGTCCTCAAAAAAGCCATAGGAGACTCATGATGATCGACTACAAAGCGAGCTACAAAGGCAAGACCATCCTCGTGACCGGCGGCGCCGGCGCCATCGGCAGCAATCTCGTGCGGACCCTGGCCGGCCTGGGGAGCACCGTGATCGTGCTCGACGACCTCTCGTCCGCGGAGCGCTGGAACGTGCCGTCCCTTCCGGGCGTCATGTTCGTCGAGGGCGACATCCTCGACGAGGTCAAGGTCAAGCGCGTCTTCTTCGACCGGCCGAGCATCGTCTTCCACCTGGCGGCCTTCTTCGCCAACCAGAACAGCCTCGATCATCCGGAGAAGGACCTCATGGTCAACGGCATGGGCACGCTGCGGCTGCTCGAATACTCGGTCTTCACCGGCGTCGACCGGTTCGTCTATGCCTCCTCGGGGTGCTCGATCTACGGCAGCGGCGCCCCGCTGCCCCTCAGGGAAGAGTTCATGTCGCTCCACCTGAGCACGCCCTACCAGATCACGAAGATGCTGGGCGAGCTCTACGGGAATTTCTTCCATCATCAGTACGGGCTCAAGGTCGTCAAGCCGCGCTTCTTCAACTCCTACGGCCCGGGCGAAGTGCCCGGCCAGTACCGCAATGTCATCCCGAACTGGATCTATTGGGCCATGAAGGGCCAGCCCCTGCCGATCACCGGCAACGCCGACGCCACCCGCGACTTCACCTACGTCAGCGACATCGTCGACGGGCTCCTCCGGGCCGGGGTCCTGGAAAGCGCCGTCGGCCAGGAGTTCAACCTGGCCTCGGGCGCCGAAACCCGCATCGGCGATCTCGCCGAGATGATCAACAAGGCCACGGGCAATACGGCCGGCGTCGTGATGGCCGGCCAGCGCAAGTGGGACACCAAGAGCCGGCTGCTGGCCTCGGTCGACCGGGCCCGCGGGCTCATCGGCTACAATCCGGCAACGCCGTTCGAAACCGGTCTCCAAAACACCATCGAGTGGTTCCGCGACAACTGGCCCCTCATCGAGGCGGCGGCCCGCTTCGGACCCGGCGTCTCCTCGGCCGTCCGGGAAAAGGTGCAAGGGGCCTGATGAAGCGCATCCTGTCCGTCTTCGGCACGCGGCCCGAGGCCATCAAGCTCGCCCCGGTCGTGCTGGAGCTGCAGAAGCATCCGGACCGGTTCGAGAACCTGGTCTGCGTCACGGCCCAGCATCGGCAGATGCTCGACCAGGTCCTGGACTGGTTCGAGATCACGCCCCGCTACGATCTGAACCTGATGCGGCCGGACCAGACCCTGGCCGAGTTCGCCGGCCGCGCCCTCGTCGCGATCGGCCAACTCTACGAAGAGGTCGGGCCGGACGTCGTCCTCGTCCAGGGCGACACGAGCACGGCCATGATCGCGGCCCTCGGCGCGTTCTACCGGCGGACGCCGGTCGGCCATGTCGAAGCCGGCCTGCGGACCCGCGACCGCTACAATCCCTTCCCGGAAGAGATCAACCGCCGCATCGTCGGGACTTTGACGTCCTTCCATTTCGCTCCGACCGCGCAGGCCGCGGCCGCGCTGCGGGCCGAGCAGGTGCCCGAGTCGAGCATCTTCGTCACCGGCAACACGGTCATCGACGCCCTGCTCATGACCGTCCGCCGGCCGGTCACGCTCGATCTCGGCTTCCGCTGGGACGGGCGGCGGCTCATCCTCGTGACCGCCCACCGCCGGGAGAGCTTCGGCGCCCCGTTCGAATCGCTCTCGTCGGCCCTGCGGGACATCGCCGACCGGAACGAGGACGTCGAGATCGTCTACCCGGTCCATCTGAACCCGAACGTGCGCCGGCCGGTGATGCGCATCCTGGGCGGGCACCCGCGGGTCCATCTGATCGAGCCGCTCCGCTACGAGCAGTTCTGCCATCTCATGGCCCAGGCCCACCTCATCCTCACCGATTCGGGCGGCATCCAGGAGGAGGCGCCGGTGCTGGGCAAGCCGACCCTGGTGATGCGCGAAACGACGGAGAGGCCCGAGGCGATCGCGGCCGGCACGGCCCGTCTCGTGGGGACCGACCGCGGCAAGATCGTGGCCGAGGCGGAGCGTCTGCTCCGGGATGAGGCGGCCTACGCCACGATGGCCCAAGCCGGGAGTCCGTTCGGCGACGGCCACGCCGCCGAGCGGATCGTGGCCGCTCTCGCCGGCACGCTCTGAAGTCCGGTTCAGAGATAGTACCCGCGATACCAGTCGATGAACCGGGCGATCCCGGTCTCGACCGGCGTCTGGGCCCGGTACCCGAGATCCTTTTCGATGTCCGATGTGTCGGCCCACGTGACCGGCACGTCCCCAGGCTGGAGCGGCAGGAGCTTGATCTCGGCTTTCCGTCCCAGGGACTTCTCGATGGCGGCGATAAGATCCATCAGGCCCACCGCGCGGCCGTTCCCGAGGTTATAGACCCGGTAGGGAGCTTTCGAGCGCGAGGGATCGGGATTGCGGCCGGACCAGCCTGGGTCGCCCGCCGGCCGCCGGTCCAGAGCCCGGACGACGCCCTCGATGATGTCGTCGATATAGGTGAAGTCCCGCCGCATCTCGCCGAAGTTGAAGA
>CAZIQR010000232.1:0-3863 GCA_964541055.1 uncultured Eubacteriales bacterium
GGATGTAGTTCGGCCAGCCCATCATCGTGCAGCCGTTGCGGAGGAAGGACATGATCAGGACGCCGACCATGGTCCCGAGGATGCTGCCCTCGCCGCCGTTCAGGCTGCCGCCGCCGATGACGACGGCGGCGATGATGTCGAGCTCGAGCCCGACGGCCACCGTCGGGTCGCCGACCGTGAGGCGCGAGAACTCCATGACCCCGCTCAGGCCGCAGAAGAGGCCGGAGACCGCGTAAACGGCCATCTTGACGCCGTTCGTCCGGATGCCGGAGAGCCGGGCCGTGGCCTCGCTCGAGCCGACGGCGAAGATGTGCCGGCCGAAGACGGTGTGCTTGAGCAGGACGGCCATGGCCACGGCGAAGAGGATGACGATCCAGACCCCGGGCGCGAGCAGGAGCCACGACGGCCGCGGGCTCTTGGCCATGAGGTCGTTGATCCAGGTCATGGGCGCGTCGATCTTCTGGTTGCCGGCGATCCACTTGGCCGCGCCGCGGGCGATGCCCATCATGCCCATGGTGACGATGAACGGCACCAATCGGAGGCTCGTCACAAGCCGGCCGTTGACGAGGCCGACGAGGCCCCCCGTGAGGACCCCGAGCAAAAGGGCCACGACCGGCGGGGCGCCGGCGTTGACGGCGTAGGCGGTGATGACGCTGGCCAGGGCGATGTTGGAGGCGGCGGAAAGGTCGATGCCGCCGCCGATGATGACCAGGGTCATGCCCAGGGCGCCGAGGGCGACGATGACCGACTGCGTGGCGACGCTCTTGAAATTGGCGCCGCGCAGGAACCGCCCCTGGACCTCGGGGATCAGGGCGAAGATGGCGATGACCAGGATGAGGCCGATGAACGGGCCGAAGACGTTGAGGGCCCGGCTCACGCCGGCGCGATGGGGACGGCTCATTCCGCGTTCCTTTGCTCGGTCGGTGTCTCGCGCACGGCCCGTCCCACCGTGGCCGCCGCCATCAGGCCGGCGGCGTCCCACGCCTCCGTCGGGCGGGCGTCGACCAGAACGCCCCGATGGAAGACCGCGATGCGGTCGCAGATCCCGAGAAGCTCGGGGAGATAGGAGCTGACGAAGAGGACGGCCTTGCCCTCCCGGGCGAGGCCGCCGATCCACTCGTAGATCTGGCTCTTGCTGACCACGTCGATGCCGCGGGTCGGCTCGTCGAGGAGGAGCACGTCCGCCTTTTGATGGAGGAGCCGGGCCAGGGCGACCTTCTGCTGGTTGCCGCCCGAGAGGTCGCCGACCTTCTGGCCAGGGCCCTTGGCTTTGATCTTGAGCCGTCCGATCCATTCGGCCACGGCCCGCCGCTCGCGGGCGGGGCTGAGGAGGCCGTGGCGCCGGTAGGGCTTGAGGTGGCTCAGGGTCATGTTGTCGGCGATCGGGAGGGCGATGGCCAGCCCTTCGCCCTGCCGGTCCTCGCTCAGGAGCCCGAGGCCGCGGCGGATGCGGCTCCTCGGTCCTCGCCCCCTGAGCGTCTCGCCGGAGACGACGACCGTCCCGCCTTCGACCTCGTCCAGGCCGAAGAGCGCCCGGAGCATCTCCGTCCGGCCCGATCCGATCAGGCCGGCGATGCCCAGGATCTCGCCCCTCGACAGGGTCAGGCTGACCGGCCCGGCCATGCGCGGCCCCCTGAGGCAGTCGAGGCGGAGGAGCTCGCCGCCGATCTCGTGGTCGACCCGGGGAAAAAGCTCGGTGAACTTCTGGCCGACCATGAGCTGGATGATATCGTCGAGGGGCGTCCCCTCCATCGTCCCGGAGCCGACGCTCCGGCCGTCGCGCAGCACCGTGTAGGAGTCGGCGACCCGCTGGATCTCCTCGAGAAAGTGGCTGATATAGATGACGCTGACGTCCTGCCCTCTGAGGCCGCGGATGATCTCGAACAGGCGCTGGCTGTCTTCCTGGGTCAGCGAGCTCGTCGGCTCGTCCATGACCAGGATGCGGGAGCGGTTGATGAGGGCCCGGGCGATCTCGACAAGCTGCTTGGCCCCGACGCTGAGGCGGTCGACGCGGACGTCGGGGGAGATCTCGGGATGGCGGACGAGCTCGAGGACCTCGCGGACCTTGTCCCGCATCGCCCGGCGGTCGAGCCATCCGGCCGCATGGACCTCGCGGCCGAGCATGATGTTCTCCTCGACCGTGAGGTGGGGGGCCAGGTTCAGTTCCTGGTAGATCATGGAGACGCCGCAGCGGAGCCCGTCGCCGGGCCCGGCCGGCGCGTAGGGGCGGCCGTCGATCTCCATGAGGCCCGCGTCGGGAGCGATGGCGCCGCTCAGCACCTTCATCATCGTGCTCTTGCCGGCGCCGTTCTCGCCGATCAGGGCGTGGACCTCGCCGCGGGCGAGCTCGAACGACACGCCGTCGAGGGCCCGGGTGGCGCCGAAGCTCTTGCTGACGCCGGTCATGCGGAGGACCGGCGTCACGGCGGCTGAAGGGTTCATCAGTCGTTGATCAGCGACAGGTCGGGCGTGAGCAGGGCCTTGATCTCGGGCGCGTCCATGTTGTCCTTCGTGGCCAGGACGACGCCGGTGTCGACGATCTTATCGATCGGCTCGCCCCGGAGGCAGGCGACGATCGTCTTGACCCCGAGATAGCCCATCTTGTTCGGGTTCTGGATGACCAGGCCCTGGATCGCGCCGTCGCGGAGGCCCTGGACGAGCTTGGGGGAGCTGTCGAAGCCGACGAAGACGATCTTGCCGGCCAGGCCGGCTTCCTGCAGGGCCCGCAGCGTCCCGAAGGTGCTCGATTCGTTCGGGGCGAACACGCCCTGGACGTCGGGGAAGCGGCTGATCAGGTTCTCGGCCAGCTGGTAGGCCGTTTCCGTGGTCGCCCCGGCGTACTGGTCCTTGACAAGGAAGGTGATGCCGGGGAACTCCTTGGTCATCGTGTCATAAAAGCCGGCCTCGCGCTGGACGGTGCTGGCCGACCCTTCCTGGTAGCGGATGAGGAAGATCCGGCCCTGGCCCTTGAGGAGCTCGCCCAGCCGCCGGGCGGCCAGGACGCCGCCCCTGTAATTGTCGGTGGCGACGTAGCTCACGTAGTCGCTGCCCTGGAGGCCCGAGTCGATGACGACGACGGGGATCTTCTCCCGCGCGGCGTCCTGGACGGGACGCATCAGGGCCCGGTCGTCGAGCGGGGCCAGGACGATGCCGTCGACGCCGCGGCTGATGAAGTCCTCCACGACCGTGATCTGCTGGGCCCGGTCGTCCTCTTTCTGCGGGCCTTTCCAGATGACCTCGACGCCGAGCTCGCGGGCGGCGCGGACGGCGCCGGCGTGGATCGATTTCCAGAACTCGTGGGTCGTTCCCTTGGGAATGACGGCGATCTGGAGGGCCTTTGCCGCGCCCGGGCCGGGCGCCTCGGCGTTTTTCTTGTCGGCGCAGGCCGAGACCGCCAGGGCCGCGCCGAGAATGAGGACGAGGGTTTTGGATGCGGCGGAATTCATGGGCCCAGTATACTCAGAAGGCCCGGACCGGTCAAAGACGGGTCCCGAAATAAGAAAGGGGGGAACCGCCTTCGGGGAAAGCCTCGAAGGGGGTCCCCCGTCCAAGCCGGGAACCGCGGCCCCCGGCTTCCTGTCGCTCGGCGAAACCCTTACTTCTTCTTGAGGATGGGCATGCCGGTCTTGGCCGTCTCCTGGACGATGTAGGCGGCGGGAACCGCATCCAGAGCGCCCGGCCGCACGTCGCGCGCGAAGAAGAAGATCGTCTGCTTGCGGCCACCCTTCAGGAGGACTTCCTTCGAGTGCAGAAAGTAGCTGACGCCCTTGGAGTTCTTGAATTCATAAGCCATGTCTATGACCTCCCTGAAGATTTCTGGTTCAACTTATATAGGAGAAGCCGCCTGATGTCAAGCCTCCTCT
>CAZIQR010000233.1:0-3863 GCA_964541055.1 uncultured Eubacteriales bacterium
CTCCGATACTATGGGGCGCCGAGGTCTTCCATCCCATGAAAGTCCACCTCTTCCCGAAAGAGCACAAGTTCTTCGACATGTTCCGCGAGGACGCCGCCAACGTCCGCCAGGGCGCCCTGGCCCTCCAGGACCTCGCCGACCACTACGAGGATGTCGGCCGCAAGTACGAGAATATCAAGAAGATCGAGCACCAGGGCGACAATATCACCCACGAGATCTTCATCCGGCTGCGCGACACGTTCATCACCCCCCTCGAGCGCGAGGACATCCACGCCCTGGCCAGCGGCCTCGACGACGTCCTCGACTGCATCGAGGGCGTGGCCAGCCGGATGTGGACCTTCAAGCTGCCCAGGCCGACCCCCGATGTCAAAAAGCTCGTCGACGTCATCGTCAAGGCCGTCGACCAGATCTACGAGGCCGTCGACCATCTCGAGTCGCTCGACCACGTCCACGCCTTCTGCAAGCAGATCAACATCCTGGAGTACGAGGCCGACGTCATCTGCCGCGAGGCCATCGCCGAGCTCTTCGAGAAATCCGAGACGGCCGCCGAGCTCAAGGACCTCATCCGGCTCAAGGAGATCTACACCCGCCTCGAGGTCGCGGCCGACCGCTGCGAGGACGTGGCCAACGTCATCGAAGAGATCATCGTCAAATCCACTTAAGTGGTCATGCCCAGCGTCGGATTCCTGTTCGTCCTCTTCATCATCCTCGTCGCCCTGGCGTTCGATTTCACCAACGGCATGCACGACGCGGCGAACTCCATCGCCACCGTCGTCTCGACCCGCGTCCTCACGCCGCGCCAGGCCGTCCTCTGGGCCGCGTTCTTCAATTTCGTCGCCTTCCTGATCTTCCACACGCGGGTCGCCGAAATGGTCGGGGCGGGGATGATCGACGTACGGATCGTGACCCCGCAGGTCATCTTTGGGGCCCTGTGCGGGGCCATCGGCTGGAACCTGTTCACCTGGTATATGGGGTTGCCGACGAGCTCGTCGCACGCCCTGATGGGCGGCTATGCCGGGGCGGCCATCGTCAAGGCCGGGCCGGGGGCCATCATCGCCCACGGCTGGGTCAAGGTGGTCCTCTTCATCTTCATCGCGCCCGTCCTCGGCATGGCCCTTGGCGTGGCCTTCATCACGCTGACCACTTGGCTGGTGCGGAAGAAGAACCCGGCCCGCATCAACCGGGCGGCCCGCCGCCTCCAGCTCTTCTCGGCCGCCCTCTACAGCCTCGGCCACGGCGGCAACGACGCCCAAAAGACCATGGGGATCATCGCCACGCTGATCCTGTCCGCGGGCTGGATCAAGACGTTCTATATCCCGCTCTGGGTGGTGCTGGCCGCCCAGGCCGCGATCGCCCTAGGCACGCTCACCGGCGGTTGGCGCATCGTCAAGACCATGGGCCAGCGCATCACGAAGCTCCGGCCGATCGACGGGTTCTGCGCCGAGACGGCCAGCGCGATCAGCATCTTCTTCGCCACCCACGCCGGGGTCCCGGTCAGCACGACGCATGTCATCACCGGGGCCGTCTCGGGCGTCGGAGCGGCCAAGCGCATGTCGGCCGTTCGCTGGGGCGTGACCCTGAGGATCGTCTGGGCCTGGATCTTCACCGTCCCGGGCGCGGCACTTGTCGCAGCGATCGCCTACACTCTGATCCATCTCGTCGATAAGTTCATTATTTAGAGAGACTTATTTCGTTGAGAATCCGAGCCGGCCTTCTCGCGCTCAGCATCGCGGTGATGGCCGCCCCCGTCCTCCCCGGGCCGGCCGCGGCGCCCGCCCGGGCCCGGGACATCCTTCCCGCCGAGGGCCTGCTCGCGTCGAGCGTCGCCGCCGTCCGGAACCAGGCCGCCCTCGACGCGCACTACTACCTCGCCGACGAGTCGGCCCTGGCGCTCGGCCGCAAGGCCGACGCCGTCCTGGCCCGGTACGGGGGCGCGGGCGGGGAATCGCTTCTGCTCGTCGTCGCCTACTCCGCCGCGGAGGACGCGGGCCGCGCCTTCGGCCGCTTCGGCGGGGATTTTTTCTCCGAGAATTTCGACCCGATGACGCCGCGCGTCGTCGAGCGGCTCGAGACCGGCGACTGGGCCGGGGCGGCGCGCCGCGGCCGCTTCCTGATCGTCGTCCTGGAGTCGCCGGACCGCGAGGCGTGCGACGGCCTGCTCCGCCGCGCCGAGGACCGGGCGCCCGCCGCCAAGGCCCGATAGCTTATCCCCCGTCGAAGGAGGACCGACTTCATGACCGACGTCTCCACCGCTTCCGCGAAGGCCAAATTCCCCGCCACCTTCTGGACGGCCAACACCATCGAGCTCTTCGAGCGGGCCGCCTATTACTCCATGGCCTCCTTCATGGTCATCTACCTGAAGGAGTCCCTGGGCATGAGCCCGAGCTTCGCGACCTTCCTCAACGGGTCGCTCCTCTGGGGCATCATCTACTTCATGCCCATCCTCTCCGGGACCCTGGCCGACAAGTTCGGCTTCAAGCGCTCGCTCTCGATCTCGTTCGTCCTCATCTCTCTCGGCTATTTCATCATGGGCAACGTCCAGCGCCTCTGGCCGGGGATCATCGGGAAGGGCGCGGCCGAGGCCGTCGATTTCACGGCGCCGGTCGTTCTCGGGGCCGTCCTGATCGGCCTCGGCGGCTCGATCGTCAAGCCCTGCATCGCCGGCACCGTCCAGAAAACGGCCGGGACGCGGGCCACGCTGGCCTTCGGCGTCTTCTACATGGTCATCAACATCGGCTCGATCACCGGCCGCAGCGTGTCTTACTTCATCCGGACAAGCCTGGGCATCCCGGCCATCTTCACCTACGCGGCGACCGCCTTCGCCCTGGTCGGCCTCGTCGTCACCCTGTTCATCTACAAGGAGCCGCAATACGTCAGCGACGGGATCAAGGACGGCCAGGAGGTCAAGAAGCGGACCCTGGGACAGGCGCTCGGCGGCATCTTCGTCGTCCTCGGCAACCTCAAGTTCCTCTTCCTCATCCTCGTCCTGGCGATGTTCTGGTTCCTCTACATCCAGCTCTACAACCTCATGCCCCTGTTTATGCGCTACGTCGATCCGAACGCCCCGATGGAGCTCTACACCCTGGCCAACCCGATCATGATCGTCTGCTTCCAGCTCCTGATCACACGGCTGGTCAAGCGCTGGCTCCCGGTCAAGACGATCGTGCTCGGGGCGATCGTCGTCACCCTGGGGATGCTGGTCAACGTCCTGCCCCCGCTGCTGTTCGGCGATCCGAACCGGATGATCGGCCTGGCCGGCCTGAGCCTGCCCATCGCCGGGGTCTTCATGATCGTCTCCATCGCCTCGATGGCCGTCGGCGAGATGATGGCCTCGCCCCGCGTCTACGAGTACATCGGGGCCATCGCCCCCAAGGGGCAGGAAGGGCTTTACCTCGGCTACCAGAGCCTGCCGATCGCCCTGGCCAGCATCATCGGCGGGCCGATCGGCGGGCGGCTGTTCGAGCGCTACATCAGCGGGCCGCTCAAAGAGGGGCGTCCCGTCGACACGGTGACGATGTGGCTCATCATCGTGGCCATCGGCGTGGGCTCGGTCATCGGATTGGCGATCTACGACCGCCTGGTCGTCGGGGGCCGCAAAAAGAAAGCGCCGGAGACGGCGGCGTAAGCCGCCTAATCCTTGGCCCCGGGCGCGCCCTTTCCGGGATTGACGCCGGTGTTTTTCCCCGGCGGCGGGTGATGCAGGGTCCCGTCGTCGCAGGGCTGGTCGTCATAAGAGTTGCGGGCCATCTCGGGATGCGGCTGCGCCATGCAGAACGGCAGCGGCTCCATCTCCTTGTTGCAGCAGAGGGGGATCGCGGCGCCCTTGGGGACCCGGACTTCCGCGCCGCACACCGAGCACTTAT